>JBDSIO010000392.1:0-10191 GCA_039917895.1 Fibrobacteria bacterium | reverse complement strand
ATGGACCGTATCTTGTACGTTTCGATTGGGCTGCGGGCTGGAACCTTGCCGGATTGCTGTCTCCGGGGGTTCGGCCAGCCTACGTCTGGGACGGTCAGGGATCCGACCATCTGCTCCTGGATGCGGGAGTGGATTTACGCGTCATTCCACAGATGCTCGCCGGGTACTGGGGTGAAAACCTGTGGTCGGGAACCGCAGAGCCTGTCAGCCACCATTTTTCATTGGGCTTCCGGCCTTTTGCCGCCCGGAGTGGTTGGGCCGCGGATTACAATTTCGGAGTCGGGGCGGTCAGGCCCGATTCCGGAAAACGCAGGACCTTCGTTTTCGCCCAGATACCCGTCGGCTTCGGTTTCAAAATCGAATCGGAGTGGGATCCCAGGAACAGGAGCGGCTCGGTGGGCTTGGTTATCCAGGCTACCGACCGGCTCTCCGGCGGGTACGGCGTGGGCAGAGGCCGCCACTCCGGCACCACCGGAATGGAACGGCGCCTGGCCGGCGGCATCGGGAACGGGCGCCATCGGGAAGCCGGCCTGCAATTCGACAACCGGCAAAAGACCCCGTTCCTGTTGCCGGGCGGGAACATGGTGGAACTGGATTTGAACCATAATATCTCGGAAGGCGGCGCGCAGAAGGGCTTTCTCTCGCCGGGCGGTGACATCGCTTTCCTTGACTTGCAAGCGCGATTCGACGTCGTCGAAGCGAATCCCCACATCAAATCCGCTTTGATCAGGCTCGGGAACGCCCGATGCGGTTGGGCCCTGGGTGAGGAGATCCGGAACCGGATCCTGCGTCTGCGCGGGCGCGGCATCCGGGTGGTCGCCTACCTGGAACAGGTGACACCCCTGAATTACTTCCTGGCATCGGCTGCGGACGTGGTGGCCATGCAGCCTCAGGGCTATTTCGCCGTATCCGGTTTCGCGGCTGAGGTGACGTTCTACCGCGGTCTTTTCGACAAGCTGGGGGTGGAGCCGCAATTCCTCCGCCACGGAAAATTCAAATCCTTCGAAGAGCCATACACGCGCACCAGGATGTCCGAGCCCATGCGTGCCGACCTGAGCGGTTTCCTGGGCGCGATGTGGGAACATTTCACCGCCACCATCGCGGTCGCGCGCGGACTGCCCGTCGATTCGGTGCGCGCCGCGTTCGAGTCCGGCGAAATCAGCCTGGAGCATGCCCGTAAAGCCCGGCTCATCGATACCCTCATCTATCAGGATCAGGCCGTGGAACTGGCAGGCGGCAAACATGCCGACGTCGATCATTCCCCGCCCAAAGCCAACGCCCGACTCGACTGGGATATCCGGCCGCAAATCGCCGTGGTGGTGGTTACCGGAAACATGGTATTGGGCCGCAGCGCCCGTTCCTGGCTGGCGGGCCCGGATCTGGCCGGGTCGGAAACCGTGGTCTCCCAGCTCAAGCGCGCCCGTCTCAATCCCGCGGTCAAGGCAGTGGTGCTGCGCGTCGACTCGCCGGGCGGTTCGGCCCAGGCGGCTGATATCATGTGGCGGGAAGTCGAGCTGATCAAGAAAGCCGGCAAGCCAGTGATCGCCTCCGTTGGCCATGACGCCGCTTCCGGAGGCTACTACCTGATCTGCGGCGCGGATCGCATCCTGGCCGCGCCCAATTCCGTGGTAGGCAGCATCGGGGTGCTATGGGGCAAATTCGTGCTGACCGGGCTATACGGGAAACTGGGCTTGGCGACGGAAACCGTGAAGACCTCGCCCCATGCGGACGCGAACTCCATGGCCCGCACCTGGGACTCGACGGAAACGCAGGTTCTGCAGAAGCATATGGATCAGTTCTACGATGATTTCATCTCCAAGGTGGCGGCGGGGCGGAAGAAAACGAAGGCCGGAGTGGACAGCTTGGGCCAGGGCCGCATCTATACCGGTACCCAGTCCCTGGCGAACGGTCTGGTGGATCGCCTAGGCGGCCTGGAAGACGCCATCGAAGAGGCGGCCAAGCGCGCAGGAATCGGATCCGCCCGCAAAGCGGAGGTGGTGGCCTATTCGGCCCAGGGCGATGCGGCGTTCCAATCCCTGTTGGGCCGCGATTTGGCCCACGGGTCAGCCCCGGCATGGGCGCAAACGCTGCGAGCGGAACTGGCGCATATCCAAGCGCTCGCGGGGCCGGGATTGTGGGCGATAAGCCCGGAACTTGCGGGGTGGACCGGGAGTGAGCCGTCAAGGGAGTAATGACTGAGGCAGGTTCAAGAGAGAAGTCGAAGCACAAATTTCAAAGTGCAAAATGAAGAATTTTCTGCGTGCTATCGCGGCTCGGCGCGCGAACTTATCCAACCGGCCGTAGCTTCGTTCGAGTGCCTCTGCAACTTTGCACTTTAAACTTTTCACTTTGAAATTTGAACTCTACCCCAACGATTACGGGAGATAAGGCAACCGCGGCTGGGTGTTCCGGCTGCCCTTCAAATCCAGCAGACTGAAGAGCAAAGACGGGCAGAGGATGGAAAACGAAGCCTGGGGCTCATGCAGATAAGGCCTGTCGCCCACCGCAACGATATCGCGCAATGACTTGGTGTCGATGGACGGGAAGGAAAGTCCGCGCACCGGGGTAACCTTGCCGGTATGCGAGTCCACCATGTCCACTTCGCAAGGTGGCGTCAGGGAAAAGGACCCGCGCCCGTCCATGCCATCGGTCGATGCCAATTGCGACGCCAGGGGATGGCGCAGAAGCTTGAAGGCATCCTCATCAACGACCTTGGACACAACCAGACCGTACCCCGTACCTTCATCCGCACCCAGCGACGCCAGCCGTGATCTCAGATCGGATTCGGCCATGGGTTTGGAGGATCGCAGCAGGGTCACTCCCGGAAAACCGCCCCCATAGCGCCAATGTCCATTGCTGGCATGGCCTTTGGCTTTCCGCACCGGAACCTTGCCCAGGAAAAAATCCTTGACCCGGCCGTCCTGGATCAGCGTGATATCCTCGGCCGGTTGTCCTTGCTGATCCTGTACGTAGTGGCCGAACAGGGAGCGGCCTTCCCACGCGGTCAGGGACGGCGTGTCGATGACCGTGACCTCTGACGGAAACAGTTTGCGGCCGGCCAGGCTCACCATGAAGTTCGCTTCCGAACCCGCGCCTACGGGTTCGCGCAACCGCGACTGGGGGGCCAAAAGGGCCTTGTTCAGGAGTTCACCGGCGGCGGTCCCGTTGAAAAGCACCGGTCCCCGGTAATTGGCCAAAGGCTTCGCGCTCCGGAGGTATTCCAGGCGCTTGAGAATCGGTGCGAGGGAATCCCGCAGCGATGCCGCGCTGACGATGCCGTCTCCGAGTTTCAAAGGATCCCGGGTTGCTATCCGCAAATAATCCCAGAGCGGAGCCCCATCCTCGGCTTGGGTGAACAGGGCCACGATCAGGGTATTCTCCTTGACGGTTTCGATGAAACGCGCGCCTTCCGAATCCACGTAATAGAAGGTCGTGTAGTAATATTGGAACCCCACGCGCGATTCCAGCAGCCAGGGAAAGCCTGCCAGGTAACCGCTGAGTTCCTTGCCCAGGGCGGCCGTCTTGGCCGTGTCCGAAGCGGAACGGGGTTCGGCGCGGTAGCGTTTCAGGATTCTCTGCCGGGAGAAATCGGGAAGGCCGTCACGACCGCTGTGGTTGGCCAGAAAGGCGCGCTTCTGGGCCAGCAGTTCCACTGCCACTTTGTATCTGGCGTCGGTGGCAGCCCACAGGGACAGGCGCAGCAAATTGGTGTCGTTCTTCTGGGGCAAAGGCAGCCGCAACCGCGGTCCGAAAACGATACCGCCCTGGAAATTGGAATTGTCTTCGTCATAACCGCCAACCCGCAGGTCGACATCTATCAGATGCTGGCGATCCGTATCCGTCATTTCACAGGAACCGAGGGATGCCTGCATGTGGAACGATTCCAGGTCCCATAGCAGGTAGGAAAGGAAGTACGGGCTGGGACGGCCTTTGATGCGCAGGCTGTCCATGGAACGTTTCAACTCATGGCCCATGGCCTTGAGCACGTCGGACCCTTCCATGGCGGACTGCGAGGTATCGGTCTTACCCTGCATGGCTCCGACCGGGCTGGTCTTTATGGGCCCATCCCCAGGGATTTGCCGATCCGGAGGGAGGACGGGTACGCCGGCCTCCTTGGCACCGACGGCAGACGATAGGGAAAACACCGCTGTGACGATGATTGCGGCGAACGAAAAAAGATAACGGGCATGCCGCGCGAATGGCAGAGAGAGCCCGGCGCCAGTGGGAAGGATTGCCCGTATGGATCGGATGAAACCGATCATGGCCACACCGCCGGGGGCGCGAGTATGGGAGGCAGGTTCTGATCCCTGGCACGGCTCTCGAATTCCATGGATTCCAACAGCAAGGAGGGAGCGACCGCTGATACGGGGACCCACCCGGACTCCGCGCCGCAGAAGCCGTTGAAGACGGCTGGATCGTCGCCGGCGGCTGCCACTTGACGCAGGCTGACCAGAGGTGTTCCCACCGCGTCCACCCCGCGCACGACGCGATCGGGACGCCCATCGGCGAAAATCTGCGAGACATAGAGCGGTTCCACGCGGAAGGATTGCGGCAAATCGCGCCCGGTATATGTGAAACCGCCGGAGATGTCGTGCAGCAGCAGGCCGTAGGGTTTGCCCGTGCGCTTGAGGATGGCCGTGAGACTGTCGCGCAAAGACGCGGCGGGCACGGTGCGCGCGGCTTCCAGAACGGTGTTGCCCATGCGCGCGGTGGGCTGTAGGCCCAGCACCCCGCGGCCATGGCCGTTGGAGGACCCTTTGGGAGAAATCACGGAACGGCTGAGAAGGAAATCCTTGAAAACGCCGTTGACCATCAGGGGCGTAGGCCGGGCCGGGACCCCCTCATCGTCGAATCTGTAATAGCCGTTCAGGGGGACCCCACCGGAGAATTCCCGCGTGGGATCGTCGAGGATGGTCAGGAAGGGCGCGGCCAGTGATTGGTTGATTTTGGTGACGAAGGTCTGGCCCTCGTCGACGGCCTTCTGGCGATGCCCTTCCACGCGGTGGCCGAATACCTCGTGGGTGAAGACGGCGGCGGCGACATTCTTGAGAATGACCGGACCCACGAAGGTTTCCATCACCGGAGCGGTGCGCAGGGTGTCGAGGCGGCGAAGCAGCAGTTCCGTGGCCTGAGCCAGGCTATCATAGGGAAAGTCCAGGGGGATTTCCTTGAAGAAGAAATCCTTGGTCAGCCACAGGATCATGCCGTCCTGGGCCTTGGTCTCGACATAGATGCCGATGTTCCCCAGGATCTCGGTGTGGCAGAGGGTGGTGCCTTCGGATGTGAGCAACAGTTTGCGCACCTTGTGGTAGTTGAATTCGATTTGGCTCGAAAACAAATGCGGCCGGTTTTCGAAAAGGCGCGAGGACTTGCGGATGCGGGCATACAGGCTGTCCAGGGCCTTACGTCCCGGAGGCATCGCCATCGGGGGATCGACGTGCTTTACCGCTTTTACGGAAGCGAAATCGAGTCCGGTATCATTCTCCGCGGGGCGGACGTCCACGTTGGCCTTGATCTTGATGAACTGGTCCTTGGCCGCCCGGAAGGCGAAATCCGTGGCCACTTTCAGGACCTGCTCCGCGGGCTTGCCCTCTTGTTCGAAAGGCAATCGCACGTTCTGATAGCCTCCCCAGGCGGTGAAATCGAGATTGTCCCGCATCGGATGGGTGTTGTCGAACTTGCCGTTGCCGACGCGCGCTTCCGCGCCCAAGTAGCGTGATAAGCCGCTCTTGTCCTCGATGACGCCGCCCTTATTGGCCAGGAAACTGTGGTAGACGGTGTCATTAATGCGGTAGGCAAGGAAATATGGCGTTATGGAGTCGGATTTCTTCAAAGTCGCAAGGTATTTGCCGAGCCGCTCGCGGTAGAAGGCCAGGCGCGCATCGGTTTTGCCGCCAACTTCCGATACAGTCAAAGCGGATTTGCCTGGTGCGCCTGCGGTGGCCGAGTCAGGTACGAACAGGCAAAGTGCCAGGATCGCGACAAGGAATCCCGAGATACCATTCACCGTGGCGGATCGCAAAGCCGCCCTCTTAGGGACAGGCGATTGGGACAGGGGAAAGCGTTGTCGGAATATCATGCAACCCTGGGTCAAATCTACAAAGATCAAGGCGCCGCGCGTAAAAGCGGATGCGCGGACAGGAAGGCACGAAGCGGAGACGTTACGGCCGCCGCTGATCCCGGTTTTACCGTCCCTCCGTCCGCGCGTGCAACCGCGACTTCATCGGCGGGTCTTCCCCAGCGCCGGAATCCCGGCCGCTCCCTGAGCCGCTCCTTGGCGACAACCAAATCCAAGGCATCTTGATCCATCCGCACCGCCGCTCCCGACTTTTCAAGGTGATCCGCCAGGTACTCCTGCTCCGATTGCCCCGGGGTCGGCACCAACAAGGCCGCGCGCGCGCCCAGTCCCGCGAGTTCCATGACCGTGGTATAGCCAGACCGCGCCACCACCATTTCCGCGGCCGCAAAAAGACGCGCCAGCGAATCCCCGGGTAAGTGCCCGAATTCCGTGAGCCCTCCGGGGGATATGGACGCAAGGCCGGGCAAAGGCGCCATGTCATCGGAAGGTAATCCCCGGATCAGCACCCGGGTTCCTCCCAACGCACTCAGCTTCGCGCGCAGAATCTTTTCGAACAGGCCCCGTTGGGGCTCCGGCCCGCTGACCACGGCGAGGATGTCCACCTTGGGCATGGCCTCGCCCGCAAGGACTTCGGGGACACCCACCGATTCCAATGTGAACCTGGACAAGGGGCCGATGAACTCCAGGTTGTCCGGCAAGCCTGATCCATGGCTCAACTCACCCGAAAGGGAATCGCTCCCGGCGACATCGGGCACCCAGATGCGGTCGAATGCGCGGAGCCGGCGTAGGTTGATAGCCAACAGCGCTTTTTCCGCGAGACGGGAGCCCGGAAAACGGCCTGGCAACCGGATGAAGACCTGATGGGTGATGAAGATGCTCGGCACGGTATCGGATCGCACTCCGTAGCGACCGTCCGAGAGGATCAAATCGGCGGGATGGCCGGTCAGGATGGCACGGAGGCGCCGGGATTCGGATCGCATTCCCAGAAGCACGGACGGCAATTGCAGAAGCATCACGGGCAGGAACCACCGCGGGGACCGCGCATACCGAACCGTATAACCGGGAAACTCGAACACGTCCAGTCCGGGGAATTCCGCGCGCAGCAACCGAAGGCCGCCGCCCGCCGCCCCGATGCGAACCTGATGGCCTCCGGCGAGCAAAGAGCGTACGAGCGGAATGCACCGGGTGGCATGGCCGAGACCCCAATCCAAGGGGCAGACGAGAATTCTCATCCTTTCCGGTTTTCGGCGGCAGGACTTGCGGCAGGACTTGCACTAGGGTGCGGATGCGGCCAGACATGGGTATGCCGACACGCGGCGTCGAGCATCTTGTGGACCGCCCCTTCCACTCCCTCCAGGTAAGCATCGGGATTAGTACGCCAAATTTGGCGTACCTGATCCAAATGTTCCCCGGGAAGCGCTTGCGGTCGATCGAGGCCGTGGGCGTAATACGGAAGTTCCAGGGTGATCATTGCGGGTCGCATCCCGTCCGGATAGACCAGGCCGTTGCCGCACCACTGTCCCAAGGAACCATGGCATTCGCCGGTGCCCGACGTCGCTTGGCCCTGGAGGCGCAAACGATAGGGTTTCCGTTCTTCCGCAGTCAGCGCTTCCCACATCGCGACGGCCGTGCCCGTGCTTTGCGGACCGTCGGCGTCGATTTCCGAAAGGGCCCAATGCAGGCTGATGATCTTGGCGGGCCGGTGAACCAGGATGAAATCGTGAAGCGCCCGGGACTCCGGTTCGGAAAGGGGCGCGGGACCGGGCGGTTCCTCGGACACCGGATTCCATTGGTGCGGAAAATTCCGGTTGAGATCGACGCCGCGGCCGTTATAGCGGATATCGGCGGCGTGACCGTCGGGATTGTGGAGACTGAGGATGGCCAGCGGCGCATTGTTTACACTGCGAATGGCGGAGGCGAAACGGTCCGCGGCGAAGTTTTCGAGGATGGCGACGGTGGCTCGCTCATCGCCATGGGTGCCGCCGATCAGAAGGGTGCCCGAACCGGTCCCGCCATGGCCGGGAAACCGACCCGCGGGGTAGTTGGAATGCAGGACCAAATCCCGTCCCTCCACCGATCTGCCTATGATTTCGCGCATGGCTTTTCCTGGCATTACAAAGCCATAATAACATAAAAATCCCCGGTTTGCGGAGCCGGGGTACCGATGTATATTCACCTCGTCGATCGATATCCCCCATGATACGCAGCTACTCCATTGGCAAAGCCCTGCACCCCAAGCACGTGTTCCGGATTTCCCGCGCCACCCGGCCCCAGGTCGATAACGTATTTCTGGTGCTGGAACAGGAAGGAGTGATGGGATACGGCGAGGCCTCCCCGAACTCCTTTTATCGGGAGAACCATCTCGATGTGCAAATGACCCTGGACGGGATGGCGGATTACTTCCGCCGCCAGACCTTGAGAGGACCTGACGACATCACCCGCATCTGGAACGAGGTCTGGGAACGCGTTGCCCCCTCGCGGGCCTGCCAATGCGCCATCGATATCGCGCTCTGGGATCTGAACGCGAAGCTCTGCGGCAGGACCGGGGCGGAATGCGCCTTCGGAAAAGCGGCCCATCCGGTGCCCACTTCCGCGACCCTGGGCATCTGTCCGCGGGAAGAGTGGCCAGGCCGGATAGAGGAGGTTGCGGACTTTCCCGCTGTAAAGGTCAAGTTGGATGCCCGGGTGGATACCGGTTTGATCGAGGCCATCCGCCTCCGCACCTCCGCCGCCGTGCGCGTCGACGCCAACGGCGCCTGGGCGGGCCTGGATATGGCCTCGATCAGCGCGCGGCTCCGCGAACTGGGAGTCGAATTCATCGAACAGCCCCTGCCGCCTTCCGAGGATGATCGCATGGAAGAGATCCTGCGCGCCTCCGGTCTGCCCATCCTCGCGGATGAAAGCTGCGCCGGCCCTGCCGATGTGGAGCGGATGCCCGGTCGCTTTTCCGGTTTCAATATCAAGCTCGTGAAGTGCGGCGGCATCACCCCGGCCCTGGAAATGCTCCGGATCGGAAAGCGGCTGGGACTCAAGTCCATGGTGGGATGCATGCTGGAAAGCAGCCTGCTGATTTCCGCCGGCACGGTTGTCGCCCAGGAAGCCGACTACGCCGATTTGGACGGAAGCTGGCTGCTCAGGGACGATTGTTTCAAGGGTCTGGTACTTGAAAAGGGCCGGCTACTGCCCACATCCGGTACAGGGTTGGGAGTATCACCGATCCAGCCGGCCTAGGGCCGGATAAGGCAAAAATCAAATTGAAAAATGAAAAGTGAAAAATGTGGAAAAGACGTTCGGGTTCGCATTCAAATTTGAGTTTTTCATTTTTCATTTTTAGTTCTCTCCCCGGAAGTCCAGGTTATATTAAAAATGTGGCCCCTATGAATCCCCTACCCCTGCTGGCACGCTCTGACGAACGCTTGACGATGAAGGCTGGTCGTATCCTGGACATCGCCGATCCGGAATTCCAGGCCTTCATCGATGAACTGATCCGTTGCGGGCACGAGAATCTCGGCGTCGGCATCGCGGCTCCCCAAGTGGGCAGGTCGCTTCGCCTTTTCATAATGGCTCCCCAGCCGAATTCCCGTTATCCTGATGCCCCGGCCATGGAGCCGACGGCAATCATCAATCCTGAAATACTCCGGGTCTCGGAGGAAAGGGAAACGGGATGGGAGGGCTGCCTGAGCGTGCCCGGATTCCGGGCCAAGGTTCTGCGCCATCTGGAGATCGACGTTTCCTTTACCGATCGCCGCGGTACGCCTCGAACGGAACGCTTCAGCGGGTTTTTGGCGCGCCTGTTCCAGCACGAATTCGATCACCTGGAAGGGATTCTTTATCCCGAACGCCTTGCCAATGGCGAAGCATTGATCACGCTCGACGAATTCACGGCGCAGACCGGCATCGTCGTCCCGCGCTGAATCCGATTTTTAAATTTTGGGGGCTCATTTGGGATAGAGGATGGCGCGCCATCCGCTTGGGTCTGAAATTGTGGGTGCTCATCCCGGTTGGCGGCAGACTTTGACACGGCACATGGAATCGATGCCTACCGTTGCTACTTTCGTCCTGGCGGGGTTCAGCTCTCCGCCATTGCGTGAGGTCTGCGCCTTCCAGGATGA
>JBDSIO010000391.1:0-4261 GCA_039917895.1 Fibrobacteria bacterium | reverse complement strand
CCCTCCAAAGTCTTTATCACCGAAACCTCGGATAGGAGAGTCAACGATGAATCATTCGCAACCCTTTTTCCATGCCGCCCGTAAGGGCCTCGGCGCTTTGGCGCTGGGTCTGACAGCGTTTTCCTACGCATCGGCAGCTGACACCCCGGTCAAAGCTGAAGAAATCGTCAAGGTGGGAATTCTGCATTCATTGAGCGGCACCATGGCCATTTCCGAAGTGTCCCTCAAGGACGTCGTGACCATGGCCGTTGAGGAAATCAACGCCAAGGGCGGCGTGAACGGCAAGAAAATCGAGACCGTGGTCGTAGATCCGGCTTCGGACTGGGATCTGTTCGCGGAAAAGGCCAAGCAACTCGTGGGCGTGGACAAAGTCGCCGTGACCTTCGGTTGCTGGACCTCAGTCTCGCGCAAATCCGTGCTTCCCGTGTTCGAAGGCGCCGACGCGCTGCTGTTCTACCCCGTACAGTACGAGGGTGAAGAATGCTCGAAGAGCGTATTCTACACCGGCGCGACCCCGAACCAGCAGTTGATTCCCGCCGCGGAATACCTGATGAGCAAGGACGGCGGCGAATACAAGAAGTTCTACCTGCTCGGAACCGACTACGTGTTCCCGCGCACGGCGAACAAGATCCTGCGCGCCTTCCTGCTGGCCAAGGGCGTGCCCGCCGCCAACATCGAAGAAGAGTACACCCCGTTCCACCACCAGGACTACCAGACCATCGTCGGCAAAATCAAGAAGTTCGCGGCCGGCGGCAAGGCTGCGGTTTTGTCCACCATCAACGGCGATTCGAACGTTCCTTTCTACAAGGAATTCGCGAACCAGGGCCTGACCTCGGCCATGTGCCCGATCATGGCCTTCTCTGTCGCCGAGGACGAATTGCGCGCCATGGACACCCAGTACCTGGTCGGCCATCTCGCCGCCTGGAACTACTACCAGTCGGTCAAGGTTCCTTCGAATCAAACCTTCGTCAAGGCCTTCAAGGCCTTCGCCAAGAAGAACAACCTTCCCGGCGGCGACAAGCGCGTGACCGATGACCCGATGGAAGCCGCCTACATCAGCGTCAACATCTGGGCCCTCGCGGCCGCCAAAGCCAAGTCGTTCGAAGTGGACAAGGTCCGCAAGGCCGCTTATGGCATGTCCTTCCAGGCCCCGGGCGGCATGGTCAAGATGGATGAGAAGAACCATCATCTCCACAAGCCCGTGCTGATCGGCGAGATCAAGAAGGACGGACAGTTCAAGGTGGTCTGGAAGTCCAAGGGCCTCGTGGCTCCGGAACCCTGGTCCATCTACACCAGCCCCGACAAGGGCTGCGACCACGTTGACCACACCGGCACCTACACCAAGGCCGGCAAGTAAAAGACCGTGGCCGCCGGGCTTCGTCCGACGGCCTATCTTGTCACGCCGGCCTTGACGCGCCGGCGCGCTGGTATGTTGATACGCTAAACGGATTCTGCAAAAAGGAACCGAATGCTTCGCCTTTCACTGCTCCCCGTCTTCGGGGCTGCGATGTTGACTTTCTCTCCGCTCCGCGCGGATACCCTGTCCTCCGGGACGGCGGCCACCGGGCAACCAGCCCAAGCCTCCTCGGCCACGGCAGCCGTTGCGTCAATGCCAACCATCGAAACCACAGCGGCCACCGCAGTTTCCGCAAGCGCGGAAAGCTCCATCGCGCAGACGCCCACCGCCCTGCTGGACACTTTGCTTTTCAACGAGGAAACCCGCACCGAAACCGTGAAGGCCCTGCTGGCCTCCGGCGAAGCCGGCTTGCAGGGGCTTTACCAGAACCTTTATAAAGGCAACGTATACGAATACACGGGCCCGGAAGCTGGTGCGGCCGGCAAGCTGCTCGTAATCGGCGGTCCCGAAGAGTCGCGCGACAACGAAACCTGGGTTCCCTTGCTGCGCGTACTTCCGTTGGAACCCCTGAAAGCCACGGACGGTTCGCCCGCCTACGCCAAGCTGGTGGATCTCGTGGAACTTGAAACCGACCGCGAAGTGCGGGCCCTCATCCAACCCGTGCTTACGGCCATGGATTTGAAAAGTACCGACCGGCTTAAGCGGAAATCGGCCGCGCTCGCCTTGGGCGAGACCAGCGAGCCCGCCCAGCTTCCCCTGCTCAAAACCGCGCGCGCTACCGAGCGGGACGCCGGGGTCATCCAGCTCATCGACGAGGCCATGGCCCGCATTGAACTCAAGTCCGCCGAGCCCGCCGTACGCGCCGCCGCCGCCGCTCGCCTGGGCGGGATTCATTCCGTGAACGTGCTCCCCGAACTCCAGGCGATGTTGAAGACGGAAGCCCAAGCCGGAACCGTTTCCGCGGAAACCGACGGGAACGTGCGCTTAGCCGTCGCCAAGGCCATCCACGACATCGAATCCTTCCAGAGTTTCACCGGCGCGGTGCAAAACGTGTTCACGGGCCTTAGCCTGGGATCCATCCTCATCCTGATGGCTCTGGGCCTCGCCATCATCTTCGGTTTGATGGGCGTGATCAACATGGCGCATGGCGAATTCATGATGATCGGCGCCTACGCCACTTTCCTCATCCAGGGGGCATTCCAGAAATTCCTTCCGGCCCTGTATTTCGATTGGTTCTTGCTGTTGTCCCTGCCGCTCAGCTTCCTGGCCGCGGGCGGTATCGGCATGCTGGTCGAGATGACCATCATAAAACGCCTGTACGGACGTCCGCTGGAAACCCTACTCGCCACCTGGGGGCTGAGCTTGCTGCTCATCCAGACCGCCCGCAGTCTGTTCGGCGATCTGACCGCGGTCTCCACCCCGGCCCTGCTGGCCAAAGGATGGGAAATCTTCCCGCAGGTGGTTTTACCTTACAACCGGATCTTCATCATTTTCCTCACAACCATCATTGTGGGAGCAGTCAGCTTGGCGTTCTACAAAACCAGCCTGGGCACCAAGATCCGCGCCGTGACGCAGAACCGATCCATGAGCGCTTGCCTCGGCATCGCGACCCGGCGCGTGGACGCGCTCACTTTCGGCCTGGGCACCGGCATCGCGGGCGTGGCGGGCTGCGCCCTGACCCAGGTCGGCAACGTGGATCCGTCGATGGGCCAGAACTACATCGTGGACTCCTTCATGGTGGTGGTGACCGGTGGCGTGGGCAAGCTCGCGGGCACGGTCATCTCCGGCATGGGCATCGGCACCATGAACAAATTCCTGGAGCCGTTCCTGCAAAGCGTTTACGCCAAGGTAGTGCTACTCGGTCTGGTGATCTTGTTCCTGCAGAACAGGCCTTCGGGACTGTTTCCGGCGAAAGGCAGAAATGAAGACGCCTAAGGAGAGTAAGGAAGGGAGTAAGGAAGGGAGCAAGGAAGGGATTAAGCAAACGCTCTCACTGTTTGCCCGACAGGAACGTACGGCATTGATCCTTACGGCTGCGGCCGTGGTCGTTATCCCCGTCCTCAACGCCTTCGGCCTGGTCTCGGATCTCAACCTGAACCTGCTGGGCCGCTATTTTTGCTTCGCTCTCGCGGCGCTTGGCATCGACCTTATCTGGGGTTATACCGGAATCATGTCATTGTGCCAGGCCGTATTCTTCTGCCTGGGCGGTTATTGCATCGGCATGCACATGCTTCTCAAGACCGGCACCAAGAGCGTGTACGGCAGCGCCTTGCCGGATTTCATGGTTTGGAATCAGGTCAAGGAGCTCCCTTTGTTCTGGGAGCCCTTCCGGCACTTCCCGATGGCGCTGGCCTTGGCGCTTGCGGTTCCCACCCTGTTCGCGTTCGTCTTCGGCTTTTTCGCCTTCCGGAGCCGTATCAAGGGCGTTTACTTCTCCATCATCACCCAGGCGTTGGCGCTGGCCATGTGGCTGATCTTCCTGCGCAACGAGACCATGCTCGGCGGCACCAATGGGCTGACGGATTTCAAGACCCTGCTGGGCATGAATCTGGCGAACCCGGCCTCCAAGCGCGGCCTCTACGTCCTGACGGCCGTGGTGCTGGCGGCCGCGTATTTCGGCGCGCGCTACATGGTGGGATCCAAGCTCGGCAAGGTTTTGGTGGCCATCCGCGACAGCGAACACCGCCTGCGTTTCACCGGCTTCCCCGTCATGCGTTATAAACTGTTCGCCTTCTGCGTGGCCGCCCTGTTCGCCGCGATCGGCGGCATCCTCTACGTACCCCAGACCGGTATCATCACCCCCGGCCGCATGGACGTGAAGAGCTCCCTGGAGATGATCGTGTGGGTCGCCGTCGGCGGTCGCGGCACCTTGGGGGGCCCCATCCTGGGCGCGATCGGCGTCAG
>JBDSIO010000390.1:0-1943 GCA_039917895.1 Fibrobacteria bacterium | reverse complement strand
GCTTACCCGATCCCCTGCAAGGACCCGGTAAAACAGGCGGCGCGGGCACCTTCAGCGTGGTCGTGGCGATGGACCGCAAGCGTGGAATCGGCAAGGATGGAGCGCTGCCCTGGAAGCTCAAAGGCGACATGCGCTGGTTCAAGGAGCTGACCACCTGCCCGGACACCGATGCGGTATTGGCCCGTTACGCCATGAACATCGGCTTCCGCGATAAACGGACCCACACCTGGGAAAGCCTCACGGCCCGGATAAGCGGAGCTCCGGCCCTGGCGGATTGGAGTCCAGGCGCCCAAAACTCCGTACTGATGGGCCGCAAGACCTGGGATGGATTGCCGCCGCGCTTCCGTCCCCTTCCCGGCCGCCTCAACGGGGTGTTGAGCCGCCGCCTGCGCGCCGGGGTCTTTCACGGATCGCATCATGTGTGGCCCTCCCTGCAATCCGGGCTGGATGAACTGGAGCGCGATCCCACCGTCAAGAACATCTTCGTGGCAGGCGGCGGCGAGATCTATGCCGAGGCCCTGAACCATCCGGCCTGCGCGCGCATCTTCCTCACCGAAGTCGAGGCCGAATTCCCCTGCGACACTTTCCTGGCGCCCTTCGGGACCGGGTTCCGCGAGACCGCGGTTTCGCCTTTTCTGGACGAGGCGGGATTGACCTTCCGCTTCCGCCTGCTTGAACGGGACTGAACCTCGGAACCTTAACGGAGAGTAGCGGAACTGTATGGCCGGCAGCAACCTGCAAACGCAACTTCTCTTCCCGGATCTGGAAACGGCCCTGGAGACGGCCGATATGGAAGGCATGGAGGAGATTTGCGCCAGCCTGGCCGCCGAGGATCTGGCCGAAATGGCGGCGCGCCTGGAGCCGCTCAACCAGGCCATCTTCTTCGAAAAGCTTGCGGAGGAAAAAGCCACGGAGATATTCCAGCTCCTGGAAGTGGCCGTGCAGAAGGATATCCTCAACGCTGTCAGCAACCAGCGGGTCGCGGCCATCATCAACGGTATGGATCCGGACAACCGCACCGCCTTGCTGGAATCGCTGCCGCAGAACGCGACCCGGCAACTGCTCAGCTTTCTCAAGCCGCGGGAGCGCAAGACCGCCCAACGCCTGCTGGACTTCCCCAAGGACAGCATCGGCCGCCTGATGACACCGGACTTCCTGGCCATCAAGCAGGAATGGACGGTGGAACGCGTGCTGGATTTCATCCGCCGCAACGGAGAGGGCAAGGAGACGCTGAACGATATTTATGTCGTGGACGACCGCGGCCGCCTCATCGATGAAATCGGGATCCGGGAGTTCCTTTTGTCTCCCCTGGATCGCATTACCCTGGACATCATGGACCGTCAGTTCGTGTCCCTGCCCGCCGGCCATCCCGAAGAGGAGGCCATCCAGGCTTTCAAGAAGTACTCCAGCCGTACGGCCCTGCCCGTAATCGATGAGGAGGGCTACCTGCTCGGCATCGTCACTATCGATGACATCCTGCACCTCGAAGAAAAGGAAACCACCGAAGACATCCACAAACTGGGCGGCGTGGGCGCGCTCGAGGAATCCTATTTGGATTCGACCCTGGGCAGCATGGTCAGGAAGCGGGGCGGCTGGCTGACCGTATTGTTCTTGGGCGAAATGCTGACCGCCACGGCCATGAGCTTTTTCGAGCAGGAGATTTCCCGCGCCGTGATCCTGGCCCTGTTCATACCCCTAATCATTTCCAGCGGCGGCAATGCCGGTTCGCAGGCGGCCAGCCTGGTGCTGCGCGCCATCGCACTGGGCGAAGTGCAATTCCAGGACTTCTGGACCGTACTGCGGCGCGAAATTTTCGTCGGCCTGATCCTGGGAGCGCTATTGGGCCTGATAGGCTTCCTGCGCATCACCATTTTTTCGGCCTTCTTCCACACCTACGGCGATCACTGGTTTCTGGTAGCCCTCACCGTCTACATTTCCCTGGT
>JBDSIO010000389.1:0-2991 GCA_039917895.1 Fibrobacteria bacterium | reverse complement strand
CGCCGAAATGCGGGCTGGCTTCGGGCATGACGCCTTTGACTTCCGCGATGGCGAGCTGGGGCAGATACTTCATGAACAGCAGGAAGAACGTTCCGAACAGGCCGAAGGTGCCGATGTAGGTCCAAATATCCACCCAGGTCGGACGGTAATAACCCCAAGAAGAGGGGAGGAAATCCGCATGCAGGGTGATCACGATGACGAAACGTTCGAACCACATGCCGATGTTGATGAAGATGGTGATGATGAACATGATGGGGATGTTGAAACGGATCTTCTTGAACCAGAAAAGTTGCGGCGCGATCACGTTGCAGGAAACCATGATCCAATAGGACCACCAGAATTCGCCGAGGGCGCGGTTGTAGAAGGCGAACTTCTCGTACATGTTGCCCGAATACCAGGCGATGAACAGCTCCATGCCGTAGGCATAGCCGACCAGCGAGCCCGTCAGCAACATGAACTTGTTCATGTTGTCGAGATGGTGCATGCGGACCACCTTGTGCAGGCCGAAAACCTGGCGGGCGATGATGAGCAGGGTTTCCACGAGCGCGAAGCCCGAAAACACCGCGCCGGCGACGAAGTAGGGAGGGAAGATGGTGGTATGCCAGCCCGGAACCTTGGAAACCGCGAAGTCGAAGGACACGATGGAGTGCACGGACAGCACCAGCGGCGTCGAGATGGCGGCCAGAATCAGATAGGCGCGCTCATAGTTCTGCCAATGCCTGGCGGAACCGCGCCATCCCAGCGAGAAGATGTGCAAAACCATTTTACGGATCTTCGTGGTCGCACGGTCGCGGAAAGTGGCCAAATCGGGGATGAGGCCCATGTACCAGAAGAGCACGGAGACGGTGAAGTAGGTCGAAACCGCGAACACGTCCCAGAGCAACGGGCTGCGGAAGTTGGGCCAGGCGCCCATCTGGTTCGGAATCGGGAACACGTAGTAGATGACCCAGATGCGCCCGACGTGAATACCGGGAAAGATACCGGCGCACATCACCGCGAAAATCGTCATGGCTTCGGAGAAGCGGTTGATGGCCGTGCGCCACTTCTGGCGGAACAGGAAAAGAATGGCGGAAATCAGGGTTCCCGCGTGGCCGATACCGATCCACCACACGAAGTTCACGATGGCCCAACCCCAACCGACGGGAATATTGACGCCCCAGACGCCGGTGCCTTCCCAGAAGAGGTATCCGATCATGCCGATCATGACCGAGAGCAGGGAAAGGCTCATGAGCATGAGTATGACCCAGGTGGCCGTGGGCTTGGCTTCGGCGGGCGAGGTGATGATATCGGTGACTTCATGGAAGTCGCCGGTCTCGACCAGTACCGGCCGTTTCGTTGGGTCGTCGTCGCGATGCAATATCATAGAGGTCCTTGTCTTCCCTTACCCTGTGCCGGTGTCTTAGACTTGAGCCTGGATTTTTTCAATGGCTTTGTTCGGATTCCTGACGCGGCCCAGATAGGTGGTGCGGGGCTTGGTGTTCAGATCCCGGAGAACGCCGTAGTTGCGGGGATGCGCTTTGAGCTTGGAAACCCGGCTCGAAGCATCGTTGATGTCGCCGAAAATGATGGCGTCGGTCGGGCAGGCCTGCGCGCAGGCCGGGGTCACGGCGCCGTCGGGAATGCTCTCCTGGCCTTTGTTCTTGTACTGGATGCGGGCGCGATTGATGCGCTGCACGCAGTAGGTGCACTTTTCCATGACGCCGCGGAAGCGGACCGTGACGTCCGGGTTCTTTTGCATCGACAGGGTCGAGTTCTTCCACTGGTTGGTGTAGTTGAAGAAATTGAAGCGGCGGACCTTGTAGGGGCAGTTGTTGGAGCAGTAGCGCGTGCCGATGCAGCGGTTGTAGGCCATGTCGTTCAGACCCTCGTGCGAATGCACGGTGGCCGCAACGGGGCAGACTTCCTCGCAGGGGGCGTTTTCGCACTGCTGGCAGGTCATGGGCTGGAACACCAGTTCCGGATCGTCCACGCTGCCGGTGAAATAGCGGTCGAGGCGGATCCAATGCATCTCGCGGCCACGCAGGACCTGTTCCTTGCCGACCACGGGGATGTTGTTTTCCGCCGTGCAGGCCAACAGGCAGGTATTGCAGCCGGTGCAGCTGTTGAGGTCGATGGCCATGCCCCATTGCATGCCCTTGGTGAAATCGTAAGTGCCGCGATCTCCGCCCTTGGCGGCGGAAGCTTCGGTCCACAGCGACTTTTCCTTGCCCGTTTCCGGGTCGACGGGATGCTCATTCCACTTCTCCTCGGAGAAGGCTTCTTCCTTGTTCTCTTCGTAGCTCTCCAGGCCGGATTCACGCACGATGGGACGGCCTTCCAAGGACCAATGGTCCTGGGTGCAGGCGACTTCGTACTGTCCGCCGGTGGCTTCCAGCTTCACATCGCCGGCCAGGAAGGGCGAGGCGGTGTTCATGATGGCGTAAGCGTCGAAACCGGAGCCGGCGCCGACCTTGCCGACGGTGCGGCGGCCGTATCCGAAATGCAGCAGAACGGTGTCGTCGGCGAGGCCGGGGACGATCCACGCCACGGCTTCCAGGGACTTGCCGCCCACGGTGACGCGGACCATGGGACGATGGCGGTATTCGCCCATGCTGGTCCCGGTCTTGTTCTTGTTGAACAGGCTATCGGAGATCTTGATAGCGTCGGCGAGCTTGGGGCTCACGAACACGGCATTATCCCAGGTCAGCTTCGTGATGGGATCGGGAAGCTCCTGCAGCCAGGCGTTGTTCGCGTAACGACCATCATACAGGTTGGGATGGGCGCGGAACATGATTTCCAGGCCGGACTTGGGGGCCTTGGCGGCGGCTTCCGCAGCCAGTTTGGCGATCCCGCCGTTGGCGGTGCCGGGATTGACGGAAGCGTATGCGGTCTTGGAAATCACGCCTTCATGGAGCCATTCTCGCCACTTGTGCTCGAAGTCGACTCCGCCTTTCTTGCGCCAGAATTCCTTGACGATGTCGTGGCTCTTGCGGAGCGGGAGACCGGCGATGC
>JBDSIO010000388.1:0-11581 GCA_039917895.1 Fibrobacteria bacterium | reverse complement strand
TCAATTGCGCCATCACTTCTTCGCCCAGGTTCTGCTTGGAGGCGGCGCGGGCCACGATGATGCCGGAGGCGGTGGAAATCATCAGGGCGGGCATCTGGGTCACCAGACCGTCGCCGATGGTCAGGATGGTGAAGCGTTTGAGGGAATCGGTGAACGAAAGGTCCAGCATGGTCATGCCCACCACGAACCCGCCCAGGATGTTCACCACCGTGATGATGATGCCGGCGATGGCGTCGCCGCGCACGAATTTGCTGGCGCCGTCCATGGCGCCGTAAAAGTCCGATTCGCGGCCGATGTTCCGGCGGCGTTCCTTGGCCTCGGCTTCGGTGATGATACCGGCGTTTAGATCCGCGTCCACGGCCATTTGCTTGCCTGGCATGGCGTCCAAGGTGAAGCGGGCGGCGACTTCCGCGATGCGGCCCGCGCCTTTGGTGATGACGATGAACTGGATGATGACCAGGATGATGAAAATCACCGCTCCGACCACCATGTTGCCCTTGGTGACGAAGGTGCCGAAAGTGTGAATGACCGCTCCCGCTTCCCCCTCGGTCAGGACCAGGCGCGTGGTGGCGACGTTCAGGCCCAGCCGGAACAGCGTTATGATCAAGAGCATTCCCGGGAACACGGAGAAGTCGAGGACGTTCTCTATGTACATGGAAATGAGCATGATTATGATGGCTACGGAAATCATGACCGTCAGCAGCACATCCAGCATAAATGGCGGGACGGGCAGGATCATCATCGTGATTACGCCGATCAGTACCAGCGCGATCAGGAGATCCTTGTTCGCGACAAAGGCCCCGCCCAATTTCTTCGTTTCCGTGATTGCGTTCATGAGTCCGGTTTAGTCCGTTTTTTTGACCGTTTAAAGATTAAAGTTCCTGCCCTGATTAGCCGATAAGCTTAAGTCGGGGCCGCCATCCGTTCTTAAGCAAACCGCGGGCCGGATTTACGGAAGCCTCGCCGCTGGGGGAATTTGGGCCGGGTGCGCCGAATTTCGGTATGGCGCGGAGCGGGAAAGCTTCGCGCAATCCTTAACCCGGATTGTTTTGGGGGTTTAGGTCCGGACTTGGTACAGGCAGGTGGACGCGGTTCAAGCCGCGCGATTGCCCTTCAAACTGTAAACGTAGGCCAAAATTTCCGCTACCGCGGCAAAGAATTCCTCGGGAATCTCTTCTCCCGGCTGCACGATGTCGTAAAGGCCGCGGGCCAGGGGCTTGTCCTCCACGATGGGGATTTCATGCTTGCGCGCCTCGTCGCGGATGCGCTCCGCGATCAGCCGCTTGCCTTTGGCCACCACCACCGGCGCCGGGTCCACGCCTTGGGTATAACGCACGGCAATGGCGATGAAGGTGGGGTTGGTGATTACAACGGTGGCTTTCGGCAGTTCCTTCATCATGAAATTCTTGTGCATCTGCAGGCGCAGGCTGCGGATCTTGCCCTTGATATGGGGATCGCCGTCGGACTGCTTGGCTTCGTCCTTGACTTCGGTCTTGGACATCTTGAGTTCCTTCTTGAGCTTGGCTTTCTGGTACACCAGGTCCCCCACGCCCAGGAATAGGAGGACGACCGTGGATTTGATGACGACCTCCATGCTCACCGAGAACAACAAAGAGCAGAATTGGGTCAAGGACATGTCGGCCAGGGCCAGGTATTCCTCGTAATGCTTGGAGACCACGATATACGCTACCAAGCCGACCACGGACATCTTGGCCACGCCTTTCCCTATCTCCACGAAAGAGGCGGGCGAAACCAGCTTTTTCAGGCCGCCCATGCTGAAGACCTTGCCGAAGTTGGGGCCGAGCGGTTCCCAGCTCCAGAGGAATCCGCCTTGCGCGATATTGGTGGTCACCGAGACTACGGTGATACCGAGCACCACCGGCATGAGCATCAACAGGATGCCGATCAAGCCCTGGCGGCCCAGATCCTGGAGCATTCCCGGGATATCCTCGAAATTCCCGATGGCTTTGAAGCTCTCCACCATTGCATGTTCCATGCCCATGACGAGGCGATCCGAATACATCCAGATCAGGCTGGTTCCCGCCAGCAGAACCAAGGCGGAATTGAAATCCATGCTGCGTCCGACCATGCCCTTGTTACGGGCGTCGTTGACTTTTTTGCCGGTAGGGTCTTCTGTTTTTCCGTCGTCTTCCCCGGACATGTCAGGCGCCTCCGCCCATCAGGCGTAAAAGGGCCAGCCAATAGCCATGCAGGCCGTCCTGCTCCTTGAGGAAAGCCTGCCACATGAGCGGCAGCGCGAAAACCATGGTCAGCATGCCAAGGGCCAGCTTCATCGGCATGCCCACCATCCATACGTTCATCTGAGGCATGATGCGGGCGATGATGGCGAGGCCGATGCTGGAGATGAACAAGGTCGCGATGATGGGCGAGGCGACCTTCACGCCCAGCAGAAAGGCGCCTACCGACATTTTTAGGAAGACCGCGACCATGCCTCCCGAGGCCGCTTGCGCGCCCGCCAGAGGGATCAAGCGGAAGGATTCCGCGATGGCCTGGATGTAGAACATGTAGCCGCCGGTGGCCAAAAGCATCATGATGAATATTATGAACAGCAGATGGCCCATGGGCGTGTCTTCCTCCTGGGCGATGGGGTTCATGACTTGCATCATGTTGAACCCGGTCTCGGCGTCGATCCAAGAGCCCGCGAAACGGAGGCCCGCGAATACGAAGGTGCCCGCGAAACCCATCACCAGGCCGATGTAGATCTCCTTGACCGCCAGCATGATGTAGGCCGGGACGCTTTGGGGAATGGCCACCGCGGCGTCGGGCACGATGGGAAAGAGGATGATGCTCAGGAAGAAGGAAATGGCGGCCTTGAGCCGCTGCGGCACCTCGTCGGTGTTGAGGATGGGCAGCAGGAATACCAGCACGCTGACGCGGATCAACACCAGCAGCCACAGTTCAATCTGGACCACGGTGAAGTCCTGGAGGGCGGGGATGCCGTCTAGGGCCGTGGTTATGGGGGCGTGGGTCATGGAAGAGAGATTGCAAAGTGAAAAGTGAAAAGTGAAAAGTGAAAATTTAAGGAGACGAGTCGGTCTCGTACCCGTGACTCGGATGATTTTTTTCTTCCACTTTTCACTTTGAACTTTTCAATTTTAAATTTTCACTCTCTCCGCGCTAGCGGAGCATCGTTGGTATCATCTCCAGAAGCTCCACGAAGAAGCCCTTGAAGAGCTGGAGCATCCAGGGGAGGAAGACCAGCAGGGCGAGGCCCATGGCCACCAGCTTGGGGATGAAGGTCAGGGTCATTTCGTTGATCTGGGTGGCCGCCTGGAAGACGCTAACGATGAGGCCCACTACCAGGGAGAGCAGCAGCATGGGGCCGCTCAGGATCAGCACCATCATCAAGGTCTTGCGTCCCAGGTCGATAATCATCATTTCGCTCATGATCGGGTCCTTACGCTAACGGAAGCTGAGCACCAACTGCTGGATGACGAGGTTCCACCCGTCGACCAACACGAAGAGGATGAGCTTGAAGGGGGTGGAAATCATCACGGGCGGCAGCATCATCATGCCCATGGACATGAGCACGGAAGAGACCACCATGTCAATGACCAGGAAGGGGATGTAAATCAGGAAACCGATGATGAAGGACGCCCGCAATTCACTGATGCAGAAGGCAGGGATAAGGGTGAAGTTGCTGAGGTCGCCCACGTTCTTCGGGGTCGGGGAGCGGCTGATGCGCACCATCAGCGCCAGGTCTTTTTCGTTGACCTGCTTGAGCATGAATTCGCGCATCGGCGCCATGCCTTTTTCCAGGGCCTCCTGGTAATTCATTTTCTCGGCGAGGTAGGGCTGGAGCGCTTCGTCGTTGACGCGCTTGAAGGTGGGGCCCATGATGAAAAAGGTGAGGAACAGTGACAAGCCCATCAGCATCTGGTTGGGGGGCGCATTCTGGGTTCCTAAAGCCTGCTTTAGGAAGGTCAGCACGACCACCACGCGGGTGAAACAGGTCATCATGATGAGGATGGAAGGCGCCAGGCTCAAGATGGTGAGCATGGCCACCAATTCCAGGGTCACCGCTACGTCTTTGGGGCCGGAGGCTTTATCGAAGCCTAGGGAGACTTTGGGCAAGATTTGGGCCTCGGCCGCGGAGAGGGCGGCGAAGAATATTATTAAGATCGGCAGCAGGTAGGGAAGCGGGTTGCGACAAGGTGCTCCCCGACCCCCGTCCACCGACTTGTTCTCGCCCTGAGTTCCAATGTTTTCATCATCGGATCTGCTTTCAACTCCGATCTTGTGCCCGGAAATACCCCTAAAGATTTCTCCAGCGGACTCCGATATCGTCGATAGCCCCGGTCTCATGCTGCGCCTTCGTCGAGCAAATCGGAAACCTTCTTCGGCTTTTTGAAACGTTCCAACAGCTTGTTCAGGTTGTCCGAGAAGGCGGCGGAATTGCTTTCCCCGGCGCGCTCGCGGCGCAGATCATCCGCCGGTTCCTTAAGCACGGTGAGCAGGGAGATTCCTTGTTGCGTCACCCCCAGGATCCCGACCTCGTCGTTCATGCGCAAGGCCACGACCCGCTGGTGGGAGCCGAGATGGCAGGTTTCCAGCACTTCGAAGATGTCGCCGCCCTTGCCCGGCTTGGAGAGCATACGACCTTGCATGCGTTTGAGGCCGCGGATCGATACTACGGCCAACAGCAGAACGAAAGCGAGGCCGAACAAGACCTGCATGGCCAGGCTGCCCACGCCGATGCTTTCAGGTTCATTGTTTTCCTGGGCCTTGGCAACCGAGGCTTTCCCCCCGGGATCCTTGCGTTCCATTTCCTTCTGCAGCTTGCGGAATTTCTCTTCCATTGCCGGCGAAGGCGGAGGAGGAGGCAAATCCGCGGGTGCGGCAGCGGAGATCGCTTCCGGGCCGGAACGCGAGCTAACGGGCGCCGAGTACAGGGATTTGGCGGATGCGGCGGATGCGATCGGAGCCGCCAACCAGGCGGCCAGGAGGAATGCGGCCGACGCCGTGACGGGACCGTTGGAATTCATTTGAGTTGCTTGATCCTCTCCTCGGGGGAAACCAGCGAGATGATGCGGATACCGAAATACTCGTCGACCACGACCACTTCGCCCTTGGCGACCACCTTGTCGTTCACGAGCAGGTCCACGGGCTCGCCCGCCAGGCGATCCAATTCGATGATGGATCCCGGTCCCAGTTCCAGCACCTTGCGGATGGACAGGCGGGTGCGGCCCAGCTCGATGGTGACGTTGAGATTGATGTCCAGAAGCATCTGGATGTTCGGGGGGCTATCCTCCAGGTTGCGGGCCAGAGAGTTATCGAAGCCGCTCAGGTTTGCGAGGGGATTGTCGTCTCCGCCGGAGGACGAGCTTCCGGAAGAGTGGCTGTCGCCGCCTGCCAGCTTGGTGGCCAGGGCGGGAGAGAGCAGTAGGCGGATGAGGGAATCGGGGTGGCCCTCGATGGACAGGTTTCCGTCCGCGATGGCCGCGCCGCTGAGTTCGAATGGCGGTTGGGATGGATCGAAGTCGGAAGTCTGGGCCTGCGCCCCCGAGACGGAGGCGCCGAAGCGCCCGCCCAGGCTGGTGCAGACGGTTCCCATGAACTGGTTGCCGAATTCGTTGAGCGCGTCGATGTCCTCGTCCTTGAAGGGCGCGGTGCCGTCCCCGCCCATCATGAGGCCGCAGAGGATGGCCGCGGTCTTTTTGCGCATGAGCAGGCAGAGTTCGCCAGGGAGTCCGTGCTGGATCGCGAGGCGGATAATCAGTCCCTGATCGTCCAAATCCCGGCCCAGGCCTTCGGCGTCGGCGTCCCGGATTTCCTTGGTTATGCATGTGGTCTGCCGGTTGAGCAGCGTGCCAAGCACTGACGCCGCCGTTTCCAGTATGGCATCCGCCTCCGGGCGCAACGCCATGACGTCCACGCCATCGGAAGATGAATCACCGAGCAGACCCGCAGTGAGCGCGTCGATGTCGGCTTGGCTCAGCGGTCCATCTTCAGCCATCTTCCCCTACTTCCCGATCGATGATCGATGTGATCTGGATGCATTTGTTGCGGCCTACGATTCCCACCTTGCCCAGGAATTTCGGTTTTTCGCCGATCTTGACCACCAGATCGCTCTGGGCCAGTTTGTCCAGGACTACGACGTCGCCGTTCTGCAGTTGCAGCAAATCGCGGACGGAAAGGCTGGTTTCACCGATTACGACGGTGGTCTCCAGTTCGGTTCCGGCCAATTCCGTTTCCAGGAGTCGGCGGGTTTCCTGGGTGGTGGTGCGTTGGCCCGAGATCCAGGATTCGCCCGAAAGCTTGGTAATCACTGATTCCAGCAGCATGTACGGGAAGCAGAGGCTGATCAGGCCCGAGCCGTGCTTCATGCGTACTTCCAGAGAGATCAGGATGATGGTTTCATTGGGAGGCGCGATCTGGACGAATTGCGAATTGGTTTCGTAGCTCTCGATCTTGGGCGTGAATATGCCGACGTGCTCCCACACTTCCTTGAGGTTCAGGAGGGCGCGCTCGACGATCTTCGTCAGCACGTTCTTTTCAATGTCGGTGAGTTCCCGGTTGTGCTCGGAGGGCTTGCCCTGCCCGCCGAACAGGCGATCCACGATGAAGAACACCAGGCTCGGGTTGACCTCGAAGATGGCGGCGCCTTCCAGCGGTTCCATCTGGAACACGTAAATGCAGCTGGGATTCGAGATCGACATCATGAATTCGGAATAGGTCAGCTGATCGACGGAAACGATATCGATTTCCACCAAAGTGCGCAGGTAGGAACTCAGGGTCGTGGATAGCAGGCGCGCATACCCGTCGTGCAGGTTCTGCAGCGTGCGCATCTGGTCCTTGGAGACGCGGTCGGGGCGGCGGAAATCGTAAAGGGTTACGGACTTGTCCTTGTCCGTGTCTTCGCTGGCCATGCCGCCTTCCAGCGGGCTGGATTTATCCGGACCGGCTTCCGGCACCAGGCTGCCGGTAGAGACCGCATTGAGGAGGGCGTCGACCTCTTCTTGGGATAAAATATCGCTCATGGCTTCCGCTCGGGTCCGTTACTGGACGATGAATTCCGTGAAGAAGGCGTTACGCAATTTCCCCGAAGGCGGGGGAGGGGCGCCTTCCTCGTGCTTTTCCTCGTGTTCCGGATCGTGGTGCGGTTCCGGCAGGATGGCGTTTATCTCCGTGACGATGGCTTCCTTCATTTTCTGTTTTCCGGAAGCCTTAAGCAAGTCGTCAAATGTCTGGCTGCTCAGGATGTTGATGATGATGTCCGTTATCTTGGGCATGCGTTTTTCGATCTCGTGGCCGGTGGCGTCGGTTCCCGGCGCTCCCCCTCCATGCCCCCCTCCGCCCGCGGCTTCCACGCCATCCCATTCCAGTTGGATGGCGCATTTAAGATAATGGGGCGGCGTGCCTGGGATGTTGACGGTGAAGGGAAGAGGCTTGGGGAGCACCATGCCGATCTTGGTCAGCTCGTGCTTCTTCTCCTTTTCCGCTTCTTCCTGTTCTTTCTGCGCCTGGATCGCCGGATCAGGCGCCTGCTTGCCCTTCAGCTTGCCGACGATGAAGAAGCCCAGCCCGGCCATGATGCCAAGATCGGCCACCAATATCCCGGCGATGATGAAAATCTTCTTGTTGATGGGCTTTTTGGCCGGTTTCTTGTCCCCGGCTGATGCGCCCTTTTCCGCAGCGGCCCCTTCGCCCTTGGGTTTTTCTTCAGCCATTTTTCCTAAATCCGCCCTTCTATTCCGTCAGGCTATCGCCCGGATTCCGCCGATACGGCGCCTATCCGCGGCCCCGTGCCTGTCCGGATGCTGCGCTGATACTCTATGACCTTGCGCACGATGTCGGGAATCTTTTCCCTGACCACGATGCGCTTGCCATTGGTCAGCACCAGCGCGGTGTCGGGTTGCGCCTCCACGGATTCGATGTGGTCTGCATTGACGATGATGTTTTCGCCGTTCAACTTCTTCACTTCGATCATGGCTGCGGCATCCCGATTCCCATTCTACCTTACCGGCTTGTGCGATTTCAATAACCAGCCTCGCCATAAGCCCCGCAACGTTTTTCGGCGGCACGCAAGCGACCACGCGTCCATGCCCGGAAGGGAGCGGGAAGGATCTTCGGCGGAAAGGAGCGGTTGCCCCGCATTTACACCGGTTCCCTCGGCATGCACGGAGAAAACGGGACCGGAGGGTCCCGCTCCCTGGGTCGCTGGATTCGCGGTAAACGAAAGGGAAAGTCCCGGGATCCTTACCCCGGCGACCGCCTGTGCGGCTATATCGGCTGTATCCGCGGTCATCAATTACCGTTTCAGGTTTACCAGTTCCTCGAGCAGGCTGTCGCTGACCGTGATTACGCGCGCATTGGCCTGGTAACCGCGTTGCGTCGTGATCATGTCCGTGAACTCCTGGGCCAATTCCACATTGGACAATTCCAAAGCGCCGGGCTTGATCACGCTGGAGCTCTGCTTACCGGCCGCGCCGTAGATGGGTTCGCCGCTGTTGGAGCTCGCAGTGTAGACCGAGTCCTTGACCTTCTGCAGGCCGCCCGGATTGGTGAAGTCCACGACCAGAATCTGGGCCAGGTTCTTGGAGGTGCCGTTGGTGAACGATCCCGCGACCACGCCGTCTTCGCCGATGGAAATGGAGCGGAGGCGGCCCATGGTGTAGCCATCCTGGCCGACCGCGGTGGCGGTGGTGGCGGAACGGAACTGGGTCAGGCCCGTGAAGTCGTGGGGACCTCCCACCTTCAGATTCAAGGTGACTTCGGGCGCGCCGTTGCGCGGATCGAATTGCAGTCCGGAACTGCCGTCGTCGAAAGTGAAGGAGGAGACCGATCCGTCCTGGCCGAATGTGACCTTGCCTTTTTCCCCCTTGATGATGGTTTCCTGTCCCGCCAGCTTCACTTCCCAGAGCCATTGGCTCGGCGTGGCCGTAGGGATGAAACGCATGGTGGCGGTATGCTCTTTGCCGATGTTGTCGTACACGGTGATGGAATTCTCCGCCACCTGCGTATCGGTGGCGTCCCGCAAGGTGGTGGCGTTGATATTGGTGTTGAAGAATGTCGGCGAGGGCTTGGCGTTGTTGATGTCCGAGGCCCTGATGGAAACGTCTCGGATGGCGAACGCGGTTTCGGGTTGCCCCCGGATTACTATGGATCCATCGGGGATGTTGTCGTCGGTGCCGGCGGCGTTCAAAGAGACCGACAGGTTGTTCTGCACGGAACCGTCGCGATCGGGAAGCTTGAAATTGTCCTTTATCTTGATCAGCACCTCCGACATTTTGGTTCCGGCGGCGCCGGCCGCGTAAATCAACGGGGTCACATTCGCGGCCGGGTTGCCGCCGATGCTGCCGCCGAAGCTGATGGAATCGCCCGGTTCCAGGCCCAGGTCGTTGCCGCCTGCGTCAAACAGTTCGCTCATGGGGTCGTTATTGTTGGCGGGGGCGCGCAAGGTGTCGGTGACAATGTTCAGACGCGTGCTGCCCTGTGGGATTGTGGTCGGGACCGAGAACGCCTTGGTCACCTTGGGACCCGAAATGGGGCGGCTGCTGGTCACCTGGAAGTTGTTGATCGGGAACTTGGTATTGTTGAAGATGGTCAGGGCGCCGCGTTGGGTCGCGCTTTCCGCGGGTTTGACCATGTCCACGGTGGTTCCCAATCCGGCGTCTACGCCGGAGCTGCGGAGGAAGTTGGTCATGGCCGTGAGCAATCCGGTGGGGCCGGCCATGGTGGTCGTATCGGTCACGGTGAAGGTGGTGGAGACGGTTCCGGTAGCGGGAGGGGCGGCAGAAGCCGAAAATGTCAGTACGTCGCCGGCCTGGATGCCCAGATCGGATCCGGCGTGGTCGGACAGGCCAAGCAGGGTATCGCCGTCCTCGGTGTGGTGGAGGAATTTCTGGGTATACAGTACGGAACCCTTGGCAAGCGAGTCGGAATCCAGGTTGCGCGCATAGTTGATTTCCGTCGATGCCTTGGCCGGGGCCTGGTCGTTGAACGGTACGCGGATGTTGCCGATCAGGGAGCTGCTCGAAAAGGAACCCCCGGCATCGGCCAGTTTGCCCTGGAGCACCATGCCGTTGGTGGGCAGCACCATCTGGCCTTCGGAATCGAACTGGAAGGCGCCGTTACGCGTAAAGTAGGTGCCGTTGCCGTCGGACACGGCGAAATACGCCTTGCCTTCCACGGACAGATCGGTGATGAGGCCGGTCGATTCCAGATTGCCCTGGGTCATGCGGGCGTCCACCGATCCCAGGTTCATGCCGAGTCCCACCTGCATGGGGTTGGTGCCGCCGCCGCCGTCGGATCCCCGGGAGGCGCCCTGCAGCATCTGCGAGAGTGACTCTTCGAAGGTCACCCGCGAGGACTTGTAGCCCACGGTGTTCACGTTCGCTATGTTGTTACCGATGATGTCCATGCGGGTCTGATGGTTGCGCAAACCCGAAATCGACGCGTAAAGTGACCTTAACATTGCCTGCCTCCGTTGACTGTATTGATTGAATCCGTGCGCCCCTGGGCGCGTTTGTATTTTTCGCGGCGGATCATGCGCCTGCCTTCTTGTCGGTTTCGCCGCCGCTCGGTGCTTCACCGCTCGGTGCTTCACCGCTCGGTGCTTCACCGACGTGGACTACTTGGTCCAGACCGACGGATTGACCGCGGATTTCGATGCGGACGCCGGTCTTGGAATAGGAGAGGCCCGTTACCTTGTCCTCGAAATAGCTGTAGCCGGTGTCTTTCCCGTCGCGCGAAGTCACTTTCAGCGTGTACTTCCCGGATGCGGCCTTGCCGCCTTCCATCTTGGTCCCGTTCCAATCCACCTTGTGCTCTCCGGCCTTCGGCAATGGGAGGGCGTTGACGATGGTGCCTTCCGCGTCGATGATCGAGAGCACAGAGTCCGCGCTATCCGCGTGGACGTTGATCTGGATGGCATCCTTCTTGGTCGAGTCGTAAACGATGTCCGTGGCCGTGACGCGCACCGGCTTGCCGATGAGGTTGGTCGCCGAGGAATTGCTAATGGTACTGGCGCTGGTGGCCTGGCCCGTGACCATGGCTTCGATTTTCTTGGAAAGATCCTCGATGGAGGCGTTGATGTTCTGGGTGCCTTCCAGGCTGGAGAACTGGGCCATCTGGGCGATGAATTGCTGGTTGTCCTGGGGAGCGAGGGGATCCTGGTAGCGCATCTGGGTCACCAACAGCTCCAGGAAGTCCTGCTTGCCGAGTTGCTTGGTGCCGTTCTGGAAAATCTTCGTATCGCCTTTGCTGGTCACGTCGGAGGCGACGTCTGAGCCGGAAAGATCGGCGGTGACGACGCGGCCCGGCGTCGTCTTGGGGTTGAGGTAGTTAGCCACGTCGGAGGTAATGGATGGGATGGTGCTCATGATGGTGCTCCCGGGTTAACCGATGTATTCCATGGTGTTGTATCCCAGGCGGCGCCCGGTATCGCTTTCCGGCGCGCTTGTGAAGGGTATGTTTTCCGCAAGGCCATCGGTTCCGGAGTGGCTGCGGCCATGGTGGTGGAAGAAGGATTCCGAATTGCGGCCGTCCGGGTTGAACAAGGACGACTGCCGTTGATCGACCGAGACTTCGAGCCCCTGAAGCTTGATGCCCTGGTTCT
>JBDSIO010000387.1:0-11593 GCA_039917895.1 Fibrobacteria bacterium | reverse complement strand
GGCGTCGTAAAACCGGAGGGGATCCGTTTCCAGGGATCCGGCCATGCGTAATTTCCCATTCCGGAGAATCAACCTGGGATGGGCGGGCTGCCTGATCACGGAAGAGGAAACCAACTGCTTCCAGTTCGGCATCTGGCCCAGGGTCAGGACATTTTCGTTGGCATACACCGTTTTGAGATACGTAACATCCACGTTGCGGATATAACTGTCCCAGACCATGAACCAGGACCACATGGCCGCGTCTTTCTGGCAGGCAGCCGGATCCGGGGGCGTACCGCATTCATGGAAGGCGATGGACCGGTTGTCACCGGCCACGTTGCGGCAGGCCGTGTACATGCTTTTATGCGATCCGGTGTTCCCATCGTACGTATCCGCCCCGATGATGTCGTAATATTGGCCGCCCGGATTGTACGCGGCATCGGGAGAGCCGTCGAATCCCAGGAACCAGATCAGATTGTCCAGGCCCCGTTCCTTGGTGAAATAATCGAACATGACGACCCACAACTTTTTGAACGCCGCCCCGCCGCTCTTGTCCCACCAGAACCAGCCGCCGCTGCATTCGTGCACCGGCCGCCAGATCACGGGAACCTTGGCGTCCCGCAAAATCGTCAGATTGTCCGCGACCCGCTTCAGATCCGCCATCATCGCGGTATTCTCCGCGCTCCCGGTTTGGAAGCACTTGTTCACGTCTATTGTCATTTTGCTTTGCTCGTAGCCTTCCCCTTTCGTGGGAGCGCCCCAATGCCACATGACGGTCGGGATCACCCCTTTGCCCCACCAGCCGATGACCTCGTTCATGAGGCGATCATTGCGGCTGGCGAATATCAAATCCGTCCCCCAAAGGGCGGCATACTTGCCGGTCGTCTGGAACACGTACTCGTATTGGCTTTGGGCGCCGTGCTGGCCAGAGAGGATCTTTTTCCCGGCTTGCTCGTTCACGTAATTGAGCAGAATCCGGGCCTCGGGAGACGCTTTCGGATTGGCCGGTTCCGCCGCGTTCGCGAATGCCCACATGGCAAGGATGCCCGCTGTGAAAATGGAAGGTCGTCCGGATTTCGATAGGACCCGCATGGGTGCTCTCCTTTTCGCCAAAGGCTTTTCGGCCCCAGTTCCGAATATACCGGGAGCCATGGCCGAAAACATCGCGATTCCCGCAGCCCGGTTATTTTGAGGACATTTTACAGCCGTTTCCGAATGCAATCATGCCGGTTCGTACTTTCCCAAGGATCACGATGACCACTTCGGATTGGCCTGAAGGTTTCTCAGGGAGAATCGGCCGGTTCGGGAATGCGGGCTAGTCGAGAGGAATCATCTGGACGTGGACGTAGCCGTCCTCCACCTTGATCGGATACCGATCGATCCGGTAGTCCTCGCCACCGAGGCATTTACCCGAATCCAGGGAGAAGGCTTTCTTGTGCATGGGGCAGGCCACCTTGGGTTCGCCCTTCTCATCGCCGATAAGCCCGCGGCCGAGCACCATGTCGCCTTTATGGGGGCATTGGTTCTGACAGGCGTACCAACGTTCCGGGGCGCCGAAGCGGTAGATGGCGATTTGCACGCCGTCCACCAGCACCGCGCCGCCCGAGTTCAGGGGCACGTCCTCGACGCGCACAACGCGCTTCCAGGTTTGCGCGATCATCGGGCCGCCGCCTGCGCTTGTGCGGCAGCGGATTCTACGCTGGACGTAGGCCCCGGATGCCAGTTCGCCGGATATTTCTGTTCCCGTTCCTCGGACCAGACCAAAGTGGGATCGGGCTCCGGGGTGTTGAGGAAATGCGTAAAACGCTTGCGCAGTTCGGGGTTCTCCACGGTCGTTTTCCATTCGCATTGGAAGGTGTCCACCAGACCTTGCATGTCCCGTTCCAGGTCGGCGCAGATGCCCAGCGAATCCTTGATGATCACGTCCTTCAATTTCTCCATGCCGCCTTCCAGCTTGTTGAACCACACCGCGGTGCGCGTAAGCCGGTCGGCGGTGCGGATGTAATACATGAGAAACCGATCGATGTATCGGATGGCGGTTTCCTCGTCCAGATCCGTGGCCAGCAGTTCGGCATGTTGCGGCTTGGCGCCGCCGTTCCCGGCCACATAGAGGTTCCAGCCCTTCTCCGTAGCCACCAATCCGAAATCCTTGCCCTGGGCCTCGGCGCATTCGCGCACGCATCCAGAGCACGCCGACTTGAGCTTATGCGGCGCGCGCAATCCCTTGTAGCGGTTCTCGATGCGGATGGCGAAGCCGGTGGAGTCCTGCACGCCGAAACGGCACCAAGTGGAACCCACGCAGCTCTTCACGGTGCGCAGCGCCTTTCCGTAGGCGTGCCCGCTTTCGAAGCCCGCCGCGATCAGTTCCTCCCAGATGTCTGGTAGTTGATCCACGCGCGCGCCGAAGAGATCGATGCGTTGCGCGCCGGTGATCTTGGAATAGAGCCTGAATTTCTTGGCCACCTGCCCCATTGCGATCAACTGATCCGGGGTGATTTCGCCGCCGGGAACGCGGGGCACCACGGAATAGGTGCCGCCCTGCTGGATGTTCGCCAGGTATCTGTCGTTGGTATCCTGCTCCGCCTGGTGCTCCAGGATCATGTCGTTCCAGGTGCTGGCCAGGATGGCGGCCACCGCGGGTTTGCAAATCTCGCAACCCTCGCCTTTGCCGTGCGACTCGATAAGTTCGCGGAAGGTGCGCACCTGCTTGACCTTCACGATCTCGTACAGCTCCTGGCGCGAGAAGGGGAAATGCTGGCACAGATGGTTGCTGACCGTCTTGCCTTCGGACTCCAGCACGCCCTTGAGGATGTCGCTCACCATGGGCAGGCAGCCGCCGCAGCCGGTGCCGGCTTTAGTGCAATTCTTGAGCGGGCCGATTTCGCAGAAGCCTTCGCGCACGGCCTTGACGATGTCGCCCTTGCTCACGTTATTGCAGGTGCAGATTTGCGCGCTGTCCGGCAGGAACACGGGGGAAAGGCCGCCCGCCGATTTCGAATCGCCGCGCGGCCCCAGGATCAGGTCTTCAGGATTGGGGGGCAAGGTGGTCCGGTTCTTCATGAACTGGATGAGGCTGCCGTATTCCGACGCGTCGCCCACCAGCATGCCGCCCATCAGGTGATCGCCGAACTGGGAAAGCGTGAGGCGCTTGTATACGCCCGCCTTCTCATTGCGGTATACCACTGTGCGGGTGCCCTTGGTCTCGCCGAAGGCGTCGCCGAAATTGGCCACGTCCACGCCCATCAACTTGAGTTTGGCGGAGAGGTCGCCGGAGATGAAAGTCTTTTCCTCCCCCATCAGGTTGCCGGCCGCCACTTCGGCCATGGCGTAACCGGGCGCAACCAGGCCGTAGACCATGCCGCGATGCAAGGCGGCTTCGCCGATACATAGGATGTCCGGGTCCGAAGTCTCCAACTTGTCGTTGATGGAGATGCCGCCGCGTTCGCCTACCTGCAGGCCGGAAGCCCGGGCCAGGTCGTCGCGGGGCCTTATGCCCGCGGAGACCACCAGCAAATCCGCGGGCAGGATGCTCCCGTCGGTGAAGATCATGCCCTCGATCTTGCCGTTACCGGCGATTTCCTTGGTGGACTTGCCCAGGTGCACGCGCACGCCCAGGCTTTCGATCTTCTCCACCAGCACGGCCGAACCGTGATCGTCGATTTGGCGGGGCATCAGACGGGATGCGAATTCCACCACATGGGTTTCCAGGCCCAGGTCGAATACGGCCTTGGCGGCCTCCAGGCCGAGCAGGCCCCCTCCGATCACGACGGCTTTCCTGGCCTTGCCCGCGTAGGCGATGATCCCCTCCAGGTCCTCGATGGTGCGGTAGACGAAAACGCCCTGCTTATCGATGCCCGGAACCGGGGGCACGAAGGGAGCCGATCCGGTGGCGATGACGAGCTTATCGTATGACGTGCGGGCGCCGGATTGCGACACCACTTCCTTCTTCTCCCGATCGATGGACATGGCCTTATCGCCCAGGCGCAACTCAATGCCTTCCTGGGCGTACCACTCCGGACCGGCGAGGGTGATGGGGATGCGTTCCGCGAAATACTTCGTCAATTGCACCCTGTCGTATGCAGGGCGTTTTTCCTCCCCGAAGATCGTGATGGACCATCGGTCCATTCCGCCCTTGGCCACCAGTTTTTCGCAAAACTTGTAGCCCACCATTCCATTTCCGATAACGACGATTCGCTTCCGTGACATTCCGGAGACCCCTCTACCGATAAAACCAGGATTCCAACCGATCAAAGAAGGAGCAAGGAGGATGCCGGGTCTCGGGGGGCAATGAAGTGAATTGGAGGCAACGTACTTGTGGAATGGCATATTATGGAATTAAATGGCCAGAATCGGAAAGTGACTATTCATGACAAAGCTGGAATCCATACCCGTTTAGGTATTTATTGGGTCGGAAAAGCGAGAAGTTGGTTGGCTGGAAAAAATTGGCAGGCCGGCAAAGTTTAACCTTCGGCAGCGATTGTTATCGTTCCTTTTAACGCATATCCCGCACATCCCGATTGAGGCATCAAAGATGACCCGTTTCAGGAAATTCCTGTTGCTATATGGCCTGGCCCTGATTTTCGGATTCGCCATGACCGGCCAATACCTGAAGCATGTGGTAAAGCCCGGATTCGGGGATGATATCGTCCATCGCATGATGGCCCGCGCGAACCATATTTACCTGCTTTTCATCGGATTGCTGATTACGGCCTCCGCTTTGGTGGACGATCCTTCGCGTCCGCGCCTCATCGTCCTGGCCATGCGGCTCGGCCGCGCAGTCCTGATCCTGTCTTCCGTCCTGCTCATCGCTGCGTTCTTCCGCGAACATTCAGGGGCCTTGCATGACAGGGTGCTGAATCGCTATGGTTGCATTTCCGCGCTTACGGGAGGCGTACTTCTCGCCACCAAGGCCTTCGCGGCGTGGAAACCGGCGGACCGATGGAGTTGAATCCCCTCCTCGAGCCAATCGCGCCTTTTCCGGTTATGGCTTCGCTGCGACGGGCCGACATTCCCGCCGTCAAGGGTCTCATCGCCGACGTCGTATTGGAATTCTATGCTGACCTGGATTTCCTGCCCAAGACCCGATCCGGGCTCCTGGCCCACTATGATGCCGTCGGCTATCTCCAGGACATCGACGCGTTCGAAACGGAATATGCCGAGGCCAACGGCCTGTTCCTGGTTCTGCAGGACGCTTCCGGCGTGATCGGGTGCGGCGGCTTGCGCCGGATCTCGGCGGATCAGGGGGAACTGGTCCGCCTTTGGTTGCGCAAGGAAGCGCGAGGCCGCGGATACGGAGGCATGCTGGTGCGGGAGATCCTGGTAGCATCGGATCGGATCGGGTACCGCGAAGTCCTGCTGGATACGTCCAAGCGTTGCGTCGCGGCGATCTCCCTGTTCCGGAAATCCGGGTTCCACGAGGTCCCCAAATACAAAGAGAGTATCGGCGACGTCTTCATGGGAAAGAAAAGCCCCAAGCGGGGTTTAGCCTGACGTTTTCCCATCCGCCAACCCCGGTGATTATTTCCGGTTCCGTCCGGGACATCCGGACGGATGCCCCCGTCGCCGGCGCAACGGTCAGGCTGGCCGGACTCGCACTCAGCGTCGTTACCGATGCCGGGGGGCTTTTTTTCCTCGCCGCGCCCCGTTTCCAGTACGTCGGTCGGCAAGCGGTTCCTTCCCGGTGAACCCGGGGGCGCCGCCGAAAAATCAGCCGCTGCCGCCTCGCCGCCGCCCATGGCGGCCTAGAAGCCTGCGGACGGCATTGATGCCCTTCCCGAGGTCCGGAGCCCCCTTCCCCGCGCATCGCATGCATTCCCATCTCCCGGTTCGGCGAAGACGGCCACGGGCCAAAGGTTCCGGACATGGTTTCTGACCGACTGAGGGAGCGGGGAAGGACCCCGGGAAGCGCGCCGGCCCTTTTCCAGGCGGGGGGAAAGGGGGGGAAGGGGGGAAAGGCCGGATACCAGGGCGAAGGCGGACTGCAAACCATGATATGCCGGTTTCATCCCGTACTGGGCATCGAAAATCAGCGCCGCTCCCATTCCAGGGAAGAATGCGGGCACCCAGGAAAAGGCGTCCGAGAACCCCCAGGTCAGGAAGGTTTTGCAGTTGGGGTTGGCCAGGCAAATCCCGAGCAAGGTCTCGTAGTTGGATTTCTGCTTCGCCAGCTTAGCGCTGTCCGCGGGCAGGGTGATCCGGAAATCCAGTTCCGTGACGGATACCCGCAACCCCAGGGAGGCCAGGCGTTTCATATTGGCGTCGATGTCCTTGGACATGTTCCAACCCGCATTCACGAAATGGCATTGCAGCCCCACCCCATGGATGGGAATTTTCCGATCCATCATGCCTTTGACGAGGGCGTAGATTTTGTCGGATTTACCGCCCATACCTTCCCCGGAATAATCGTTGTAAAAGAGGAGAGCTCCGGGATCGGCCCGGTGCGCGTAGGTGAAGGCCGAATCCAGGTAGTCGTCGCCGATGGTCTTTTGCCAGAAGCTTTCCCGCAAGCCTCCGGTGGTGTCGTCAATGGCTTCGTTCACGACATCCCACTCCACGATTTTCCCTCGGTACCTGCCCATGACCTTGGAGATGTGATTTTCCAGGGCGGCGAGCATCTCCGTGCGGGACAGGCCTGCCGTCGCTATCCAACCGGATTGCTGGTGCCAGACCAGGGTATGGCCGCGCATGGCCATGCCATTCTGGGACGCGAATGCCGCCAGTTCGTCCGCCTGCGTCCAGGTGAATTCGTTCCGCTTGGGTTCCAAGGATTGGAATTTCATCGCGTTTTCGGCGACAAGAAGGTTGAATTCCGTCCTCAGGGTTTCCTGGTAGCGGGAATCCCCGCCCCAAAAAGCGGCGCCCACGGCCGCGCCGATGTAAACCTGGCGGGTGGCCGCCAGGGCCCGCAGGCTCTCCTGGGACCACAAAGCGCCCGCGGCCCACCCCGAAAGGACCAGGGCCAAGCTAAAGCATCGGTTCATGAACTTTCCTCCTGCCGCCAGAGGCTTAGTCGCAGTATCGGGAGGAACGGTTGGCTCGGGGCTCTCGGGGCAATCCAGGGGGTTTTTAAGGCGCCCGCGCCGGTTGCGAAAACGGAACCTGCAGCTAGGGAGGGAAAGCTTTCCGGGACGGTCCGTTCCGCCCGCTAAGGCGAAACGGAAACTACCAGTCCGGCGTCGACGCCCCGGAAAGCGATTCGGTCAATAGTCCATTCTTCAATAGCTCTTGTAAGGCAGGAACTTGCCGCTCATCACGATGCGTACGCGGTCTCCCTTGGGATCGGGTTCGCGCGCCAGGTCCATGTTGAAATCGATGGCGCTCATGATCCCGTCCCCGAATTCCTCATGGATAAGCGCCTTGAAGGTGGTTCCGTAGACGCTGATCAATTCATAGAACCGGTAGATCAATGGATCGGTCGGGACAGCAGCCGGGAGCGATCCCTTGTATGGGACCGCCTGCAAGAGCAGGACGGCTTCCCCGGAGAGCTCGAAAAACGCCCCGAGGATTTCCGCCTGTTCGCGCGTGAAAGCCATCTGGCCGAGAAGGCCGGCGGTGACCCATTCCTTGCTTTTCCCCACCGCTTTCGCGGCATCGGCCCATTTGAGGCCTTTCCTGATTTTGCAGGCGACGATTTGTTCGGTAACGTCAAGTCTGTCCATGAAAGGCTCCTTTCGCTCCTTTAGCTTCTTTTACCCTTGGAATCTTGCAGTCCTTAGAAGTTGAAAACCGGCATGATATACAGGAAATAGCCGTTCTCTTTGGTCGCCTTGGCATTGGGAAGGCCCGCAGCGCCCAGCCGGAAAGCCCCATCGCCAGGGATGAAGAGACCGGCGCCCAACACGATGTTCGACTTGGGAAACCATGCGACGTGCGCTTCCAGGTCCAATTCCGAACCATAGGGGTCGTCCATTTCGGAAGGAGCGGACTGGGGCAGGAAGTAGTGGAATTGCGGCTTGAGGGTAACGCGGGGGTTTCCCGTGGGTCCTGGCAATAACCCGATATCGGCGTCGAGGCGGATGTCCGTCACGCCATAGGCGGGGTTGCCGATGAAATAATCCATCCAGCCGAAGTAGTTGTGGGCGAAGTAGTAGTTGGCGCGATAGGTCTTCATGTCGTCGTCGGTCAGGTCGTCATCGCCGCTCATCATGTCCACGCCGATGTTGGCTTTGTTGTTTCCCATGACGACTCCGGCACGCGCGGCCAGCTGGAAGGCCGAGTTGGTTTTGTCGACGGCCCCCACGGAGGCTTCTCCGCCCTGGTAGATGAATTCCTCTTCGAAAGCGAGCATACCGACCTTGCCGGCAACGCGTTCGCCGAAGTACATCAAATCATAGTTCGATGCGGTGACTCCGCCGTATGCGCTGGTGAGGGCGGACTGGTCGTAGAAGCTATAGACTTCCGCGACGATGTCGGGGTTGATCTGGTGGCTATAGTAGAGACCGGAAAGCAAGGCGCGATCCTGGGTCACCGCCGTGTTCGTATCGCGTACGAGAAAGGAAAGCCCCGTCAGGTTTCCGGCGCCGAGGTTGAGATTTCCCGACCAGCCGTCGAAGGAGCGGGAGGTGGGGCTCCATTCCAGCGTGCTTAGGAAGCGGCCGGCGCCAAGCGACATCTTCTGACGGCCGATGGCGGTCTTGAATGGTCCCTGCTCCACTGCGAAATATCCCTGCAGAAGGTCCACTCCCTTGCTATTGGCAATGGTGGCTGAAGCCGGGTTGTTGGCTGCGTTGATCTCGCTACCCATGAAACGCACGTCCTGCATTTCCACCTTGATTTCCACCGAGGGGCTGGGCACGGCTACGAAACCGAGCCGCGTACGCAATTGCGTGTTCAGGTATGCCTTCTTCAGCGTGGTATCGGCCATGCGCTTGACGTCGTATTCGGTGCGCGTGCGAATTTGCCCGTAGAACGGGGGCTGCGGCGTGGCATAGGGCGATTCCGCGGGAACGGCGCCCCAGGCGGCTCCCAGCGCAAGGCATGGCAAAATTTGGATGGCTGTCTTCAGGGCTCTCATGGAATCTCCTCGGAGTTTCGGGTTTATGATCAATCCTCTCCCCGTGGCGGCCAGGACCGCTGACGGGGACAATGTTTCGGACGGGGTGCGTTGGACAAATCGCAACGCCCCTTTTCCAGGCCGATGGTCGATGGCCGTCCGGACGGACCGGACGGAATGTTTTTCTACGCCGCCACGTGCGTTCCCGTTCTTGCGGAACAGGACACCCTGCCTTCAAGCCGCCGCAATATTTCCGGTTCCCGTGGAACCGTCGATTGCAACTTACGCCGCGGCTGCATGGCCGGTTCCAATCAGGTAATGCAGAAGCTCCTTACGGATTTCCAGGTAATGGGAATCCTCGAGAAGCGCTTCGCGCGTGCGGGGCCTGGGGATGGGAACTTCCACCACCTTGGCAATCACGGCCGCAGGGCCGTTGGACATGAGCACGATGCGGTCGGAAAGGAACACGGCCTCGTCGACATCATGCGTGATCATCATGACGGTCTTTCGGTTGCTTTCCCAGATGGTGGTCAGTTCGTCCTGCATGCTGCCCCGGGTCAACGCGTCCAAGGCGCCGAACGGTTCGTCCAACAGCAACACCTGCGGATCGGCCGCGAAGGCGCGCGCGATGCCAACGCGTTGCTTCATGCCGCCGGAAAGCTGCCCGGGCTTCTTGTTCATGTGCGGGGTCAGGTGCACCATCTCCACGAATTTCTTCGCCTCTTCGAGACGGAACTCCCTGCTCTTCTCCGGATACACGCTGTCCACGGCCACCAGCACGTTATCCAGCACGCTCAGCCAGGGCAGCAGGGAATGGCTCTGGAACACCACCGCGCGGTCCAGGCCCGGTTCCGTGACTTCCTTGCCGTTTACGGCCACCGATCCCGTGGTCGGCAGGTACAGGCCCGCCACCAAGTTGAGCAGCGTCGATTTTCCGCATCCGGAGTGGCCGATGATGCTGACGAATTCGCCCTTGGCGATCCGTAGATCCACGCCCGCCAGGGCATGGTAGCGCGATTTGCCGGAACCGAAGAGCTTATGAACACCCGAGATGTCCACGAATTTCGCCTCGTTTTCAGCGAGCCTGTCCTTGACCGCGTCGCCGGTTTTACCTGCTGCGTCCATTTCAGTCCCCCCTCGTCCCGAACAAGGACGCGATTTTGGCCACGATACGGTCGAGCGTCAGGCCGATCAGGCCCACGTAAACCACCGATACGATGATGTCGCTCATGCGGGACGAATTCCACGAGTCCCAGATGAAGAAGCCGATGCCGACGCCGCCGGTGAGCATTTCTGCGGCCACGATGGCGAGCCAGGCCATGCCGATGGCGATGCGGAGGCCGGTGAAGATATAAGGCGCGGCGGAGGGCAGCATCACCTTGAAAAAGTAGCGCGACCCCCGCAATTGGTACACCTTGGCCACGTTCTCGTAATCCGCCGGGATGCGCAGGATGCCCACCGAGGTATTGATGATGATGGGCCAGATGGCGGTGATGAAGATGACGAAGATGGCGGAGGGATCGGCCTTGTTGAACGTGGCCAGGGAGATCGGCAGCCATGCCAGGGGCGGGATGGTACGGAGCACCTGGAAGATGGGATCCAGGGCCTTGAAAGCCATTACGGACTTGCCGATAATTATACCCAGCAGGACGCCGAGCACGGCCGCCAACGAATAGCCAATGCCGACGCGGGCCAGGGAGGAAAGCAATTGCCATCCCAATCCCTTGTCGTTGGGTCCATTGTCGAACCAGGGATGGGCTATCAGGTTCCATGATCCCTTGATGGTCGCGATCGGGCCCGGAAGCACGACGCCGTCCCTGGATGAGTACAACTCCCAGAACAATCCCACGAACAATATCGCCAAGATGGGCATGATGAGGGTCTGGGCGCGTTCGCGGGCGCGGGCAATACGCTCGGGATCCTCGCTCGGCGGGGGCAATTTGGCGGCCGGCGCCGTTTTGGGCTTCATTTTGGTTTCCACGGTCTTGAGGCCGGCCATCATGGGCTTGGGACGCTCGTTGATGATACTATGGCCGTTCTTCCCCGCTACGGGGGAAGCGCCTTTGGCAGGCGCGGCCGGTTTTCCGGTATTCAGGATCATTTCTTCGCCCCCTTCTTGCCGTCGATGTTCTTGATCTTCAGCTTGGCCAGGTAGGCTTCCGGGTCGGCGGGGTCGAAGGTGACGCCGTCGAAGAAGGTCTCAACGCCACGTGAGTCGCTGGCGGGAATCATGGCTTCCTGGCCGATGGCCTTGGCGCATTCCTTCCACAGGTCGGCGCGATTCACTTCGCCGACCACTTTATCGTAGTCGATGCCGTTGGGCAAGAAGCCCCAGCGACGGGTCTCGGCCAGGAACCACTTGTCATGGCTCTTGTAAGGGAAGGAGGCGTGGTCGCGCCAGAATTTCATGAACTCGCCTTCCTTGGCCTTGCGGATGCCGTCGCCGTATTCCGTGTGGCCCTTGATGCGGGGGAGGAGATCTTCCACGTTGCAATTGATCCAATTCTTCGCTGCGAGGATTTTCGCCAACTCTTCGGCGTTCTTGGGGTTGTCGCACCAGATCTGGGCTTCCATTACCGCCTTGAGCATGGCCTTCGTCGCTATGGGATGCGCATCCACCCA
>JBDSIO010000386.1:0-4750 GCA_039917895.1 Fibrobacteria bacterium | reverse complement strand
CTTCCCTGGCCCTTGCCATTCTCGGCGGCGTCGTCGCTTTCACACCCGCGCCCGTGGAAGCCGCGCGCCGTTGCAACCCGCAAATCAGCGTCTGCCACAAAGCTCCGCCCCACGGAGACAAAAAAATGAAGAAATGCCCGATCGGAAGGGCTTGCTTACACTAATCCGCGGCGGTGGCTTCCAAGCGAGGCGGCGGCCATCCAAAGCCCTCGGTAAAACCCTTGGCTCAGCCTCTTCCTCCCGTCTTCCGCCAACACAGCGTAAGGCGACGCTCTTCGCAAGGCCTCCGGGGTTTCCCGGGGGCTTTTTGCTGTTACCTCTCCCTGACCGCGTCTTCGTGCGGATGCCCAAAACCACCACGGTAACATGATCCGAAAAAGTCCCCGCGGTTTCTATCAAATGCAAATGCCCGTTATGGGGCGGATAGAAATTGCCGATCACCAAGGCATGCCGGAACCCGGGCGGCTTCACCGGACGGCCACCCGCCAGCGGTACCATCCCTGGATGCACAGTCCCAGGAAAAGCACGTACAAAAAAGCGATGAGCGGCAATTGTCGCGACCAGTACAAGGGAATGGAAACGATATCAACCCCGATCCACCAGGCCCAGGTGGAAATCGATTTGCGGTTGAGCAGCCATTGGGCCCACATACTGGCGCTGGTGATGAAGGCATCGGGCCATGAAGCCGCTCCGCCCAGGCGCATCAGGACTTCCCGGAGGATCAGGGTGAGGCCGCAAACCATGGCGAGGCCCACCACGAAGTCCCGCTTCTGAATGGGCTTGGGTTTGGCATCGTCCTTGGAGGAGGCCAGCATCCATTGGATCCACCCTTGCACGCCCAGCACGAAGAACACCACCTGCAATGACATGACCCCGTACAGCCGGGCATGGAAGAACACCGCTCCCAGGATAATGGAATTAATCATGGCGAAGGGGAAGTTGAGGATGCTGCCCCGCGCCGCAAAGGCCACGCTGGCCAAGCCGGTTGCGAACCCCGCCAAATCCCCCGCGGACATGGACATCGTCCCCAAATGGATCAGGGGCGCGGTCAAAATTTGCATGATGGGATGGCTCATGGCTCAGCCACAGCTTCCCTTGTCGAGCCAATCCACCAACTCGCCCATCCCCTTGATATCGCCGGCCAACTGGTCCGCGATGGGGAAATGATAATGCTCGATCCCCTGGGCCTTCAAGCCATCGGCCAAGCCCGGCACCCCGAATGTCCTCAGCTCCTCCGTGGTCACCAGGGTTGCGGCGCTATGATTTATTGCTTTAGGCCCCTCAATCCGCCACGAACTTGCTCGTGAAGGAACCGTTTGCCGATCGGATTTCGGCCAGGAACAATCCGGCAGTTCCCAGGGGCAAATTCGTCTGGGCCACCGGGCCGGTTCCGGAATGGGTTTTCATCACCTTGCCGCGCATATCGGCGATGCGCACCGAATATTTGCCGGCCACCGGAACCGCGAAGGAAACGGAACCTACACCGCCCCGAACGGCGAATGCGGAAGCGACCGGGCGGGTGGAAAGCCCGGTGACGCATCCGAGGCACTTGAGTTCGACGGTTTTGAATTCGATCTTCATTACGGATTCATATTGCAAGCTGATCAATCCCGGGGTGGTTGCCGACTTTTCGGTCGGATCCTCTAAATAGAGCTTGGTGCAATTGACGCCGTTGATGGAGGTCCAGGCGGTATCATTAAAGATCCGTACGCCATATTCGTTCCAATCGGCGACGGACTTAAGATTGGTGGACGCCCGGCAGGTGCCGAGATTGTTGACCTTTTTTGGAGGGGCATTCGCGGTGCCGCTGGTGATGTAAAAGCCTTTGCACCCGTTAAAGATGTCTCCACTGTATGAGGCGCCCATATCCGACTGAGGTCCGCAGACCTCCCAGGGACTGCCCCCGCAAGCATTATCCAGGGTCCCATCCGCCTTCCGGCACCGGGACCGCCACTGGAAACCGGTATTGGCGCCGCCCGTTGTGGGCATGCGCATCACCACGCGCGCTTCCATGTTACCGGTGATCTTTCTGCCATAGATCAAATGGGTCATGCCGCCGCCGCTGGGACGGGACTTGCCATCCAATTCGATGGTTGCGCTATCCGTGCCCGGGAACCCAATCCCCCAATTGGATGAATGCGCCTTCCAGTTGGAAAAGTCCTTTTTGTTCCAAATCGGATGGAATTGCCCATCCATGAACTCAGGATCCCATTGCGCGAAACCGGCATTGGCAAAGGACAATACTCCCGTAATCATGGCGACTCGTAGCATTTTCGATCGAATTTTGGTTTGCATTGGTTAGCCTCCCAAGACAACAGTATATGCCCACGGGCCGATTCGCGTAAAACAATTCAATCCAGGGAACCGGGTATAGAACCATAGCATCACAGAATCACGAAAATCCGTGAGGGTTCAAATCTATCGGAATTTGACTTTTGAGTGGCCATCGGTGGGACGCAAATGGATGTTGTTGACCAGCGACTATCATCAAGGAGCTGGAGCGGCTGCGCGTTACCGCCAGCGATCGGACGCAGCATCATGACGCCTATATGAATGACGTCTTCAAGAAGGTTTAGCGAAATTCCAGAGAAGGATATCCCAAAGCTCCGAATTCAGTGTAACCTGTAATAACCCTCTCCCACGGGCTCCACACTGCACCCAAGTTACGTGATCCGTTAATCCTCTTGATACATTCCCTCCGGATAAAGCATCTAAACTTTACTTCGGACATGGCATTAAAAACCTGCCTTTCCCGGGGAAACCAAAAGGAGCATTCAATGGATTCTAAATATTCGAAGCCTGATACGATGCCAAAGAAAACCCCGGGAATATGCGCCCTGACAGAGGCAGTGCCGGAAGCGCGTACGCTTCAGGCGCTTCGGTTCGGACCCCTGCTGGCTGCGCTGGCGGTTACCGCCCTGGCGCTCCCAAGCGGTCTATCGGCCAAGGAGAATCACGGAAGGTGCTCGAAGGAGGTTCCGGTCTACGCCGATCTCCTGATCTTCACGGGTGGTGTTATCGATCCTACCGATCCAGTCTTGCGTCAAAATCTGGACCGCATCAAGGCAGCCAGGAATCCCAACGGATGTCCGAGCGCGGCCGGCGTGGTCATCCCCGTTTTGTCCGGCACCGTCGCTGACTATAATCTGGCCGGGATCCGGAACCTGATGGATGCTTATGGCCTGCGGCGCCACGGTATCACCATCACCTTCCCCGACCGGGACATCAGCTCCTCCGACCCCGCGGTTCGCGCGGCCGGCGAGGCTTTCCTTAAGTCGCGCATCGATATCGTGAAGGCCTTCGGCGGCAAGAACCTGACCGGGCCCATCGTCGTACCTGAAGCCGTCTTCCCGACGGACGCCGCGGGAGTCCGCCTGACCGGCAATGCCCTCGTCGATCATATGGAACAGCGATACCGGAACGCCGTGGAGCCCATGCGGCGGGTGGCGGAATACGCCCAGAGCCAGGGCATCACCTTGGGCCATGAATACATCACCCATTGGGAAATTCCCGGCCAGAACACCCTTTCCCAGGCCATCGCCTTCGCCTTGGAGGTGAATCATCCTTCTTTCGGGCTGCTGACCGACATTTCCCATGAGGTGCATAACGGCCGCGGTCTCTACCTGTGGTCAGGGCTGATGGAATTCGCCGTGGAGAAAGGCATCCCCTTGTTCGTTCAGGTCTCCGAGCCCGGGCGCGGCGATATCCGCAACTCCTGGCTCCCCTTCAACGAGTTCTTCGGCGTTCTCCAGGAACTGCATGTCATCAACGAAAATAGCCCACTGGATGTCGAAATCTTCGACAATATCCCGGGCTTCGAATTCCTGAGCCTCACCCGGCGCACCTTCGCTGATCCCGCTGAAATCGAGATTGGCGGGGTGCAGTATTCCCAGGCCAGATGGCAAGCCGTTCCCGGAGAATACCGTAAGATTCCCAAAGGTGCGCAGAAAGCCGCTCTTAAGCTATTGGCCGCGGATCGGAAGATCTACCAGACTCCTTAGACGTCCCTCTCCAAGTGTTTCCTATATGACTAACGCCTGTGGCCCGGGAACCCTTCCGGGCCGCAGGTGCAACGAACCTTCCGGCGGATCGCTAGCATTCCCATTTGTCCGCCGTGCGCGGGCCGCCGTACCGGGGCAATTCCTTGGGATTTGGGCTGGGTGCTTTTGGAAATTTACCCCAAGTCCACCCAGCCTTTGCCGCTGATTTAGAGGTACGGCGAAATAAACCCGGCTTTTGTCATTCTTTCCAAGCAATCCCCGCTAGATTAAAGCCATGCAAGTCTGGCTTATTTTTCCCTTCAAAGCCGGGATCAAGCGGGGCGAATCGGAATACCCGCACGATGAGGGAAATTCGCGATCTTGAGAGGTGGATATACTATGAATCATCAATTGTCGCTTATCCTGGTATTAATGAACGGCCTGATGGTCGGAGCGCAAACGGTCAACCTACGGGGGGCCATTACCAGCGGAGGCGGGCAGCCGGTATCCGGAGCCATCGTCACCTTGTTAAAATTGAATCTGAAGGACACCACCGGCGCCGACGGGACCTACGCCATTTCGAAAACGATCTCCGCCATTTCCCCCGGCCCATCGGGCGACGGGTTAATCTCCTTTTCCGGCCGCGCATTGGAATTGGAGCTCGCCGAATCCGCGCCCGTGGTCATCGAAATATTCGATATCAAAAGCAATCTTTTGAAAGTCGAAAATAGAGGCGTGCAGGGAGCCGGACATTATAGCTGGAATATTCC
>JBDSIO010000385.1:0-4958 GCA_039917895.1 Fibrobacteria bacterium | reverse complement strand
ATTTCCTGGTGTATATAGTTTGAGGGCCACACCTGTTCCCATCCCGAACACAGAAGTTAAGCCTCAACGCGCCTATGGTACTACGGTCATTTTCCGTGGGAGAGTGGGTCTATGCCAGGTTATAAATAACGTCGCAAGACGTTCCAAGACGGCCGGTCCTCAGGGAGCGGCCGTTCTTGTTTGTACGGCTTTTGCGTTTTTCTGCTTCCCCATACCAGGATAATATTCCACCTTTTAAGGTGCCGGGCCAATCCTTGAGGCAATCCATCCGGGGTTTGTCCGCCTTCAACGCCGCCGACGCGATGAGCCGCTAAAAGTCGGCCTGGCTCTGCCGCGTCGTGCTGCAAAATCTTTCCGAGGAGACACCATGTTCCGAAAATCCGCAGTCGCAATCGCCATCCACTGGCTGTCTTCCATATCCGCCCTGGCCGCCCCGAAATTCCCTTTCCCCCAGGATCAGAATTACCCAAACGGAATCAAGCCCGCCGGCGCTGATCATAACGATGTCCAGGCGGCCTACAACATTTTCCTCAAGAATTATTATGAAGAGAGCGGTGAAGCGGCCCGCATCAAATGGGATGTCCCCGCCCAGACGGTGAGCGAGGGCATCGGCTATGGGATGATCGCCATGGTTTACATGGACAATGCGACGAACAACACCCAGGCCAAGTTCGACAAGCTGTGGAATTATTACAACCGCTTCCTCGATCCCAACGGATTGATGCATTGGAAGGTTACGGGATTTTCCGGGGCGGCGGAGCAGAACGGAGCCACAGACGGCGACATCGACGTGGCATTCGCATTATGCGTGGCGTACTTCCAATGGGGGGATGCGAAATACAAGACCGCGGCGACGGCCATGCTCGGCAAGATTTACACCCATGAGGTCAATGGCGCCAAAGTGCTTAAGCCCGGGGATGCCTTCGACAATCCCAAGAACCCCTCGTATTTCGTGGCGGCGGCCATCGGACTTTTCTCCCGCATCAAGTTCGACAACAACGATTGGGGCGCGGTCCTGGCCGCAAATTACAGCCATGTGGCATCGGCGCAAAACGCCACCACCGGACTAGTGCCGGATTGGACCCAGGATAACGGGTCGCCGGACGCACGCGGCTCGAACTATACATTCGACGCTTCGCGGGTGCCTTGGCGTATGGGGCTGGCATATATTTGGTACGGGGATGCGCAGGCCAAATCCATCGCGAACAAAATGACTTCCTGGCTGAAGACCAGCACCAACGGCGATCCCTCCCAAATCGCATCGGGATACCAGCTTACGGGCGCCAAAGTGGGAGCCTTCAATCTCCCGACCTATATCGGACCCTTCGCCTGCGGCGCCATGGTGGACGCTTCCCATCAGGCCTGGCTGGACGCATCCTATCGTAAACTGGCTTCCTTCATCGACGACGACAATTACTACAACGAATGCCTACAGCTTTTATCCCTGCTTACCATGACCGGAAACCTGCTGGATTTTTCAACCGCCACCCCTAAGACCGCTTTCACCATCTCCACGGGCGTTTCTCCCGCCAACGCGGGAACCGTGAAGCTCACTCCCCAGAAGGCTACCTACGCCCTTAACGAATCGGTTACTATGGAAGCCATGCCGTCCGGACAGAACAAGTTTGTGTCCTGGGGCGGAGATGTGACGGGAGCCGCGGTCACCCAGGTCATTACGGTAAAGAGCGATATGAAGGTTACCGCCTACTTCAATGCCGGATCGGCTGATCTCCTCGATGACGGCGAGGATGGCGATCACCTGACCAGGCTGGGAACCAAGTGGTTTACCTATGCGGATGAATTGAACAAGGGCGCTTCCAAGGTGATTCCCAAGACCAGCTTGACCTCGGATTTCAAGATGACGGATGGGGGCGCGGGGGAAACTTCGAAGGCGGCCAAAATCTCCTTCACCCTGGACAAGGGGACAAACCCCTACAATCCTTTCGTCGGCCTGGGTTTTCCGCTGAATCCTCTCGGCGATTCGACGCCCGTGAATATCGTCACGTCTTCCGGTCTTACCTTCTACTTCAAAGGCGCATCCGCCGACGTGCGGGTGGAAACCCTGAACATCAAGGATTTCGGTTTTTTCTTTATACGGCTGCCCGCTTCGCCGACATGGACCCTGGTTTCCTTTAAGTGGGCTGATTTCGCCCAGGCGATCTGGGCCGTGAAGGCGGATTTCGATTTGACCAAGGCCACCAAAATCGCGTGGCAGACGATCAATACGGGTAAAACCGGAGATGCCGGGGATATCTGGGTGGATGAAGTCCATCTTCCTGGGTATGCCGTACCCGTCTCGATTTCCCCCGGACAGCGCATGCTCCGCTCGGAATCTCGGCACGGAAACCTCAGGGACAACGGCTTAAGGGCTTGGGTTCCCACCTACGTCCTGCCTTCGGATTCGGAAAAAGGGCGGTTCGACGTCAGGGGCAAAGTTCAAGCCGCCGAAGGTCCTCTCCAGCCGGCCCGGTAACCGGAAGTCGCCGGGAAGACGAACGGAAGACGCCCGCAAGTCTATGTAACTTTTGGTCTCAACCCAAACCAAGGACGGGGTATGGCCAGAAAAGTATTGATCACGGGCGCATCGGGTAACGTGGCGGGCGGAGCGCTTCCCAAAATGGTGAAAGATGGCGCGACCGTAAAGGCATACGTGCGCGATGCGGCCAAGGGTGAAAAGCTCAAGGGACTTGGGGTGGAGCCCATCGTGGGCGATTTCATGGATGGGGCGAAATTGGAAGCCGCCATGAAGGGCATGGACGCGATCATCTCCATCACGCCTCCGAGCCCGAACGCGGCGGATCAGGCCTCGGTGATCACACAGGCGGCGAAGCGCGCCGGCGTAGGCCACATTATCCGTCTTTCCGCCATCGGCGCCGCGCCGGATGCGCCCACCGACAACGGGAAACTGCATTACCGGACTGATGCCGAGATCATGGAGACCGGGATCCCCTACACAATCTTGCGTCCGAATTTTTTCATGCAGAACCTGTTCATGTCGCTTCCCACCATCAAGTCGCAGGGTAGCATGTACTGGGGCATGGGCGAGGGTTCCATGGGCATTATCGATGTGCGCGATATCGCGGACAGCCTGGCGGACCTCGGAACCTACGGGGGCCACCATGGCCAGATCTACGTCCAGACCGGTCCCGAATCGCTGACCTTTTCCGAAATGGCCGCGACCATCTCCGAGGCGATCGGCAAGCCGGTCAAATACGTTGCCATACCCGTGGAAGCGGTCGGCGAAGCCATCCGCGGATTCGGCATGGGGGAATGGTTCGCCCAGGTGATGATGGATTATTCCCGGGCCTATGCCCGCGGCTGGGGCGACTTCGTGAACGGCAACGTCGAAGACCTTACGGGAAACCCCGCCCGCAGCTTCGCGAAATTCGTTAAAGAGGTTTACGCGCCGGCTTTCAAGTAGCGCGAAAGCAGAGTTGAAACAGCCCGAAGCCAAACAACCCGAAGCCAAACGAAGGGGACTATGGAAAATCCCGACACCGAAAAAAGCCGCTACCCCATCGGAAAGCATGGGTTGCGGACGCGGTATGACAAGGACGAAATTGAAACGTGTATCGGCGAAATCGAAATGTTCCCGGCCCGATTGCGGGCCAAGGTCGAGCGCCTGATGGAAACCGAACTGGAAAAGCGGTACAGGAGTGGCGGTTGGACGGTGCGCCAAGTGGTGCACCATGTCCACGACAGCCACCTGCAAAGCTATACCCGCTTCAAGTGGGCGCTCACCGAAGACAAACCATTGATCAAGGCATATCACGAGGAGCGGTGGGCCGAGTTGTCCGACTATCGGTTGGTGCCGATCGAGTTATCTCTGCGCGGACTGGAGGCGATGCATGCGCGTTGGGCCGCGTTCATGCGCACCATGGACGAAGCGTCGTTCCACCGCTCGTTCGTGCATCCGGAAACCGGCAAGGAACAGGTCCTGTTCGACCGGCTGGCGATGTACGCTTGGCATGGGAAGCACCACTTGGCCCATATAGAGCTGGCCTTGCGGACCTGATCCGCGGCGCGATGGCTCTGACCGGCTTCAGCGCGGCGTCACAATGAAGCGCCACGGAGACGGCCCTTCCGGCGGAATCGCCCGGCCTAGGGCGTCTGCGGATGGGTTCGCCGGGATCAGGGCGGGCCGGAAGGGAACGCGTCCTTCGGCCTCGAAAGGATTGGCAGCGAGCCCTGCAGACGCGGTACCGGCGGCGTAACCCCATTTCACGGCCTGCACCAGCATGTCCTGGAAATCCACATCGCCCCAGACACGCTCGTCGTGGCCGCTGGAGGTGTAATATAGCCAGCCCTTTCCTTGCGGATGCACCCATGTCCACGGCGTCTTTTCCGCGTTGGCGGTGGCCAGAATGAGCAGGTCCTGGCGCAAAAGCTTATGGATCCGGCCTTCATCCCAACCTGTCGGAGGCGAAACCCCGATCATGGCGGCATGATCCGGCCTGGAGATGGAGATGGATTGCAGGTCGGGCCCGTGCTCCGTATAGGACGCTCCGATCAGCTCCGCATAGCGCGGATTCTCCAGATAGCTGCTGCTGGCGCAATGCACCGCGATCACGGAATGCCCGGCTTCCACCCAGGCGTACAAGGCGATCTCCTGGGCCATTGTCAGATCGGAGGTATTGTCGGTCTTACTGCCTTTTTTAGCGTTATAGATGAAAAGGACGTCGAAGCGCGCCAAACTGTCCGCGTTCAGGATTTTCTCATCCGTGCGGTAGGCGACGCTCATGCCCGCCTTTTCCAGCACCGGTTGCATGGTATTGCGCATAGCGAGGGGATCGTGGCTGGTGCTGCCTCCTCCCAGGAACAACACGCGGATGGGCGTTGCGACCGGGAAGGCCGTCAATTCGACGGTGGATAAGGCGGTTGAGAAGGCGGTTGAGAAGGCGGTTGAGAAGGCCGCGAAAAAGGCGGTTGAGAAGGCGCAAAGAAGGCGGAAGACGGCG
>JBDSIO010000384.1:0-7214 GCA_039917895.1 Fibrobacteria bacterium | reverse complement strand
ACCGGCTGCCCCTTGGCCTTGAAGCGGCCCTGGAGCTTGATGCCGATGCTGCTGTCCTGCAGGACGGTGAGGGAGTAGTGGTTCAAGGGTTCTGCGCCGTTCTTGGCGGCAGCCTGGCGGGGGGAGAAAGCAAAATGAAAAATGAAAAATGAAAAACTCAAAATGGAGAGCAGGGAACGGCGCCGATCCCGGCCCGCTCCCCTCTCCATTCCAAGGCCAAGGCCGAGCCAAAAGCCCAAGCCTCTTTTCTTCAACTTTTCATTTTTCATTTTTCATTTTTCATTTTGAACTCTCTCGTATCGACCGACCCTAGTATCCCCTGCGGGCCTTCGTCCACTCCCGAAACCCCTTCTCCATCTCCTTGCTTTCCGAACGTGCGCCGTAGTCGACGCTGTCCGAGGCCGGGAACCATTCGGCCTCATCCTTGCTCCAGATGAGCTTGCCGCGGCGGTAGCTGACGGAGTGGCCGCGGCCCGCCACGTTCATGGCCACGAAGTCGCCGGAGCCGAGATCGTGGCGGAGCACGGTAAGGTCGCTGTCCTGCGTGGCGGCCTCCACGAACACGGTTTTGTCGAACCCGGATTCGCTGACCAGGGCGGGACGGTTTCCGAGGCCGAAGGCGTTGCGGTAGGGATTCGCTTGGGAGGAATCGGCGGGATGCGTCAGAACGTAAAAGGCCTGTAGGGACCAGTATTTGTCGGCCCGGGCCGCGACGGTCTTGGCCTTGTCCAGGTTGACCAGAGGCACCATGAAAACCAGGCGCAATACCAGCAACACCGTCATCACGGTGAGCACGTCCTCGAAGGATATGGCCTCGCCCATTTCCACACGGGCACCCCCGCCGCGGCCGCGCCGGAAATTGCTCACAATTCGTCCTCAAGCGTGCCGTTGTCGATGTGGCTGGTCTCTAAGCGGCCGGTATCCAGGATATGAGGCGGCTGGGGCGCCACGGCCGAAGTCTTTGATTCGATGAAGCCGCGGTATTGTTTTTCGTACTCGACCAATTCCGCAATGCGCCGGCCCACGGCCGTCTGCACCATGGCCAACTGATCCAGCTGCTTGGTCGTGCGCGCGATGGCTTCCAGGGCGCGGCCCAGGTTGCGGTCCATCTCCTGGTGCGCCTGGGACATTTTCAGCTCCATCTGCGCCTGGGCTTCCACCGATTGACGTTGACGGGCGGCCAGGCCATAGCGTTTCCTGACCCAAGGCTGGAGGCGCGTGAGGTTCCAATCGTTGATATGGCTGTTCACCATGTCGAATCCGCCGAGGGCGCGTTCCAGGATCTGGATGGTCACAAGTTCAATGAGGATGGAGAGGGCGGTGGCGCCCAGGGTCACGGCGATGGCGAACTCGTCGCCGTCGATGGCCATGGAGATGTCCTTGATGAAACGCAATTCCCCGTCGCTGTCGGACAGGCCCATGACCGCGCGTTGCATGGGAGGAAAAGTGAGTATGAGGCCGTACAGGGTTCCCAGGAAACCCAGCTTGAGGGTGGTGCGATTCATGGAGACATGGAGCGAAATGGAACTGTTGTCGTGATGGGCGCGCCTATCCCAGGCATTGTTGAGGAGGGACTCCGATCCCGCGGACTCGCCGCGCATGCCCAGTTCGATCCAGCGTAAGAGCAGATCGCGCATATGCCCTGCAGGGGCCCGGTCCAGCAATTTGGCGCGCAGTTCCGGCAAGTCCGGTTCATCGCCGGCTTCGGCCAGCACGCCCAGCGTCTTTCCCGTGCTGCGCACTCCGGCCGCCACCCGGCGCATCTGGACCACGGCCGTTACCTGGCCCACCAGAAAGATGACGAAGATCAAGGCCAGGAAGGGGTTGGTGTACCAATGGAGTTCGTATTTGAAAAAGGCCGCGGCGGCCACCGCGATCACGGGAATGGGCACGAACGCGGAGATTCGCGACAGCTTGCGTATTCTCAGGAGCGCCCGCTTGGCCTGCTGCAATGGATCTTCAGAGAGTTTGAAATTGGCGATGGTGTTCATGTTCACGCTCCCGGTCTGCTCATGATGGGATTTTCGATTTTGACGCGCACGGATGCGCCCAGGTTGAAGCTCTTGGAATTGCGGTAGCCGAGGTCCAAATGGAGAAAGGCGATGCGGAACCGGGACGGATAGGCCCTGGGGAATCCCAAGCGGAGGCTCGCGTCGGGAATGTCCGCCCAGATCCGCGTGGCGATGATGTCCGAAGCCAGGACGATGCCTCCGCCCCAAGTGCCGAACAAGGCGGGCAGTTCGTCCATTACGATGGTCTGAACGGGAACGGAGTATGCGTCCATATCCCAATGGAATCCATAACGCAGGTATCCCAGCCGCGCATCGAGGGTATGGGAGAGATTGCCTTCCCGCTCCAGAGTACGACCGTTCCACTGATTCACTATCTCGCCGTTCTTGTGCCCGCGGATAGCCTCGGCGGCGGCCGGATCCAGCCAGAAATAGCGGGGCAGCGGCTGGTTGGCCAGCGCCAGGGTGTAGCGCAACCCGGGCACGCCCGCTGATATGCCCCACCACCAATTCTCTTCGCTCCAGAAATCATGCGACTCGACCAAGGGCGAACGGTTGAAGGAGGTGTCGGCCACGACCGCTCCCAGGCGGGTCAATCCGCCGCCGTATTGGGTCCGATGCAATTCGGCTCCCAGCAGGTAATGCGCGAACAGTTTCTGGCTCCAGGCGAAATCGATGTCCCGTTGGAATTGCGGTTTGGAGGCACGGACCGAACTGAACGCGCTTCCCACGCCGGCCGAGAATTCCGCCGGCCACTCCGTCCACTCGAGCAGGGTTTGCGGTGTCCACTTGATCGCCTTCCACAGGATGGGGACCTCTTGCTTCTCGGGCCCTTCCATGGCCGAGGCCCAGCTTTCGTTCTCTTTGCGCAGGGAAACCTCCGCTAGGCTTTCCCAAGCGGACCGGTCCATATGTCCCACTTCGGTCCCGTTGCGGAGCAGGAATACCGTGGCCGAATGGGAGCCGCCGCCCGAGAGTTCCGGGTCTGGGGGGATTAGGATCTGGTATTCGCCATCAGGAAGGATGGAATCCGGAAACAGGGTTTCCCATACGCCCATAATGAGGGCGGGGTCGGAAAGTTCGAGGATTTCAACCGGCCCGGTCGGAAAGCCTCCCGGAGTTCCCCGTTCCTGCGATTGCGGCTCGCTACGATCTTCAGCTTGCGCGAGGACTATCGTTGCGGCCATCAGAAGCGTCGTCATGCATGATTGGATTGCGCGGTGGGAACGGAGATTGGCGGATCCGGGCATGCCGAACGGGACCTTTCCAGACGAATTGCGCCCGATAACCCGGCGGATAAAAAACCGGCGGATACATTACGGATTCCGGTGCGCTGGATCTTTGGCATATGATAATATATCGCAGCCGCGAATACCGCTTTGAAGTCGGTATCCCGCCTAAACTTCGGATGAAATCGGAAGCGGAAAACCAAGGGGTCATTGAATCCAGGGGTATACCATTAAGTTTGATGGTCGAATTGCTACTTTCGTAGCCGCAAGCGGGGAAACACGCTCTCATCCGGAGAGTGGACCTTCTTTGAAGGACCGGCGCGCAAGGAGTTTACGATGAATCGTGGTCAAGGTCCCTGGATCGCCGGTGTCGGAGCGGCATTGGTTGATTTGCTCGTCGAAGAATCCGATCAATTCGTTTCAGCAATGGGCTCGGATAAAGGCGGGATGACCCTGGTGGAATTGCCCACCATCGAAAGAGCGCTGGAAAAAACGGACGCCCAGGTAAAAATCGTACCCGGCGGATCGGCTTGCAACACCATGGTCGGAATCGGCAACCTCGGGGGAAAAGCCCGTATGATCGGCCGGCTCGGCAAGGATGAACTGGGCAAGGCTTTCATGGACGGTTTGCTCAAAGCCAATGTCGACCATCGGCTTCCCCAATCCGACCTGCCCACCGGCCGCGTCCTTTCCGTGGTTACGCCTGACACCCAGCGCACCATGTTCACTTATCTGGGTGCGTCTTCGTTGCTGGGGCCCGACGATGTCCAGCTCGACGATTTCATGGATGTGGGCATGGTCCACCTCGAAGGCTACCTGCTGTTCAATCGCCCCGTGGTGGAAAAAATCATCGCCCTCGCCAAGCAGGCTAAGGCCAAAATCGTACTCGATCTGGGTTCCTACCAGGTGGTGGAAATCTGTCGGGATTTCCTGGAACGGGTTCTGCCCTCCATCGACATCGTCCTTGCGAACGAGGACGAGGCCAAGGCCTATACGGGCATGGGCGAAACGGAATCCCTGGAGATCCTCGCCGGCAAGGTCGGGACCGCCGTCGTGAAAATCGGCAAGCAGGGCGCCCTGTTGGCCCAAGGCAAAAACCGCTTCAAAGTCGATGCCCATGTGGTCAAAGCCCTGGATACCACCGGCGCCGGTGATCTCTGGGCCGCCGGATTCCTATTCGGCCTTACCGAGGATCTGGGCATCGAGAACGCCGCTCGCCTGGGCTGCAAGGTTGGCAGCGAAGTGGTCCAGGTCATGGGCGCCGTGATTCCCGACGCAGGCTGGCAACGCATCCACGAATACCGGTCGAGTCTGATTCAACCCCGCTGAACCTTCTCGGCACCAGGGAGGCCATTCCCCTTGGGCCGAACCGGGGTCAATGGCGGGCTTGCGCCCAGAGCCGGTTTCCACGCCCAGGCTCCGAAATCCGGGTTTTTCCGGCTCCTGACAAAATATTCGGCCCCTTACTAAATTTGGACATGGCCAAAATACTAGACGATCTCTCCCGCACTTTTTCCGAATTCCTCCTCGTTCCCCGGCTCACCCGCAAGGAACATGTTCCCCGCAACGTTTCATTGGCTGCGCCCATCGCGAGCTTCAAGGGCGGGGAAACCAGTCGACTGAGTCTGAACGTCCCTGTGGTTTCCGCGAGCATGCAAGCCGTGTCCGGCACCGACATGGGCGTAGCGTTGGCGCGCCAAGGAGGCATGGCGTTCGTATTCTGCTCCCAGTCCATCGAAGCCCAGGCCGCCATGATCGGCAAGATCAAGACGCATAAGGCCGGCTTCGTGCGCAGCGATTCCAACGTCAAACCAAGCGCCACCCTGCGCGAACTGCTGGATGTGATGAAGAAGACCGGTCACTCCACCGTCCCGGTGACAGACGACGGCAGCAGCAATGGCAAGTTCATGGGCATCATCACCGATAAGGATTTCTGGGAGTTCGAGGACGACCTCTCCATGCCGGTGCAGAACTACATGACCCCGAAGGAGAAGGTCATCCACGGCCAGGTAGGCATCACCCTCAAGGAGGCGAACCACCAGCTCTATAAGCATAAAAAGGAAGCCCTGCCCATCCTCGAGACCGACGGCCGCCTCAATTCCCTCGTGTTCAAGAAGGACTACGTCGACCACATCAATAATCCCTTGGAGCTGCTGGATCCGCGCAAGCGCCTGGTCGCCGCCGCCGGCATCAATACCCACGACTACCGGGAACGCCTGCCCGCCCTGGTTGACGCCGGCGTGGACGTGGTCTCCTTCGATTCCTCCGACGGCTTCTCGGAGTTCCAGCGCGACGCTGCCCTGTGGGCGCGCGAGAAGTTCGGCGACAAGATCATCATCGGCGGCGGCAACGTGGTTTCGGCCGAAGGCTTCCGCTTCCTGGTGGAAGAGGCCAAGCTCGATTTCGTGAAGGTCGGCATCGGCGGCGGGTCCATCTGCATTACCCGCGAGCAGAAGGGCATCGGCCGCGGGCAGGCGTCGGCCCTGATGGAAGTGGTGGAGGAGCGCAACCGCTACCGCGCCGAAACCGGCATATACGTGCCACTGTGTTCGGACGGCGGCCTCGCCAACGATACCCAAATCATCATCGCCATGGCCATGGGGGCCGACTTCGTGATGATGGGCCGCTACTTCGCCATGACCGACGAGAGCCCCACGCCCAAAGTGTCGATCAAGGGGCGCATCTACAAACCCTATTGGGGCGAAGGATCCAACCGGGCCCGCAACTGGGAACGCTATGTAGATGAAAAGGGATCGGCCCGGATGCATTTCGAGGAAGGCATCGACGGCTATGTGCCCGTGGTCGGCTCCGTCAACGAAGTGCTGGCGGTGACCCTGGAAAAGATGCGCGCCACCATGTGCAATCTGGGTTCCAGGAACCTGGCCGAGTTCACCCGGAACGCGGTGCTGACCCTGGTGTCCGAACAGTCCATCGAAGAGGGCGGCACCTCGAACATCATCCAGGTCGATTCCAAGTTCGACGACGATACCTGAGCCGGAATCTTGTAACCAGAAACCGGAATTGAAAACGGGCAGATGCCTTGCGGCCTTTTGAAAACCCCGAAATGCGGGTTTTTCTGTATTCAAGGCTGGGGAATCGGTGGTTACAGGCCGTTGATTATTTCACCTTAGGGAAATGGAGAAAAGACAAACCCACTCCTGCACTTCCGGAGCCTTGGTATGAACAACTCGAAAAGTCCTTCCCGTCTTTCCCGTTCCACTTTCACCGCCCTGCTCTTCATCCTGCTGCCCTTCGTTGCGGCCTTCGATTTTCCGGACACCACGGGAGTCCACGGCAGGATCTCCGCGGGCCGAGGCACGTATTCGATATCTTCGTGCAGCAGGAGTTTCCGATCCGAATACATCGAGGAAAACTTGGCCGTGCGCGCCACCTTCGCAACCGGCTCGGATGAACCCGAGCTGGCGAAAAGGCTGCAACCAGGAAAAACAACCTTCGGGGCTTATGGGAACTGGGTCCAAGAGGAATTGCGTCTGGTCAGGGAGGACGGCGGTCCCCCGGAGAGACCGGCAACGCCGAAAGCCGATATGGGCCAATCCTATGGGGCCTACGCCCAATTCGATTGGCCAAACTTCGGACTCCAAATCGGCGCCATAAGTCTAAGCCAGTGGGAACCGGAAGATGAACGACATATCAACAAATTTGTACCGACAGCGGAAGTCCGGCTGGGACCGGAATACCTGTATGCCGGCGCATCGCTCCTTTCCTCCACGCCGGTCCTGTCGGGAGGCGGAGGTTTGCAAGGAGGCGTTGGCGGGCGCAAAGGAAATACCCGGATCTGGGGCGGGCTCTCGATTTTCCCCGTCCGGGAAAACAGCCTGACGCTGAAACTTTCGCAGAAAATCGGGCCGGCCACCCTCAGCTTGGCGGGCCAGTGGGCGATGGAGGCCTCGAATTACGACGCCACCCATGAACATGGTCTATCGATGGGACTGGACGTTCCCCTCTCAAAGGCCTG
>JBDSIO010000383.1:0-12648 GCA_039917895.1 Fibrobacteria bacterium | reverse complement strand
GGCGAAGGTTCCGGCCAACCAGGCGGACAACCGCGCTCTCGCGGCCCTTCGTTCCGGAAAGGCCGCGGCGATCAGGGCGAGATCCAGATCCTCCAGCCGGGAGAATCCGGGATCGGACGCGGCGTAGGCATCCCAATGGGCCTCCAGGGCGGTATCGATGACGGCGGTGGCGCCGTCGGGATCGAATAAAGCGCGTTGGTCCGCGTTCAGATAAAGGAATGCCCCATGATAGCGTTTCCACAGGAACGCGCAGGCGGGCGCCGTGTAATACTGGTGCACCCAGGGCCGGAACAGCGATGCGTTTTCCGCCAGGCCGCGGATGTATCCGAGCGCTGCACGGATCATCGAACGCATCGGCGCGTTTTCGGAGAGCTTCCATGCGGACCAGTTGCGCGCCAGCGCTTCCAGGATGTCCATGTTCACGACGGGATCCGCGTCGTTGGCTCCCTTGGTGAAATAGGTCATGAAGGCATGGGCCTCCGAAGGGAGCGAGGCGCGGGCGGCGGGCAGCGTATAGTCAAGCGCGGGAAGGAACACGGTCGCCAGCTTTTCCAGGTACGGTGTCCGCTCCAGAGCCTGGCGCACGCGGGCGGACAAGGCCAGGAAAGCGTCGTCGCGGCGTTGCGAACCGAGGTAGCGCGCGAACAGGGACAGAGCGTAGGCGGTGCTGTCGCTGTCGCTGTAGGCCGACCATTCCCGCATCATGCCGTTCAGGTCCCGGTTGCGGATGGCGGGATCGAAAGACACCTTGTAAAGGTATTCGTGTCCCGGCGCGAATCCGTCCGGAGGATTCAGAAGCTTTCCGATCACCGTGTCGACGATGCTCCGGGCCTCGTCGCGCCGGGTCGCCGAAAGCCCGACGGCTGTTTCAGACGCGATCCAAAGGCGTTCCGCGATCAATACGTTGAACAGGCAGAAATCCATGCGGGCCACCAGCGCCATACCGGGATCGATGCGTAGGGAGAACGGGTCGGGCTTTTCCTTGCGGCCGACGAGTTGCGGCAGGGCCAACAGGGCCACCAGCCAGCGGATATCCCCGTCCCGGACGAAATCCTCGCCCATGGCCCGCGGCGAATAGCGCGGATCCCCCTGCGGGCAAGGGCGGAGATAGACGGGGAAGAAGCCCGCCTCCGCGAAGCTGGAGGAGAGGGCGCGCATGATCCGATCCCTTACCCACGGGGTTTCCCCCCAAGCGCGGAAACTTTTTGCCATTTCAACCGGATAGAGTTTGGCCTCCGACGCGAAAACCATCCGCATCATTACGGGCACGAGAAAAGCGAGGCAGATACCAATGAATACCGTACCCGTAAACACCGCCGCGAAAATCATCATGGGCAATGGCATTTATTGATTACACTACCATGGACGAGGATTTTGCGCAGGTCTTCCGTTTGAGCGTTGTCTCGCGCAACCATAGTGTCATTTGTTGTCTTGCAGAATCTGCCGACGCTGAGGAAATCAGGGAAGTTCATATGTCAAAAAGTTTTCAACGTACGTCCACATGATTCAACACTATATCAACGTTTTCTTGACATGGCGGGTCCTGAATCTCTACTATTAGGGCTCTGCCTGTCAGGTTTTCCGGAACAACGAAAAGGTATCAACAAAAATGCTCCTGGTTTTGCAGATACTTTGCTCTTTCTTGTTTGCCACCGGCTTCCTTTTCACCTTGATTGATTTGCGCACCAAATACGACCGGAGTTTCCGTTATTTCGGACTTTCCCTGATCTTCTTGGCTTCCCTGGCCGCCATCGATATGTGGGTCTTTCCGAGGCTGGGAAGCGACCGCGAGCACCTGTTCTGGCAGCGCGTGTACCACGCCGTGGCCTGCCTGTTCATCCCGTACTCCCTGAGTTACCTCTACCTTATCACCAAACGCCGCGGCAGCCAGGTTCCGCGCTATTTCCTCTTCGCCACCCTGGCCATCATGCCGTTCCTCTTCACCGACTGGATGCTGACCTTGCGCGATGGAAAAGTGACGCCCGCCGTCCTTTACTTCGCTTTGTTCTTTCCTTACGGCGTGGTATACGGCGCCATGACCAACATCATCCTCATCCAAGGGCTAAAGTCGGCGGCGGCCAACCAGCGCAAAATCCTCTGGTTCCATCTGATCGGTTTCGCGCTGCTCTCCACCGGCGGCGTGCTGGACATGCTGGGAGTGGTGAATCCGGCGACCCAGCTTTTTCCGTCCTACAAATTCCTGGGCATGATCGCCTATGGTCTCATGGCCTCGATGATTTTCACGGAGCGGTTCCTGCACATCCTCCAGGAGCGGCAGACTACGTTCGACAAGCTGGAGTCGGCCTACCGGGACATGGAACAGGTCAACGCCCTCAAACAACTGGGGGAGTCGACCGCCATCATCAACCACGAAATCAGGAACTACATGTTCATGATCGCCGGCAATGCCCAACTGCTGCAGGAGGCCGAGCACCTCTCCAACAAGGGCAACGCCATCGTGAAGAACATCCTATCCTCGGTGGAGCGGCTCACGGCTTTCAGCGACGACATCCTCAAGCTTTCGCGCACTCAGGTCCTCAAGGAGCGGCATCCCATCAACGTGACCGAGCTCATCAAGGGTCTGATCGCCAGGCACTATCCGGAGTACCAGTCGCGCTTCACCCTGGTGGGAATGGATCGGGAGCACTTCCTGTTCGGGGACTGGGGAAAGCTCGAACAGGTCTTCATCAACCTGTTCAACAATAGCATCGAGGCGGGCGGCGGGCTTTCCGTCAACATCAAGGTCAAGGTCACTACGGAGCGCGGCCTGCTGATGCTCAGCATCGAAGATAACGGATTGGGATGCGATAAGGCGCAGCTGGACCGGTTGTTCCAAGCCTTTTACACTACTAAGAAAGCCTCCGGTGGCACCGGGCTCGGAATGTCCATCTCCCGCACCATCGTCGAAAGCCATGGGGGCAAGATCAGCGCCTACTCCAAGAACCTGGCCCGTAAAGGCGAGCACGGCATGAAGCTAATCATGACCTTTCCCACTTATGAGCAGAACATGGCGGAAGAGGCAGGGCGGAAGCATCCGATCGTGTTAATCAAGGAAGGCATGGACAACCTGCCTGATCTCATCCGCGTCTTCCAGAACGTGAAGGTAAGCCCTTATATCGTGCAGGATATAGAGGACCTCAAGGATTCCGAATACCCGCCCGATTCGTTGACCATCCTGGTGAGCGCCAAGACCATGGCATCGCGGTTCAAAACGCTTGCGGCCTACCCCTGCCTATGCATGGTCTCCCACCATGAAAAGAACCTGTATATCCTCGATCACGCGCGGGGAAACCGCCCTGAATTATTCTCGGAGGAATACGTGGTTTCACGCCTGCTGCGCAAATCCTCCCAGCGGGTTCGACTGCGCGAACGCCAGTTCCACCTGGCCTGACCCCGCCGCCCGGCTTACTCCGCCAAGCCCGCGCGCCTCAGACCAGGCTGAGAAACATCAACCCCAAGGAAAAATAGAGCAGGTCCGATTCCATCAGGAAATCGATCCAGGCCTTGGGCGCCTTCCCCTGGCGGCTCAGGCTCATGTAGCCGATGGGGAACGCGCCGAGGAACATGAGGAACGCCGAATGGGGCAGATTCAGTTTCCCGAGAGACAGGCAGAGCGCGATCCAGAGAATCCAGGCAATGTCCAAGGCCCAGAGCAAGCGCAGGGAATTGCGGGAGCCCAATGTGGTCGGCAGCGTCTTGATGCCCGCCACGCGGTCGCCGTCTTCATCGAGGATATCGTCGAAGAGGGTGTTGTTCAGGGTGGAGAGGAAAAGCCCCAGTCCCAGGTGGATGAGAACGAACAGATTCGCAACCGTAACCGAACTGTACAGAATGGGTACCATGAACACGGAGCCTCCCCACAGCAGGGATACGGCCAGGTTCTTGACGAAGGTCATTTCCTTGATGCGGATCAACTGCATGCCCTGGCCCGGCGAATACCAGGGGATCAGGCGGTAGGAGTAGCAGAACCCCATCCCGATCAGCAGGAAGTGAAGCCAATTCAGCTTCTCCTGTACCAGCAGGATGCCCATGCTGACCACCAAAGCGCCGATAGCCAAGGCATACCAGATGCGCCGGCTCTGGAAGAAGAGCGCCTTCTGGATGTCGTTGGTGAAATCCTCGGCGGTGTCGGTGAAACGGTTTGAGGTGTAGATTCCGAAGATGATGCCCATCGAGCAGAGGCAGATCAGGGGTTGGAATCCCATTCCCAGGTACAGCTGAACCGCGAAAACGCTCAGGCAGCCCATGAAAGACAGGTAAAACAGGATGAGGACCGGCTTCAATGCCAGTACCTTCGACTTCAGCGACTCCATACTTCCTCCGGACTATCGGTAAACCGCCGCGAAGTCGGCCAACGGGCCTCGCGGTTCTTCCGGGCAATATAATCAAACGGAATTTCGCGGTGAGAGTAATTCCACTAATGACAACGACTTGTCACAGTAGTCAAAAACTGCTTGTCAGGCAGTGATGGGGCAAAGAATGGTAAAGGCGGTCGGCCCGTGCGGGTGCGCGAGAAGGAAAGGCAAGCACGGGCCGGGCGGTTACAGGAAGGTCAACCGAGCGACTGGTTCTGAGCCGGAAACGCTCCGGGGATCTGCGCCTCCAGGGACGCCATTTCGTCTTCGCCTTCCGGTTTGCGTTGGGATTTCGCTGCGGTGGGACCGCGGCGGCGCTCATGGCGCTGCATCAGGCGGTAAACATAAGCGACGGACACGTTCTGCCCCACCGCTTCCAGCACTTCGGGCAGGAGTTCCTTGGCCTTGCGGGCCTGGCCTTTCGCGACCTGGGATTGGAGACGCTCGACGAGGGCGCGCTCCTGGTCCAGTGAAAGGTAGGCGCGGCGCCTTCCGCCTCGGCCCTTGCGATCGAGGCTGTCCGGGCCGCCCTGATTGTATTGTTTGATCCACAGCCAGACCGCCTGTTTGGAAACCTGTAACAGGTCCGAAACCTTGTGGGCGTGGAAAGGGCCTCTGCGGGTGAGCCAAATGGCTTCCCGCTTTTTGTAAGCGTCCAGCGTGGGAGCCTCGCGAACCCAGGTCGCAAGTTCATCGTCGGTCAACCACGGGGAAATATGAGCCGGCATCTTCATAAGGAGTTCTCCTCCGCCCAGATTGTACCATAACTCCATTTTTGCATGGCAACCCCCATCTCACTTTTTTTCTTCCAGAAACGAGCGCTTCTCCAGCTAGTACCGGTTTGGCCAAGGTCATTGCATTCCCCGCTTCGGAGGCATAAAATCAAAGTTACCTGTGTAAAGTTACCTGTGTAAAGGATGGCGTTTTTGAACCCTGCATCGGCTCTGGATTTTAAGGAAGTGTTGATTCGCGTAGTCTGTGCCATGGTGGCGGGCCTGATTCTGGGACTGGAGAGGGAAAGCCATGGACGCGCAGCGGGGCTGAAAACCACCATCCTGGCCTGCGTGGCCTCATGCCTGGCCATGATCCTGTCCGAAGACTTTTATCGTGAAAGCTTCAACCAGGCGGCCGGGATGATGCGCCCCGATCGGGCCCGCTTGGCCGCCGGCATCCTTACCGGCATCGGGTTCCTGGGAGCGGGAGCCATTATCCGCCAAGGCACCTTGGTGCGGGGCGTGACCACCGCCGCGGTCCTGTGGTTCATCACCATCCTCGGCCTCGCCTTCGGCAGCGGCCACCTTTTGATCGGCGGCATGGGAACCTGCATCGCCATCTTCGCGCTCTATGCGCTTCCCCATATGGAACAGCATGTGAAGAAGGATTTCTACGCCAAGGTGACGGTGATGCTCGGCCTCAACGGCATCACCGATGAGGGTATCCGCAAGCGGATGGAGGATTTGGGCGTGCGGGTGCAGCGCGTGTATTTCGACTACGACGTGGCCGCGGGCTCGCGCACGCTCCATATGGACGTGAAACTGCGCCGCAACGATATTTTCAATCTGTCCCGCCAGGTTGCCGAAAGCCTCACTTCGTGCCCGGGCGTCACCCGCGTGAAGTGGGACTGACGCCGATCCGGATCTTGCCGACCTTTCCTCCCGGCTGAATCAAGACTATTTTCATGCGCTGCGGCATGAATGGCGTGAAGTCGGGGAAACCAAATGAAGCATCGGGAATACAAGTACTACGACCTGGTGATGGCGGCCTTCGTAACCGTGCTCATCTGTTCCAATTTCATCGGGGCCGCCAAGCAGGCCGTAGTGGATCTGCCTTTATTCGGCACCGTGACCTTCGGCGCGGGAGTGTTGTTTTTCCCCATCTCCTATATCTTCGGGGACATCCTCACCGAGGTCTACGGTTATGCCCGCGACAGACGGGTGGTATGGGCCGGGTTCGGGGCGCTGGCCTTCGCCTCCTTCATGGCTTGGATCGTGGTCCACCTGCCCGCGGCCGACAACGACTGGATGCATTCGTACCAGGCCCACCTGGACGGCGTATTTGGCAATGCCTGGCGCATCGCCGCCGGGTCCATGATCGCCTTTTGGTGCGGCAGTTTCGCGAACAGCTTCATCCTGGCCAAGCTCAAGATCCGCACGGAGGGCCGCTGGCTGTGGATGCGCACCATCGGGTCGACCCTGGTGGGCGAAGCCGTCGACTCCTCGCTCTTCTATGTCATCGCGTTCGGCGGCTTGTGGGCCACCGGAGACTTGCTCAAAGTGGTCTTCGCGCAATATCTGCTCAAGACGGGATGGGAAATCGCCATGACTCCGGTGACCTACCGTATCGTCCGGTTCCTCAAGAAAGCCGAGCATGAGGATTTCTACGACCAGGACACGAAGTTCACGCCCTTTTCGCTGGAGACCTGACCGGGTTTCCAAGGTCCGGCAATCCGGGGAACCCGCTTTTCGGCTCCCTGATTTCAGGGTCCGGCTCATGGAGCCGGGAAAACCCGAAAAACCTGCCATCGACTGGACCCCGGCCGCCGGCTTCGGCTCCACCCCAGCGGGATTTTAATATATAGGACGCATGCCTTTTCCAGAGTCCGCCGCCCCTGCCCCTGACTTCCCTGACCTGCGTCGGGGCATTCTGGCCGGCACCGACGATATCCTGCGCTACGACTACGACGGGCTAGTGGGCGAATTCGATCGCCGCTTCGGCAAAGGGGAGTTCCATGCCGGCGCCTTGTTCCGGTCCCTGTACCGCAAGGGCGAACCCGATCCCGGCCCGCTACCGGAATTCGCCGCCAACCCATCCCTTGCGCGCGCGGTCCGGGAAAGCTTCGCTTACCGGTTGCCAGACGAGGCGGGTCGTTCCGGCGACGGACTGACCGGGTCGCCGGACAGGACCTACAAATTCCTGCTGAAGCTGCGCGATGGTCTCGTATGCGAATCCGTCGTCATCCCCATGCGCCAATACAAGTCCCTGTGCATCTCCTCCCAGGTCGGCTGCAAGATGGGATGTACCTTCTGCGAGACGGCGCAGATGGGTTACCTGCGCAGCCTGGACGCTGGCGAAATCGTGGCCCAGGTCATGTACGCGAGGTTCGCCCTTGGCGAACCCATCGAGAACGTGGTTTTCATGGGCATGGGCGAGCCGATGGACAACCTGGACAACGTGCTCCAGGCCGTTCGCATCCTCTCCGATCAGCGCGGCCTGAACATCGCGCAATCCGCCATCACCGTGTCCACGGTCGGCCACGTGGACGGCATCCGCCGCCTTGCCCGTCTTGCCGCCGAGCCGCCGACGAAGGAGAATCCCATGGCGGGCTTCTCGCGCTTGCGCCTGGCCATCTCCCTGAATGCGCCCAACGACGCCATCCGCTCCCGCCTGATGCCGATCAACCGCCAGTGGCCTCTCGCCGAGCTGAAAGCGGCTCTGCGGGATTATCCCCTGGCGCGCAAAGGCGACTTCCTGTTCATGGAATACGTGCTCATCGAGGGCGTTAACGACGCGCGGGAGCATGCCATCGAAGTGGCGGAATACCTGAAGGATCTCAAGGCCTGCGTGAACCTGATCCCTTACAACCCGCGGCTGGAGTCGCCGTTCGGCCGTCCTGAAAAGGAAGGCGTCGCCCGCTTCTACCATTGGCTCATGGAAGCGGGGCAGTATTGCCGCATCCGCGGGACCAAGGGCAAGGACTCGATGGCCGCTTGCGGACAGTTGGGGAACCGGGAGATGAAGAAGCTGCGCAAGCACGCGCCCACTCCGGTTGCCGCCGGAAACTGAACGTCCAATCGCCCTGCCAAGGCAAGCGGGTCTTGCCTCGGATCCGGGACCGGCCCGGTTACTTGGCCGGAAGCCCTGCGGGATCCGGGCCGACCAGGGGCTGACGCAGCTTGAGATAGGCGTACAGCGCCACAGCGAAGACCATCATGAAGGCGCAGAGTTCCTGGCCGCGGGAGAAGCGCCCCAGGAGCACCAAACCCAGTTGTCGATCGGGTTCGCGGAAGAACTCGATGAAGAAGCGCACGAACCCGTAGCCGAAGATGTAGATGGCGAAGGTGGATCCTTTGGGGATGCGCAGGCGGCGCACGAACAGGAACGCCACGAACAGCAGCACGCCCTCGAAGGTAGCTTCATAAAGCTGGGACGGATGGCGCAGTACGTCGCCTTCGGGTGCGAGCGGAAAGTACATGCCGATGGGCGAGGTGGTGACGCGGCCCCACAGTTCGCCGTTGATGAAGTTGCCGAGGCGGCCGAAGGTGTAGCCCAATGGGGCGATGGGAAAGAACAGATCGCAAATGTTCCAGAAATCCTGCTTGAAGCGCTTGCAGAAAAGCAGGCTGCCGAGGATGGCGCCGGTCGCGCCGCCATGATAGGACATGCCCGAGATGCCGGTGAAATGGAAACCGCCGGCGAAGCTGAACGGCAGGATGATTTCCAGGGGATGGTCCAGGTAATAGGGGAGGTTGTAGAAAAGGACGTAGCCGATCCGTCCGCCCGCGAGCACGCCGATGAAGCCGTAAGTCAGCAGGTTCTTGAGGAATTCCTCATCGTATTGTTGGAAACGCGTTTCCAGGCGGCAGCGGCGGCGGGCCAGGAAGTAGGTCACGGTGAAGGCGATGATGTACATCAAGCCGTACCATTGGACCTTCAGGGCGCCCAGGTGGAACAGCACCGGGTCCATGCTTTCCGGCAAGTGCTGCCACCAGTAGAAAAATCCGCCCATGCTGCCGCCTTCGATTCGGGAACGCGTCTGAAAATAGAAAAATTCCTAGATTGGACTCCCGTATGACCGGCCCGGGACCCACCCACAAGCAGACGGTAACTGCGGCATTCCGCTCCGTGCAGAACCATATCTGCGACTTCTTGTCCGCCGAGGACAGGCCTTATCGCGAGGACTCCTGGAACTACGAATCCGGCGCCGGCGGCGGCGTCACGCGGGTGTGGGAGGAAGGGCCGCTGCTGGAAAAAGGCGGCGTGGGGTTTTCCGCCATCGAAGGCGCGTCCCTGCCGCAGTCGGCTGCGACGCAGTTCAAAATCCCCCCCGGCACGGCGTTCTACGCCACCGGCGTGAGCCTGGTGATGCACCCCCGTAACCCCCATGTTCCCACGATACACCTGAACATCCGCTATTTCGAGGCCGGCGACGTCTGGTGGTTCGGGGGCGGCATCGACGTGACCCCCTTTTATCCGGTGGAAGGGCAGGTGACCGCCTATCATCGCGCCCTCCGGGATTTGTGCGACGCCCACGGCCGGGATTATGCGGCCTACAAAGAGGCCTGTGACGGCTATTTTTTCCTGAAGCACCGGAACGAGATCCGCGGCGTAGGAGGTTTGTTCTTCGATCATCTCCGCGACGATCGCGCCGGCGCCTTGGCGTTCACGGAAGCCCTTGGCCGCGCCTTCCCGGAACTTTACCGCCCCTTCCTGGCGGGCCGCCATCTGCCCGTGACGGAAAGGCAACGCGATTTCCAGCTCTACCGCCGCTCGCGCTACGTGGAGTTCAACCTGCTCTGGGATCGCGGAACGCTTTTCGGCCTGCAATCCGGAGGACGCACGGAATCGATCCTGATGTCGATGCCGCCGCTGGCGAAATGGGTCTACGGTTTCCAACCCGAAGCGGGCAGCCCGGAAGAGCGATTAACCGGGTTTTTCCTGAAGCCGCGCGACTGGGCGGGACCCGCCTGAAATGGCCCGCACGGGTTTAACGCCGGCGTCACGCACCGCGGGATACCATGTCCTTCCATGGCCTTTGGTCGGCGCTCATCCGGGGAGGATGGGAAACCCGGGGTTGCCTGCCGCGGATTCTCATTCTGGAGTTGGTTGCTGGACCTCCGTTACGGCTGTATATTTGAAACTCTCGTTGCTTGGACCCCTAAAGGAGAAACCCATGATCACTGCCCGTCGCCTGGCGGCCTTCGCATCCCTGCTATCCTCCCTCGCCTCTGTTTCCATGGCGGCGCCCATGGACCTGGACGTCGGATTGCGGGCTTCAATTTATGACGAGAATTACCGCCTGGGCGTGGGCGGCGAAATCGGCGCCGTGGTTACGACCACGCCGTTGTGGGACATGGGCCTGCATCTCAATTATACGCGATTCAATCCCAAGAACGAGGAAGCCTGGGAAGCCGTGAACGAATATGGCGGCTACCTCACGTTCTACTACAAACCCGCCATCGATCAGGGCTTCACCCTGCGCATCGGCCCCCATCTCGGGTACGCCATGATCCACAACAACTATTTCGATCTTGGGGGCGATCTCATGGCCGTTTTCAAGGTGAAGCCCGGCATGAACTTCTACGGCGTCTTCATCCCCTCCTTCATGTTCGGTGAAGATGGGCAGTCCTTGATCCGCATCGGCTTGGGCATGGAATTCGGTCCCGCCCGCTAAGCGGACGAAAGCGCGGCCATGGAACCGATCGCGGGCGAATCCGAAGGCTTGCTCCGGGCCCCTAAATACCGGGCCTGGAAGCGCAACCTGGCCCGTAACGGTTGCACGCTGCGCGCCGTGGAACCCCTCCAGGAACTGAACAAGCCGGACGGATCCCTGCTCTTCGCGCTGCTCCGCGCGCGCGTGGAGGATCCGCAAGGCCGGCCCCTGCCCGCCTATGCCCTGATCCGGGGCCATGCCGCGCTCATCGTCACCGAGGTGGTCAACCGCGAGGACGGCGAACGGAAATTCCTAATGCTGAGACAGCGACGCGTAGGCCATGGAGGCGAAACCCTGGAATTCCCCGCCGGAATGCTGGACGAGGACGTGGCGGATCCGGTGGGCGTCGCGCTTAAGGAACTCAAAGAGGAGACGGGCCTGGAGGCCCGCCGCGATCAGATGGTTCCCCTGGCGGAACGGCCCTTGTTCAGCTCCCCGGGCCTGGACGATGAGGCCGTCCATTATTTCGGCTGCAGCCTCGAGCTGTCCGCGGACGAGTTCGAGGCCTTGGAAGGCGGCGAAAGCGGCAAGGCCGATGAACACGAGTACATACGCATGGGTTTGTGGGATTATGAAAGCGCGCTTAAGGAGGTGGACAGCCTGCAGGTACGACTGGGCTTCGCCCTCTGGTTCGATCATGTGCGCAAATCCCCGGGTTAGTTGGGGAACGCCAAGTCCTGAAGGCGAATAGTTAGATTTCGGAAATGCCGAATCCCTCCCGTTCCAAAACCAAAAAAAAAGCCCCGGCAGTCAAAGCCGACCCGGTAAAACTCATCGTCCCCGCCCTGCGGCTCCGCGACTTCACCGAGTCCGTGATCCGGGAGCAGACGCGCCTGGCCAACGTGCACGGCGCCGTGAACCTGGCCCAGGGTTTTCCGGATTTCCCCTGCGAGCCCGCGCTCAAGGAACTGGCCCGCAACGCCCTGGACGCCGACTACAACCAGTATTCCGTCACCTGGGGCATGCCCGCCCTGCGCCAGGCCATCGCCAAAAAAGTCGGCGAATACAACGGCATCCGGGCGGACGCCGACCGTAACGTCACGGTAACGTGCGGGGCCACCGAGGCCATGATCTGCGCCTTCATGTCCAGCCTGGACCCGGGCAAAGAGGTCATCCTCTTCCAGCCCTTCTACGAAAACTACCATCCGGATGCCTACCTGTGCGGCGCCAGGCCCGTTTACGTGACTTTGCGGGAACCGGATTGGTCCATCGACGAAAGGGAGTTGGCACGGGCCTTCAACAGGCGCACAGCCGCCATCGTCATCAACACCCCGCATAATCCCACCGGCAAGGTCTTCACCCGCGCGGAACTTGAGTTAATCGCGGGGCTGTGCGGTAAATGGGGCGTGCGGGTGTTCTCGGACGAAATCTACGAGCACATTCTGTACGACGGGGCCGCGCACGTGAGCCCGGCCTCCATTCCCGGGTTGGAGGATCTTACAGTCACCATCGGCAGCGCGTCCAAGACCTACGGCATCACCGGATGGCGCGTGGGCTGGGCGGTCGCGCACGAGAAAATCTCCAACGGGATCAGGCAGGTACATGATTTCATGACCGTGTGCGCGGCGACGCCGTTGCAGGAGGCTGTGCGCGGGGCGCTGGGACTGGGACCGGAATTCTACCGCGATCTTTCGGATCATTATCTCAAGCGCCGGGATTTCCTGGTGGCGGGATTGGAGGACGCAGGCTTTCGCTGCCATGTGCCCAAAGGCGCGTACTACGTGATGGCGGACGTAGCGGACATCATCGGGCGGTCCAAGCCATCCAGGCGATTTCGCGACGATGCGGAACTCGCGCGTTACCTGGTTTCCGAAGTGAAGGTCGCCACCGTGCCCGGCAGTTCCTTCTACAAGTCCAAGTCCA
>JBDSIO010000382.1:0-1969 GCA_039917895.1 Fibrobacteria bacterium | reverse complement strand
GATCCCACTCCTTTCCCCGTGTACTGGATGAGGCGGTTTTGCCAGCCGATATCGCCAACCGGCTAGATCCGCTTTCGCCTATTTCAGCAAAGTTGGTGGACGTCGAGCAAGAATTTCACTCCACCGGCATCTGGCTTCCCGTCAGCCACCCCTTCGGATGTCCGGTGTATGCCGAGGCAGGAAGCGAAAATACCCCTATCGAAGTTCCGGATATGAAATTCGCCCGCTGGCCTTCGGAGGTGGAATTTAAAAAAGGCCTTCCGCCCATTGAAGAGGATTTCCTCCATGGCGAAATTCAATCCAAGTTCGTTTTGCTCTGGAAGGAAAATCGTTACGAAAGGGGGAAGATCCCGGACGAAACCATTTACCTCGATCCGACGGTGACGCTGCCGACCGAGCCGGCGATTGCGCTTCCGGTAAGGGACGAGGACCATTTTTAAGGGCGGGATCAGGAGCCCATAGTCGATACTGTTTGTTGGATCACCCCTTCTCGTCGTTCTTCGGCGCCGCCAGGCCTCCCGGCGCAGGCGTCCCCGCGAATCCGTAATTCGCGCGGTTGCGGTCGATCAGGATCATGGCGATGATCTTGGGCACGTATTCGCGGGTTTCCGGCGACATCATGCCCATGCGGTAGATGTACCAGAAATCCCGGTCGTTGACGGGATCCTCGATGCGGCGAAGGGTCTTGCGCATCTTGCCCGCGCCCGCGTTATAGGCCGCCATGGCCAGGGCGGCGTCGCCGAATTCAGAATACAGCACGTGCAGATATTTGGCGGCCGCGCGCGTGGACAGGCGGGGACGGGTGCGATCGTCCATTTCCGGTCCCAAGGTCTTCCATTCGTCCGGCACTTTCAGATCGAACTCCTTGGCCGTTTCGGGGATCATCTGCCACAGACCGCGCGCATTGTTGCCGCTCTGCGCGGCGGAATCGAAAAGGCTTTCCTGCATGGCGATATAGAGGAAATCCGGCGGCAGGTTCTTGCGCGCGAGCTCTTGGCGTATCAGGGCCTCGAAGCGGGGCTTGCGCCGGAAACAGCGTTCCAGAGTGGCGCGGTTGCCGGGCTTGGTGAAATACGCGATCTGCGATTGCACGGTCTTGATGAAGCTTTCGGGGACAATGAACCCCTTCTTGCCCAATTCCTCCAGGACCTGGTGCACATCAGCCCCCAGCGGCAGCCGGTAGGTGGGCGCCCGATCGGGCAGCTTCAGTTTCTCGCGGATCTTGAACAGTTGGCGCTCCGCGGCCAGCAATTGGTGCACGACCATGGCCCGCTCGGGAGATTGCTCCTCGCCGTTGACCGAGAAGGCGTCCAGGCCGGTTTCCAAATCATGGATCTGGCTCAGCAGATCCCCTTGCATCTTGATCTTGGATCGATAGCTGTAGTTTTGCCAGCCGAGCACGGTCAGGGCGATAAACGCGGCCAGGCCCAGTACCCCGCCTCCCCAGAGGATCCGTTTCCGCGATCGGGCGGCCCGGCTACCGATCCCGCCCACCCAATCGGCCACGCGCCCCGGCATCACGCCGCCTTGCAGCAGGCGCGCCAGCCGCTCCGGATCCTGCGCGAGCCCCTGCATCACTTCCTGAGGGCTGTTGGTGCTGCGCAGTCGTCTCGCCATCTCCAGTATCAGGCTCCGGTTGCCGCTGCTCCGCCCGCGGGACTTGGCCAACAGCCCCACATCCGTCACCGGCATGGCCGTGGTCTGGCGGCCCTCGGCCATCAAGGTATCCGTCCCATTGTCGGGCGGAATATCCCGTACGTCCATGACCTCCACGCGCATGGCCGGACCGTTGGGGCCTAGGCTGATGATTTCGCCGCCGAGCAGTTCGCGTTCCGTGACCCGGATTTTGCCCACGAAGGTGCCATTGGTGCTGTCGAGATCCCGGAGCCAAAGGGTTTGCGCTTTCAAAGCCACCAGAGCGTGTCGGCCGGAGACGATGCCAGCCTCTTCGCCGGTGAAGGCCAGGTCG
>JBDSIO010000381.1:0-23014 GCA_039917895.1 Fibrobacteria bacterium | reverse complement strand
TGAAGTCGCAAAGGATTTCCAAATCGTAAGGCGTTTCAACGAAGCGGCCGCGGGTCTCCACCTGCCTCGGTTCCAGGCTCACCACCGTGATGCGCAGATTGTCGAGCACCTTGTGCAGGTCCATCAGGAAGTTCAGTGATGCGCCCTGGGCGAGGTCGTCCTGATCCGATATCGCCAGATTGCGATGGATCAGCTTCTGCACCTGGTCCAGGTTCCGGGAAGTGATCTGGGCGCTGATCAGGCGTTCTTCCAGGCCTTTGATCTCAGTGTGCAGTTGCTTGATTTTCAGCGGCTTGGGCGCCGCCAGGACGAAAATCTGGACACCCACCAGGACCGCCATCAACACCGCGGCCCCGAGCCCCAATCGGAACACCAGGGTATTGCGCTTGCGCAGGACGGTCATTTCGGCAGACATACGACCTCGAAGCTCAACAGGGCCTGATCCTGGAAATCCACGCGTTTGGAATTGACGAACTCGACCTTGCGGAAATCCCGCGTGAACTCTTGCGAAGCCTGCAGCCGATCGATGAAAGCCGAGACCAGCTCGAAGCGGTTGCCACCTGTGGAGGCGGCCGCGGATCCGGCCTGGGCTACGCCCGTCAACTCCAATTTTCCGCCCGCATAGCCGATGCGGGTGAAAACGATCTTCTCGCCGGTCAGTTCCGCCAGCGAGACCAGCTTGCGGGTCCAGAAGATGCGCCTTCGATCGATGTCGTGCAAGGCGCGCACGTCCTCTTCGCTCACGTAATCGGAATCCCGTTCCAGCGCTTGGATGCGGGCGGCTAGGTCGGTCTTGAGGGAGCGGAGTTCCTTCAGCTTGCCGTCCAAGGCTCCTGCCTGCCTGCCGGCCACGGCCGCGGCAAGCGCGAACAGCGCCGCCAGCACCGGGAAGGCATAGCTTTCACGCCGCTCCTTGCGGAGCGCGACGGTCGGATCCTCCAGCCGGTTAAGGTTGATGCGGAAAAAACTCATGCGCTCCTCTTAAGGCCATGCCGACGGCCTGGGCGAACCGGGGCCGGGCGGAAGCGGGAATCAACTCCGCCCCTTCCCAACCCTCGACCGGATCCAACGGTTTGACGGACAATCCCAATTCCTTTTGCAAATGCTCCCGCAGGCCGGCATCGGCCGCCGATCCGCCCGCCAGCATCAGGCCTTCCAATTTCGCCTGGCCCGCTTCCTTCAGGTAATAGCGGATGGAGCGCTGGATTTCCCGCACCAGGGTTTGCAGAGAGGGCTGGCCTTTGCCTCCCTCTCCCTCCAATTCCAAAGTCATGACGGTCGATCCCTTCGAGGGCGCGTCTTTGAACAGCCCGCCCGCGGTCTTGGCCTTCTCCGCCGTCGGGAAATCGGATCCCTGGTTCTGCCGCATATCCTCCGTGAACCGATCTCCGGCGATGGCGATGTCACGGGTCAGATAGAGCCCGGGCAGGTGGAAAAAGCTGAGGCCCGTGGAAGTGGCGCCGATGTCGATGCAGCCGACCGGCAAAGGCGCGGTCTGGCCCTCGGTTGCGATCGTGCCTGCGGCGGCCAGAGCGGACGATCCAGGGCCGGAGTAAGCAGGATGTTGCCGCAGGAACGCGTTCCACAGCGCCAGCGACGGGGCTTCCAGCACGCCGCCTTTGAGCCCGCAGGCTTCCAGCAAAGCCAGGTGGGCATTCACGGCTTGTTTGGTGGTCACTACCAGCAGTACGTCCTGTTCTTCGCCACGGCGGTTGAGCAACTGGTAATCCATCAACACATCGCCTTCCACGGGCAGATGCTTACGAGCCTCGAAGACCAGGGCCGAACGCATCTCCGCTTCCGGAAGGGCCAGACACTTGATCTGTTTGATGGACACCTTCGGCCCAGGCAGACAGGTAACCAAACGGCGCGCCTTGCCCGGCCTTACGCCCAGCTCCGCGAGCAGATCGGAAACCGCAGCCATCAGGCGCGGAAGGGCTTCTGGGCGTTGCCCGCCGCGCTCACCTTCGCCTGAATAATGCAGTTCCCGCACCGCGGCCTTGCGCAGTATGGGCCTGCCCCGATCCAGGTTGACCTCCACGCCCTTCACCCCTGCGGTACCGATGTCCAGGGCCAAAACGGAATCCTTGCGTTCAAACATCATCAACCCAGCCTAAGGTATCGAACCATACGGGATGCATGGCCATCAGCCCCTGCGACGTCATCAGTGGCGGAAAATAGGAGAGGGCGGACGGATTGCCTTTGAGCCGCCGATCGTAATGCCAATCCTTGTGGAAGCCGCGGAACAGGTCGCGGGCCTTGAGCGCGCCGACGCCGCCGCGTTCCACTTGAGCAATGGTGCCCCAGAAATGCATGGTGCCCATGTCCCAAGAATGAGCTTGCAGGTTGTTCACCAGAAATGATTTGTCCATCGCCACCACGGAAGCGTTGATGCGTATTCCGCGGCCGGCCTCTTCGCGCGCCTGCACTTGGTGTACCTTGACATTCTTCTCCGAGATCAATCCCAAGTAGACCTGGGAGCCTTCCTTGGGCTTGCCCGTGAGGGGGTGAGATCCGCTGTAAACCAGGTCGTCCGTGATGACGATGTCGCCGCTGGCGCCGAGGGTCAGGGATTTGGAGAGTATGCCGCGAATTTCGACTTCGCCGTCCACGAAGAGGCCGCCGTCCTTGGGGATGGACCGCAGAACGGGGGGCGAATAGGCGTCCTGGACCATGCGATCGCGGTAGCTCAGTTCCATCATGGGCCCGCGGAAGACGATGGAAAGCACCAGCCCGGGATTGGGCCGGAGGATCTGGGAAGAAGGTACCTTGCGGATCAGCGAGGTCATGTTGTCGAACAGGAAGACTGGGCCTTCCTGAGGCTTACCGGATTTGATTTTAGGGGTGGCCTGGAATTCCGGATGCAGGATGAAGCCTTCCTTCACCGATCCCATTTCGAACACCTGATCCAGGAAAATTGGGCTTCCGGCGATGGCGAAGCGGGTGTTGGTGTGCACCGGGCCGTCGATGGTATCGCCGGTGAAATAGAAGTTCCCGCCCGAGCGATGCTCGATGAGGAAATACTCGGATGCGGAAGAACCCGCCTGCACCACGGCGGACAGGCTGCATAGCGGGGCGATATGCCGGCGGTCATGGATGTAGGCCGTGACCGCATAGCGCGGGAAGCGCGCCTCCTCCATTTTCCGGAGGCGGAATTCCGAGGGGTAGGCTCCGGTGTCGACGGCGGGGAGTGTCGTGTCCTGCGGTTGCGCCACCCGGGAAGCCGTGGCCAGTCCCTTGGACAAGGCAGCCTCGGCTTCCCAACGTAATTTCAAATCCGTGTATTCACGGCGCAGGGCATCGGCCTCGTAGGCTGGGAATCCCAGATAGCCCAAGCCGAAGAAGGACAGCACCAGGAAGAATGCCATCGCGCCGATCAAGGCCACGCCTCGTTCTCCATAGCGTTCTTCGCTGCGTTCTCCGCTACGTTCTCCGAAGTAATCCTGGTTCACAGCGCCGCTCCCCTGGACTTCGATGCCGAACCGGCGCTACCTGAAACCGCGCCTCCGGACAAATCGCGATTGCGGAGATGTACCGTGGTAGCGAACCACATGGTGTCCGCTTCGCGGTTGCCTTTCGCGCGCGAGAAGAGCGCCACGCGCATATCCAGGGTCAGGATGCCGCTTTGCGGATCGGTTTCCGCGACCGCCTGGAAATCCGAAACGCCTACGGCGCTGTCCCCGGGAGCCGGAATAAGGCGGCGGAATTCCTTGCCGTCATCCATCCACAGGGCTTCTTCCTTCAACCGGAATCTGCGATGGCTAACGCGCGAGGTTTTGTCCAAAGGCGAAGCGGGTAAATTCAGACCCAATTCCTTCCCGGCGGAGATCGAATAGGTTTCCGCCGAACCCGCCGCCGTTGTCAGATAGTCCAGGGCCAGGCTGCCGTTGGTCTGCAGGGAAAGTTTGGCTTCGGTATTCCCCCAGACCCCGATGGCGTAAGCGTAGACCGAACCCAGGCCGAGCAGCACCATGCCGCCCAGGAACATGGAGGTTACCATTTCCACCAGGGTCAAGCCCTTCTCCCGGCAGGAGCGAGACCGGGGAATCGCGCCGGGAGAATGGAGCTGTGCGGGTTTATCGAGCTGACCGGGACTATCGGACATATTGCCTCGTCTCGAGCTCAAGCGTATCGACCAGGTCGGCTTGCGAATAGCTGACCCGCACCCGGATCCGTTGGTAGCGCAGGTCGCGATCGCGGCTCGGCGAATCCACCTCGGGGTCCACCATGAACACCATGCCGCCCGCGTTCTGCACGCTGCGCTTGCGCAATTCCCCTTCCGCGGGAGGAACCGTTTTTTTATCCGATGCGGCGGCAGCCTGGAAGCGCGCACGCCAGAATTCCATCTCGCCCTTCAGCAGCCCCAGGGCTTCGCGGCGGTACCCGAGCTTTTCCACCTCCACGGATCCGAAGGCGAACAATTGGAAAAAGGCCATAAAGGAAAGGAAGGCGATCACCATCGCGGTCATGACCTCGATCAAGGACATGCCGGATTGGTTTATCGGCACGCCCATCCTTTTCACGATCACGTTCCTCATTTCAGCTTGGAAGGATCAACGGCCAGCTTGGCCGCCTCATCGCGGGCGACCACGCCCCGTTGCACCAGATCCTGCAAGGCCATGTCCAGGGTGGCCATGCCCTGGGCCCCGCCCGACTGCATCACGTTTGCCAACTGATAGACCTTGTCCTCGCGGATCAGGTTGCGCACCGCCGTATTTGCCACCAGGGCCTCCAGGGCCATGGCCCGGCCCTTGCCCTCCTTGCGCGGCAAAAGCTTCTGGCTGAATACGGCCACCAGGGATTCGGAAAGCATGCTGCGGATCTGGCCTTTGCTTTCCGGCGGGAAGATGTCGACGATGCGGTCGATGGTCTTGGCCGCGCTGCCCGTATGCAGCGTGGACATCACCAGGTGACCGGTCTCGGCCGCCGTCAAGGCCAGTTGCACGGTCTCCAAATCGCGCATTTCGCCAATCAGGATCACGTCCGGATCCTCCCGCAAGGCCACCCTCAAAGCCGCCTGGAAGGAGGTGGAATGTTGTCCCACCTCGCGCTGGTTGATCAGGCAGCCTTTGTTTTTATGGATGAACTCGATGGGATCTTCGATGGTGATGATATGCTTCTGCTGGTTCTCGTTGATGTAATCCACCATGGCCGCCAGGGTGGTGGATTTGCCGGAGCCTGTCGGACCCGTGACCAGGATCAGGCCGCGATCGCGCAAGCACAAGGTCTTCAAGGCGGCCGGCAGCCCGAGATCGTCGAAGGTGCGGATTTGCGTCGGGATGAGGCGGAACACCGCCGCCATGCCGCGCAATTGCTGGAACAGGTTCACGCGATAGCGGGCATCCGCGTCCAATTCCCAGGAGAAATCCAGTTCATACCGGGTTTCGAAGGCGGCTTTTTGCCCTTCGTGGAGCAGCCCGTACACGGCCTCACGCAGTTCCTCGTTCTCCATGGCGGGAAGCTTCAGCTTCAGCAGCAATCCATCGATCCGGACGATGGGCACGGATCCGGCGCTCAGGTGAAGATCCGAGGCGTTGCGTTCCTTGGCGAAACTCAGCAGTTGACGGATGTCCATGGCGTCAGGGTCTTTCAGTAGCGGCGGTGGCGGAAGACCCTGCATGCGCTCGGTACCGGCGCCCCCGTGCGTCGAAGCGTGGGACCGAGGCCGTCTGCCGGTCGCGAATGCGGAATCCAGGCCAAGCGAAGGTCGGGGTGGGGGGGAAGCGTCCAGGCGCGGCCAGTGAGCCGGTTCCGGCGGAAAAGGGCGCCGCATCCGCGGAACCGCCGGCGATATCCGGGCGCAGCGGCACCGGTGGGTCCATCAGGAGGCCCTGGTTGCAAGCCTGGGTGCTGGAGACGGCGGATGACTTAGCCGCAGCGGAGCGTTTCGTCATGATGCGGAACTTGAGGATGATCTTGTAAATCATATCGATGCCGTTGTCGGCGAACCAGAGGTTTTCGCCGTCGAAGGCGAAACCTTCAGGTCCATGCCCTCCGGTAGCCGGCGCATCGAACTTGTCCAGCACACCCATTGAACATGGGTCGATCTCATAGATGGTGGCGTTGTTCGTCACCACCCATAAATGGTCGAAGGCCCAAGTCATTCCGTCCAGGTAGCCCATTTCGTAGGGCATCTCGTATAAATATTGCTTGCGCGAAACCGGATCGATGCGGATGATGCGGTTGACCCCGCCGTCCACCCACAGTTGGCGGCCGTCGAATGTGATGCCCTCCAGTTGGACGTCATTCATGCCGTTGCGCCGTCGCACTCCCGGCGGGATACCGTCCACATGGATGGTATCCAGGGTTTTGCCGGTCGCGGGATCGACCTTGTGGATGTTGTGGTCGTTCTCGGAAACGATCCACAGGAACTTGCCGCCGAATTCGAGATCCCCCTGGTCCGACAGGCTGTCCTCCAATGTCCCTACCACCGTGCCGCCGAAGGGGTTGATCTGGTAGATGACGGGATCTAAGTCGTTGGTGTGCCACAGATAGCGGCCGTCGAAAGTTAGGCCGTTGGTGTTTTCGGTGGGCGCGGGGAAGGAGTAGCCGATCTCCCAGCTTCCGGCGCTCGTGATGGCCGGCATCAGCGCCCCGGATACAACGGCCACGGCCAGGAGGGTTCCTGCGCGGACGACGCTGGGGTTGCGAGCGAAATCCATGCGATCCTTCATTCCCGGAACCTAACGTGTTCCGGCCATCTCTCAGTCCTGGCCGTACCCGTCGAACTTTCCATTCTTTACGTCATAAGTGAGTTCTTGACCCGCACCTCCGGGCATCGCTTCTTTGCTGATCGCCGTGACCTTGGTGAAATGTTCTCCCGATGCTTCCACCTCGAAGTGCCATTTCGTTTCCGTGGCTTCGTCCAGGGTTACGACTTTTTTCTCACGCAATTCTTCCAGGCCGGTGTATTTGCCGAATTTCTGGAAGTGGATTTTCTCCGCCGTAACGATGGCGCCGATGGTGGTTTGGGCATCGGCGGCGCGGGCCCCTTTTACATAGCTCAAGTAGATCGGCGTGCCGATTCCGGCCAGGATGGCTACGATGATGAGCACGGCTAGGACTTCGACCAAGGTAAAGCCGCTTTCCCGGAAAATGCCGCATTCCCGGCGGAAATTCGTTTTCATACCCCTCCAAATATTTCCGTCGGGGAATCACAGTACCCGACGAGCCATGGAATATGGCACGGAAAAAACCGAACCGGACGTCCCTACGTTGGAAGAATAATACTTCGGCAGCTACAAGTTTGCTTGAAGGAATCAAAAATCAAAAAATACCGGTCAAAGTTAATGCCGGTGAAAAAAATCGTATAAATACGATTGACGATTAATCGTATATGTACAATATTGCATTTATGGCGCAAAGCAAGAAGGCGGAATTCGGAGACCTGGATCGGAAAATCGCGGATATGGCCAAGGCAATGGCCCATCCCGCACGCGTCGCCATATTGCGCGAACTGGCGCGACGGGGCACCTGTGTTTGCGGTGAAATCGTGGAGGTGCTGCCCCTGGCGCAATCCACCGTATCCCAACATCTGAAGGAACTGAAAGCCTCGGGACTTATCAAGGGAGAGGTGGATGGCGCGAAATCGTGCTATTGCATCGACTGGAATGCCTTCAGGACGGCCATCGAAGCCTTCTCGGGGATTTTCTCCGAGATGGAAACCAACCACGTGAAAAGCTGTTGCTGAAAACCCGTGGAAATGTTGCATAAATCGCATTCGCGGGCCTTGACGGCGGAGGCCTTGGGTACGGGGCTTCTGCTCTCCGTCGTGGTGGGATCGGGGATCATGGGGGAGAGGTTGTCCGGGGGTAACACCGCGGTTGCCCTGCTCGCCAACGCCCTGGCCACGGGCGCCGGTCTTATCGCCCTGATCCTCGCCCTGGCTCCCGTTTCCGGGGCGCATTTCAACCCGGTCGTGACCTTCACCCAGGCCGCCGAAGGCGGGCTTCCGTGGAGCCGGGTCCCCGGTTATATCGCGGCCCAAGTCCTGGGGGCCTTCGCCGGCACCGCCGCGGCGGATTTCATGTTCGGACTGCCGTTGTACTCCGCGTCGGGCCATACACGCACCGGAGCCTCCCAATGGTTCAGCGAAGCCGTCGCCACCTTCGGCCTTTTGCTCGTCATCCGCGGTTGTTCCCACGGCTTCAAGCGCGCCGTTCCCTTCGCGGTCGCGGCCTATATCGTCGCCGCCTACTGGTTCACCGCCTCCACCGCTTTCGCCAATCCCGCTGTGACCCTGGCCCGTACCGTGAGCGACACCTTCGCCGGAATCCGTGCCGTCGACGCCCCGGGTTTCATTGCCGCCCAAATCGCCGCCGCTGCGGTTTCCATCCCGGCGTTACGCTGGCTCATCCCAAATGCAGCTCCCAAGGAAACCTCCAATGCCTGATTCCAAACGCAATCTTCTCTTCGTGTGCATCGAAAATTCCAACCGCAGTCAGATGGCCGAAGCCTTCGCCCGCATCCATGGCGGGGAATCCGTCGCGAGCTATAGCTCCGGTTCGCGTCCCTCCGGCATCGTGAATCCCAAAGCCATCGCGGCCATGGGCGAAATCGGGTATGATCTTTCCCGGCACGGATCGAAATCCCTCACCCAGATCCCCGACGTGGAATACGATGCCGTGGTCACCATGGGTTGCGGTGATGCCTGTCCGTTCGTGCGGGCGAAATTCCGCGACGATTGGCAGATTCCCGATCCGAAGCACCTGCCGCCGGAGGAGTTCCGGAAAATCCGGGACTTGATCGAGTCAAAGGTTAAGGCTTTGTTGTCGGATTTGGGGTGAATCGCGCGGTTTAAAAATCAGCCGCGGACCAGTCCGGTCAGATGCTGGAACCCATCATCCCATCGTCCCAGTCCGCTGGCCCCGTTGATATGGCCTTTGGGGCCGATTACTTCGAAGCGGCTCCCCCACGATTGCGAGAGCTCCAAGGTGTATTCAACCGTAGCATAAGGATCGTTGGTGCTCGCGAGGATCAGGCTGCGGAAAGGAAGCCGCGATTTCGGCACCGGGAAAAATCCGACGCACTCCTTAGGGAAGGCCGGGCCCTCGGGATCGACCGGCGCGACAAGCAGGGCCGCCTTCACTTTTGCAAGCGTGGCAGGAGCCGCCATGGCCGCCCAATGCACGACAAGCAGGCAAGCCAGGCTGTGGGCGATCAGGACCGCCTCATCCGGCGTTTCCGCGATGGCGCGTTCCAAGGTCTCGGACCATTCGCGTTGCACGGGGTTGTCCCAATCGGGCTGCTGCACGCGCCGGAAGCCCGGGTGATCGGCTTCCCAGAGAGTCTGCCAATGCTGGGGTCCGGAACCATTATAGCCGGGAAGGACGAGGAATTCCTGCATACGTCGGAAGGTAGACGCCTCCAACGGGAATTCCCAGGGTTGGCGGGTCTACTTTCCGCTTATGCTGTCTTCGGGGGGACGATAGGCCTGGTCGATGAGATTCGCGCTTTTGCGATCCCCTTTCGCGACCAAGGTGCGGTAGAGGCTCTGATAGATTTTGCGTTTCTCCGACTCGTTCGCGTAGAGGATGTTGCCAAGGCTCTGGCGGAACATGGCCACGGCCTCGTCATAGCGCTTGTCCTGCAGATAGAGGAGGCCCACGCGATGCTGCATCTCGGAAAGGCGGGGATGGCGGGGCAGGTTTTCGATGGCGCGCTGGTAGTACTCAATCGCCTTGTCATGGTTGCGGCCGACTTCGAGCTCCGCGAGGCGCAGCCAGGATTCGCCGGAAAAAGCGCCATCCGGATACAGCGCCAGGTAGCGCAGGAAATCCTCCTTGGCCTGGGACTTCTCCTTCTCATGATCGGCGCGCAAGCGTGCGATGGAGAAAAAGGCGGCTTCCTTGCGGAGCGGCTTGGAACCTGGGTTCTCGAGCACCTCAAGGTACAGCGCCACGGCGTTTTGCCATTCACCCGGCGGTGCGGCATCGGCTTTGCGGTAGAGGAGGTCGGCCTCTTCAGCGCGGGATAATTGGGAGATGGGCAGGGGGGAACCGGCTTCGGCGGCGGCTTTTTCGGCGATCATTGCCGCGCCATTCGCACCCGTTGCAGCATTCGCAGCCTTGGCCGGTGCCTTCGCGTTGTTACCGAAGGCGTTTTTCGGGACATTCACGGGAAGGCGCGGCATGGCGACGGTGAGGCGCAGTGCGCTGCCATTGCCCAACACCACGGCCGTGTCCACAGCGGAGCGGCCTTCCAAGGACAAGCGGACTTCATGGCGACCCGGAGGCAGCAGGACCACCAACGGGGTGGCGCCCTTGTACTTACCGTCGATGCGGACTTCGGCTCCGGCTCCGTCCGCGGCGCCGGCATGGCCTTCAACTCCGGAACGCGGGCCCGAAGTCACGGTCAGCACGCCGAACTGCTCCAACTCCTCGGCGGCGGGAACGGTTTCGATATCTTCGCGGCGCACGCTGGATCCTCCGTCCTGCACGCGGTAGCGTTCCATGACCGCATCGTAGACCAGGCTCTGGCCGGCGGCCACTTCGAATTCGCCGTAACCGTCGGAATGGATTTTAACCTTGCCCTCCAGGACCGACGTCGAGATGCGCCCGCCCAGATCCGGATTGACGCGGAAGTAGGTACCCAGCACTTCGATGCGGTAATCCGGCGTCGTGACCTGGTATTTCTCCGCTCCCTTGCGCTTGTTGACGAAGAAGGTGACGTTGCCGCGCGCGGTGCGGCCATGGCCGGCGAAACCGACTCGGTACCCCATCTGTTTGCGGTCGGCCTTTTCGATGCGCAGGCTGGATCCGTTGCGCATTTCAACAAAGCCGCGCTGGTTCACCAGGATCATGGCCCCGTCATCTTTGGATTGGATGTCCGAGGTTCCGTGGATGGCCGGACGGCCCTGGGGGAATGCCGTGGAGAGATCTCCCACGCTGGAACCCTGCGCCTGATAGACATAGGTTTCCAACGCCGGTTCGGCCTGCCGGGATAGGCGCACACCGCCCAACAAGACCGCGACTCCAAGCACGAATCCGGCCGCGATTTTAGCGGCGGGCTGGCGGAGGAAAAGTCCCAAGGACAACCACAGGGAGGCGGGGGCCACCTCTTCGAGTTTGCGGTGCCGCTCGATACGGGTGAGGAGCTTTTCCTCCACTGCTTCCGAGCGGCCCATGGGCAGAGGGACGTCGGCCTTGAGATACTGTTCCCAGGGCTCCAGATGGGCGGCCTCGTCGAGGCGGCCGTCCAGCCGACCCTCGATGCGGCGCAATTCCATCTCCGAGGGTTTCACCGCGCTCGCGATGATGTCGTTGACGGGTTGATCATATTCACGGTGGTTCTGGATGCGGGCGAAGAGATCCGCCTCCACCTTGTCGAAGAAGCCGGCCGGAGGGCTCTCCTCGGCCTTGAGCAATGCGAACGGTCCCAAGCTCCCCGCCTTTTGGATGCGTTCGAAAAGCGCATTCTCCAGCTTGGCGAAGTCGGCTCGGATTTCCACGTCCTGGCGGAGCAGGTTTTCAAAAAGGCGCATGCGTTCCCCGGAGCCGTCGGGCCCGGCGCCGTTGGCGCCGCTGGGGTTCGGGGGAAGATTCGGGTTCATTATTCCAGGGTGTCCAGGTATTCTTTGATTTTCTGGCGGGCCGTGAACAGGCGGGATTTCACCGTGCCTTCGGGAATGTCCAGGGCCACTGCGATTTCGGAGAGATCCATGTCGCTGTAGATGTTCAGAACGAGTGGAACGCGCAGTTTCTCATCGAGATGGGCGAGCGCGAGTTCGACCAGGTTCTTCAATTCGTATTCCTTGGCGATGCCAGCCTCATGGCTGGGCAACTCGTAGTCCATGCTTTCCAGGCTGGTGGTCTTTTTGGCTGAAATACGCTTGCCGGCCTCCTGGAAGCGCCAGCGGGCGGTGCAGGTATTGATGATGATGCGATGGAACCAGGTCTTAAAGGACGAGTTCCCCTGGAAGGATTTCAGCGAGAGGTACATTTGGAAGAACGCTTCCTGCATCAAATCCTCGTGCTCACCTTCCGGTCCGGTGATTTTGTAAACGAGGTTGTAAGCGTATCCGCGGTACATGTGGAAAATTTCCTTGAATGCGACCGGATTGCCGGCTTTGCACAGGCTCAAAAGTTCTTTGCTCGGCTCGGTCAGGTTGCCCATGCTTGTCGATCCCTCATAAAAACATTAGTGGCACGCCGTTGAAAAAAGTTCACATTTAGGCAGCGAATCCCAAGGTTACGCATTACATTCCAAAATTTGCCTTTTTGGACCGATTTTACGCTTCAGAAAGGTTTTGCCGACTTCCGAAAACCACGCCCGCTAGAAGGTAAAGCACAGAGCCAGGTTCAACCACGCCAGTCCCAGCGCCGTATAGGCGACGCCTTCGTAGGTTTTTGCGGTTTGATAGGTATTCCCGAAGGTTTCCGGCCGAAGTGTCCTGTCCTGGGCGCCGAGAGCCTGATAGGTGGAGTAGTAATGGTTCTCCAGTCCGAAAGCGATGACCGAGATGACGCCCGCGGCCAGGGTAGGGTAGATGAATTTGGAATTGTAGAACCGGCGTTTCGACAATTGCAGCTCGTAGGCATGCAGTCCCGGAGCGGATAAGTCGATTTCGCGTTTCAGCGGAAGCCAGCCCTTCTTTTCCAAGGAAACCTGGAGAACGCCCAGGGGCATGACCCATTCCACCGGCGTGGCTCCGTCCAAACCTGACGCCGTGCGGACCATCGCTCCGGTCGGATGGGAGCGGATCAGCAGGTCGGCCACGTATTGGCTGCGCAGGTTCTCGGAAATCTTCTTTCCCAGGATATTGGGAAGGCTGGACATTTCGCCAGGCTCGAAGTGAAGGGAAACCAGGGGGTGGGATACCGCTTCGGCCAGGTTTCCCCGTGCGAGCTCACGCACCCGGAGCATGGCTACCAATAGGGTGCCGGAACCTTCTGTATCTGCGGTATCTTCGTTGACCTGGGTTTGCAGGATCAGGTTTTCGGCGAACCGGGCGGTGTCCAGGATGGCGCGGTAGTGGCCTGCCTCCTCTAGGCAATAGCCGAGTTCGGCAAGCGGCGCCTGCAATTGCCGCATCAAGCTGTCCGCGAAGCCCGCGGTGGTCCTGACGTCGAGCAGAGGGTCGGGGGAAAAGAACAGAATCCGACTGCCGGTTTTGCAGGGTTTTCCAGCCGCGGCAGTGCCGGGTTTGGACACTTGGTCCGTAGCCGACATGGCCGCCACGGTCGTGGACGAGGAAGCCGGGTAATCGGCTGCCAAGCTGGCGGCCGAAACGGGCGTGACGGCGAAGGCTATGCAGGTACTCCATAGGGCGGTTGGGAGCGCCCATCTCATCGTTTTGCGTTCAGGCATGGACAATAATTTAATGTTCCCACCGGAAATCGGGCGAGATTAGTTTTATTATACCCATGTACATGGCCCGAGTACCTTATCTCCGATCGCTAAAAAGTATCCCCCGCCACCGTGTCTTCCTGGTGATCCCGGCGGTCTGCGCGATCCTGATTTCATGCATCGAACGATCCAATCCCTTCGATCCCATCAACAGCGCACCCCAGGCCGTGATCGAGGTGCGCAAACGGGACAAGCCCGCCTTGGTCGCCATCACGGACGGCGAATCGGTCTTCACCGCTTTCCTCATGGGCGTGCTGGCGAAATTCACGGTTGATTCCGCGGCCAACGCGGATCGGACCCGCGAAAACGCCCGCCGTCTCATTGACAATAAGGACTTGGAAACCGCGAATGCCGCCGTGGAATCCTCCAACCGGACCCAGGCGTCCAAGGATTCACTCCGTCTCATGGCCGAGTATGTTCCGCTGGATTCCCTGAAAACCTACGGTCCCTACGCGGGTTTCGCCGAGCATCAAGCTGACCTCCACAATCTCGCCGGTACCTTAACGACCCATTTCACTCTGGTGAACTACGGTAATTTTCCTCTCGTCGTATACAATCCGGCCTTCATTGATTCGGTGCTGGTCCCGTTTGTCAGGGATTCGGTCGGATACGCCCGGGCCAAGACCCGGTTCGACAGCGCCAGCATCGCCGTGAAGGACAGCAATCTCGTCATTTCCGCTTATAACCGAGACCTTGAGGCGAAAACCCGCCAGGTATGGAATTACAATGATTCCATTCTTTTCGTGAAACGCATCCAAAACGTCAGCGTTATCGTGCGATCGGATTCACTGCAGGCCGGCGCCTTCACGGCCAAAGCGGGAGACAGCCTGTTCCTGGGGCCGGGCACCTTCAACGTGGATTTGCGGTTCGCCAATACCGGTACTCTGGAACGTCCCATAGTAGTGAGCGGCTTTCCCGGGCATTCGACCATCATACGCCCTTTGCTTTCGGGATCCAAGAATTCCCTGGTGCTCGACGGCGGACAGCAACACATCCGCTTTGTGAACCTGGTCTTCCGCGGCGGGGTAGAGGGAAACGTGAAACTGGTGGGAGGGGCGAGCGGTATCAAATTCCGCAATTGCATATTCGACAGCAGCTCCGGTGCGGGGTTCGAAGCCTACGACAGCCAATTCGAAATGGTGAGTTGCGAGATCAAGGCCAACGGCGACGTGGGCGTGAAACTGGGCGGCGGGATCTCGCAAGGTGGCCGAATGAAGTTCGAAAACGTTCTGATCGCACGCAACGGCAAGGCTGGGTTGCACAGCACCTCCCAACAATTGGAAATGCTTAACTGCACAATTGTGGACAACGGCGAATCCGGGATCAAGATCATTTCCCCCTTGCAGGAAGTGAGGATCTCAACCACCTTGATCGCCGGCAACCACGGCTTCGGAATCGAGCGCGAAGCCACCCCTATCAACCAGGATCAGTTTTTCGTGGTTCTGGGCAATCTGTTCGGTAACCTGGCAGGGAACTGGTTCCTTCCGCAGATGGACTCGTCCCTGACCGCTAAGCTTGTTTCCGATAACCTGAGCGTAGACCCCAAATTCACCGATGCCCTTGCCTTTGACTATTCGCCTGTGGCAGGCAGCAAACTGGACAGTCTTGAGAAGCAAGCCCCACCGCTGGTCATCGGCTACCGCAGACCCGGACCCTGATTTCATCTCGATCGCAACGGCCCAGGAGTCCCTGCGCCGCGCGTCTCCGCGGGCATTTCAGTGCCTCACCAAACCGAAGCGGATGACACGGGATTGGTTCAGTGTAAAGGGTTTTCCGTCGGCATCCTCGGCAAGGCTCACGGCGTTTACCTTGGCCAGATAGACCCCGGTCGCGGTGCGTCCGCCGTTCTGGGCTTTTGCGTTCCAGCTGATCTTGACGGCGAATTTGCCTTCCGGTCCGCGGCGGAAATCGGCTACCGCGCCGGCGATCGGCAGGTTGTGGTCATCCAGACCCAATTGCGCATTGGTGATTTCACCGGAAAAGCCGTTGACGAATTCTCCCAGATTCGTGAAGAGGGTGATGGAGTACTTCATCGCGCGGTCGGTTTCCACCGTAATGGCCGGGCGGTCGATGGCGCCGGTTGCGTCACCGGCCACGGGTCCCCCGCAATCCATTCCTCCGGCGCAGGGGGCGGTGTGGCCCCTATCCACGCTGCCCTGGACCGGGGTCCAGGAGGCGTCGGGGTTGGAGGCCAGAACCAGGAAGTCGCGAGCCTGCACCTGATTCTCCACGCCCTGCAGGGGGCGGTCCATGCGCACCAACAGCACAGGCGGCCGGGGCGTGGGGCGCATTCCGATGACGACGGCGCGGTTGGCGATATGGGCATGGTTGCCGGCTATGTCCGTGAGCGGTCCAGTTGCGTTGATGCGCAGGGAGTCCCCGGCCACCGGAGCTTGGGCGCCCAAATCCGCCAAGACGATGCGGAAGCCCTTGCCGGCCTCGCCCGCGCGGGGATTTTCCGTGGGGGAGAGCACCGCCAGGACGATGGGCGCGCCTCCGGATTTCTTAATCAATACCAGCGAGGCGCCCGACAGGGAATTTAACGTGGTGATTTCATTGATCGCGACGTAGAGCGTGTCGCCGCCGGCTGCGATCTTTTCCTGGACCTTGGCGCTGTCGAGCAAGGGGCCGACGGCATCGACGGCAGTGAAGTTCGCGGCCTGCACGGGGATATCCGGGGTCGCGGGATCGAAGGAGTACGCGGTTACCGGGCCTGACCCGGAGGACAGACCTTCCGGAAATGCAGGCGAGAGACGCAAGCTCACATGCCGGGGATTGGCTGGATCCAGAGTGATACCGGTCGAGACGGTGCGCAGGTTCTGGCCCGCCGCGGGCCAAGCGATGCGGATGGAATCCGGAGCGCGTTTGAGATCCTGCGTGAATTGGAATTCCACGCGGTCAACCGCGGCGTATCCGTTGTCCGCATGGCATGAAGCGGAGGCTATGCTGAACGGCGATAAAGTGAAAAAAATCTTACCACGGTCGGCCCCGAGGATGGTGTTGTCCACGGTGGGTGTCGCGGTTAAGGATCCGTTGCTGACCGGCATGGTACCGGTCACGTAGAATACCGCTTCCCCGTTGACCAAGGTATAAGTATTGACTTGGGCCGCGCTCGTGGGCGTGGCGAACACCGCGAGTCCCGGAGTCGCTCCCACCTGAAAAACGGTAACCCGGTCGGTGAGTTTCTCGTCCGGCGTCTTGCCGGCCCGGACCGTCACGCGCAAGCGCTCTCCCGCGACGCCGCGCAATTCCGTGTTCGCCGAATAGGCGACCGTGTCCGCGTAGAGGATCCAAAGCTTATCGCGGGCCTTTCCGACTTTCAAGTCCGCTTTGTCGGCGGGTTTGCCGGGGATGGACGCTTCCAATTCGAAAGTCTGGTCCAAGTCCCCATTCGTCACCTTGGCCTTGAAGGTCGCGATGCCGAGTAAATCGGTAGTTGCCGTCACGGCGCCATCGATGTCTCCGATAGCGGGGTTGTTGCTTTTGATTGTGACCGTGACCGGCGCGGTGACCACGTTGTCGAATCGATCCCGGACTTCGACCTTCACCGTATAAAGCACCCCGGGATCAATCACGGGCGCCGCACCGGGCGTAAGGATTTTCGAGGGCGGGTCTTGAAAAATCACTTTTTCCGGCGCGGCTGGAAGGATGCGGATGGGGTTGGAGCTGCCGAAAAACACGTAGACCGATGGGGTCTTGGCGATACCCGTAGCATTGACGTATTCCAATCCTCCGCGAGGAATCTTGGTGAACAGCACATCTTTTGTCGTGATTCCGGTGATGCTCGGCAGGACGAATTTCTCGGGGGGATTGTCCCCCGTCAGCAGATCCGCTCCCGAACCCAGGAACACTTCGGTTTGCGAAATGGCACCCGCGAAGGTGGTTCCATCGAGGTTGAGCGGGGAAATCCTCAGTTTAACGGCCTCGCCGACTCTGACCGAATCGGTTGGGTTACCGCCGGCGTCCAGGATCTCCACCTTGAACTTTTTGTCCAAAGTGCGATAGGGGAGGAAGCCCACGCTGGTAGTGGCCGGTTGACCGTTCGAACCGGTTCCTTCCACGATGATTTCAAAGAAAGCGTACTTCTCCGTCGCCGGGAAGGGGGTTTGGAAGTTCGCGGTGATGGTGTTGGCGCCCATTTGCAATGCGGTCGTGGATGGAGTCACGCTGACAGGCGGCGGAACCACAAGAGCCGGCACTCCGCCGAACCCGGTGAGCAGGACCGGAAGCGAACGCACCAGCTTGATGTATTTGATCTTCGGTGCCGTCAGGTCGCCGGCGACGGCGGAAAGGTCGAAGTTCAGCGTGGCGGTGGTGCCGGTAATCATCACGGGCGAAAGGGGCCGGATGACCACGTCGTCCTTATGCCGTTCCGAGGAGGGAATAGCCCCGAGATCGGCCACCTTGCCGTCGGCGTTGAAAATGCCGGCTTCGGGCCAGCCCGCGTTCATGACGTATTTCTTGACCACTTCGTTGTCCCAGTCCGGGGATAGGAAATCCGGGCTGGCGGGATCCGTGGACTTGAACTGGATTTCGTACCAGCGGATATTGGCGTTGGCGGGAAAGGCCTCCGTCGCAGTGGCGCCTCGGATGAGCCCGCCGGGAAGGTTGGCTCCCTGAATAGTCGCCTGCCTGATGACCGGCCCGGAGGAAAGCTCCAGGGTCAGGTCCACGGTGAAATTCTCCTGCGCGACGTTGCCCATGCCGTTCATGATGCGGGTCGACTGATAGAAGACGACGTTGGAATCATCTCTTACCGGTTGATTCGTCACCGGGTCCTGCATCTGCTCCTGCACATTGCGGGTTTGCTTTTCGGGAGCCTGGGTCTGGGCCGCATACAAGCAATGCTTCATGCGGTTGATCATATGGGGGTCAAGCACATGGAAGGGGTTGGAATAGGAAACGCTCTTGCTCCAATATTCGTTGGGTTGGGCGTAGATGTTATTGAATGCCAGATGCTGGGCGCCGGGACGGTAGCCTCCCGCGAACAGGGTGAAATTATGCCAGAAGGTGTTGTTGTAGATGGCCATGGGGCTGAGCATCACGTCCTTGAACAGGAAGCCTCCCCCCGGATGGTGGGCCCCATCGCCCCCGACCATGGCCTTCACCGCCGCCGCGGATGCCGCGGTGGCATGATGATTCTCATAGATGAGGTTGTAACGGGCCGTGGATCCCAGATCCCATGAGGATTCGAAATAGAATCCCCAAACGTTGTGGTGGACCCTGTTCTTCTCGAAAACATGGTTTCCGGTTTTGCCGAATCCGGAGAGGGGGATTACGTTGGACTTTTCCAGATCCGCCGGGTTCACGTTCGCGAAAACGCCGCCCTCGTTCCGATCTTTTACCGAAATGCCGAAGAAGGCGTTGGTGATATCGCAATTGCGGACCGTGACATTACCTGCGATGAACAAGGCTATGCCGCCGTTTCCGTGGAAAAGTGGAAATCGCTGGCCGCTGGTGCAGTCCACGCCGTTTCCCCAAACCGCGTCGAATGAAAAAGGCAGGGCTTTTACGGCATCAATGCCAATGCCGTCGATGAGCACGTTGCGGACCCGCAGCAGTCGCAAGGCGCCGTTCTGATCGAAAGTGATTTTTGCAGGCGTAAGCGCTTCTTGGCAGGTCTTGGGACCTTGGTTCTGAGTGTCCTCCCATTTGATGGTCGGTTTTTTAAGCGCCGTGGGATTGCTGGAGCGCAAGGTAAGCCCGTGTTTGTTGCTATCGAGGGTGACCTGTTCCGGATAGACAGCCGCGTCCAGGATCTCGACGATGTCGCCTTTGCCGGCCTTGTCCACCGCGGCCTGGATGGTGGTGAAAGCGCCTCGGCCATCTTTGGAAACAGTGAAGGTCGCGCCGTTCGCAGAAGCCATCGCCAGGAAAGCCATGGCCATGGAAATTTTCGTTACCCCACCCACAGTCATAGATTCTCCTTAAGGGACTTGTCCGGGAAGTGAAATCCCCTCCACTTTCCTGAATGCGATACCGATTCGGACGGTTAGTGATTCGGGTAGCAGGCCCGGTTCAAAGGGAAGCCCGTAAAAGATAACCTAAGGGGGCAATCCCCGGGAAGCCTTGCTTTTGGAGCTGTATGCAGCGGTTCTATGGATTATCAGTGTTATTGGGGGTTAGAAAGGAACGAGCCCTCCGCTTGCGCGAAGGGTTGCCGAATGCGTCAGTGCAGGGATAGCGGTAGGACCTGGCGGCCCAGCGCGTTTCGATATACCGGGTTGGTCGCGCCATCCGGCCCCGAAGAAACGGAGGTGGTTGGAAATCCCTCTGAGGTCAGCCATTGGGGCGTGTACCCGCGAATGGCCTTAGGGGCGGACTGGCTTTTGGAAATAACGGGTGACAGCGCTACCGCGTTTTTCACATCGGCCAAAATGTTGGGGAATTGTCCTCCGATTACGGCGAGCCCGAGCATGCCCAGAGACTGCTTGTAATAGAATTTGTCATCGGAAAGGCTTTGATCCCCGAAATGGTCCGCGGAAGTGCCGGATATCAGGCCCACCACGGTGGTATTCAGAACCGCCTGGGAGTAGGCCACGTCCTTGGAGGCCAGCACGGCGGTTGTCCACATGCCGATATTATCGAAGGAGCCGCGGGTCTCGGTAACCGAAGTGCCGTTCTTGTTGTACTGCGCCATCTGAGCCGCTACCAACCGGAGATTGGTGGTATTCGCCCAATCCGTAAGCGTCCCCTTGCTGTTTTTGCAGTAGGCGATGGCGCGGGGTTCATTGAACCAAAGCGCATCCATGGCGAAGCGATAGGGCGTCCGGATACCGTCGCTTAACATGCCCAGTCCCTGCTCGGGTTTGCTCCCGGCCTGGCTCGCCTGTTGGCCTTGCTGATTGCACCAATCCGGGGCCTGACCCACGCTATACTTGGGAACCTTGGCGAGCACGGCATAACTGTTTTCGATTACGGCGGAGAAATCCACTTCTTTTTGATAGGCGTTGAATACCCTCAGCCAAGCAGTGCAGAAATAGCTGGGATTGAGATTGCTGAGGCCATCTCCGCCCCAATTATCCCCGGGAAGCAAATAGTTCTGGGAGGTCATAGCGTTCTTGATGGACTTGATGATTTCCATGGCGCGGCTGTTGTATGTGATACCGTTCTTGTTATAGGCCGTCCAGAGACCGGGTTTCTGCAGCGCATCCGCGAAAACCAGTGCGAGACCGATATCAAGATCCGCGTCGGTGGCAGCGCCTTTTGCTCCCGCCGGCCAGTTCCAGGTGAAATAGGATTTTTTTCCGTTGTCCCACATGTACTGGTTCGCGCCCTCGAAAATCTTGTTGAAAGTCGCTTGGTCGTTCAGAATTACGGCCAGGATCATCCCGTAACCTTGGCCTTCGGATACCGCTTCGTTGGCTCCAACCACGGTACCGTTGGTCACGCGTCGGTGGTTCACCAAACCGTTCGCCAAGATGAAATTCGTCTTGTAAAAGCCCCAGGCCTTTTGCAGCTCCTTTTTGAAATAAAGCGAATCAAGACTGCCTAAATAGGTGTTAAGCGAGGCGCCATAATAGGCCTTGTAATTATATGCGGCTGGGCGTACGTAGGGAAGATTCCAGGTTTGGACCTGAGCGGTGGCATCCAGGGCGAAAAAACCGGAACCGGCCAAAAGGCCAAACGAGCAAAAAGGGCGAAGGCGTTTGCGGAAACCGGCTCCGAAAATGCCGCGAAATCGCAGAACACCTCCAAAAAAGGTTGATACCTTCATGCTTTCCCTTTCATTCAGTCCATCTTAGTGGACTCCATGGCCACCCTGGTTCACTTTTCGATGGTCCCGGCCGCCTTTATAAGATTTATTGAGTATGCTTTGCTTCCATCCTGAACCACTATGGCCAGGGAAGACACTAAGGCACTTACTATCGGATCCAGTTGGTCCCCGCATCGGGGCGGCCGATCCCAATCAGCGGAGGAAAGAAATTTATGTCATCCCAGTCTTCACGCAATAACGCACATGGCTTATCGAAAGGATCCTTGATCTTGGCCGGCCTCTTGACCGCGGCCGTTTCGGCCAAGGCCCAGGCGATCATCGATGACTTCGAAGCCGGCACCAACCAGAACAAGTTTCTCGGCTACACCTATTATTACGACGACTCCAAGGACGGGGGCGTTTCCAAGGTGGCCAGCGCCAGCCCCGGCCCCCTAGCGGGCGAACTCTTGTACGACGCTACCAAATCAGTGGGTGAGGGCGCCGAAGGCTCGACAAAGTCCTTGAAGCTCGAATTCACTTTTGGCGCCACCAAGCCCAAGTGCAAACCGGCTCCTTGCGAATATGGGCAGATGGTCGGGGTGGGCACCCAGCTCGTTCCCGGCACGGATAACGGCAAGGTTATCGATCTCACTGCGGGAACCGCCATAAGTTTCATGGCCAAGGCCAGCGTTAGCATGAAGCTGCGCGTGGAAGTCTCCACGACCAATGTCCTGGATTTCGGATTCTTCCGCGCCGAGCCCACCGTGGGCACGGCTTGGACAGAAGTCAAATTTCTCCTTTCCACCGGACTAGGAGGTGTGGCTCGTCCCGCTTGGGCGGAAACCGCCACTCCCGGCGTCGCCTTCGACAAAACCAAGGTCCAGAAGCTCCAGATCCAGGTTTCCGCCGATGACAACCCCGCCCCTTTCACGGGCGGCACCCTCCTGATCGACAATATCAAAATCGACGGATACGCCTGGGTTCCCCCCAACGCTTGCTTGGCATGCGTTACCGCCCTGGCTCCCATGACCGGAACCCTGATTTCAGACCTGGAACCCGTGGTTACGCCTCCCCGCGCCGCGAATCAGAATACCGTAGGCGGTTTCTGGTACGCCTACAATGATATTTCCAAACGCGTAGCTCCCGCCGCCGGCACCTTTTCGGAAATTTTTGAAGGCGCTCCCGCAGACCTTACGACAAACATGCCGGTTTTTGCGGTCTCCGCCCCTCCCAAAGCCGGGGCAACCTCAAACGTAGCCTTAATCAAGTTCCAATTGGGCAATGCTTTTACGGAAGTGGCTGAAGTCATCCAGCCCTTTGTCGGACTCGGCACCAAGTTTTCCGATCAATTGCGCACCGTTTTCCTGAATGCCACCGGCTCCACCGGCGTCAGCTTCGACTACTGGACGGAAGCGCCCGCCGCGGCCCCTGCCCTCGCCGTCGACTACGTGACTCTGGAAGTCAAGGCCGACCAGAGCTTAGGCACCAATCCCGGCGCCGTGCACCACATCATGCTTCCGGCCACCCTCGGCGTGTGGAAAACCGCCTCCGTGCTCTGGTCCCAATTGGTCCTTCCCGATTGGGTGGGCGTGACCCCCGGCGCCGCGCTCGACATAACCAAGCTCGATCAGATGCAATGGGCGGTAAAGGCAGCGCCGAAGACCAACGGTGGCTTGGCCGTCGACAACGTGCGCTTCATCGGAAACGTGACGATTGGCATTTCCCCCCGCGCCGCCAGGAGCGCCGGGGGATTGCGCATGTCCCAGGTTTCCGGCCGAGTGCAGGTGTCCTATAAACTGCCCGCCGGCGTCGACGCCGCGGAATTCAACATCGCGGACATGAAGGGCGCCATCGTGGCTTCCCGCTCGATGAAGGGCAAGGGCACCCTGGAAACCTCCATGAATACCCAGGACCTGCGCAGCGGTCTGTATGTCATGCAGGTCCGCCACGGCGGTCTGGCAGCCAGCCAGC
>JBDSIO010000380.1:0-6366 GCA_039917895.1 Fibrobacteria bacterium | reverse complement strand
AAGACCAAGGTCCGAGGGTTCATGCGCTCGCTACAAAAAGCGCCGGAGAGGGTCAGGAGTTTTTTCCAGGAACGACACGTTCGGTATGCTTCATGCATGTAACATAATCAGTGAGACGGGTAGTAAGCGGTTCCAACCTCACGAAAGTAGGCGTGGTAAAATTAGACGAGGCGTCCCTCGGCCACTTCAAAGACTTTGCCTCCGACGCGAACGGAAATGGCCGCTGCCTGCTTGCTTTTTTCGCGCTTGTGACCCTTTTCACCCTTTTTACCTTTTTCCCGCACAGGGGCGGATTCGGCGTCCAAATGCAATATGGATTTCCGCCCCATTTCATATCCCTGTTCCACGCTTACACGCACAGGCCCAGGCCCAAAGTAAGCGTGATAGGCCAGGTAGCCGGCCAGGCACCCGTTGGCGCTGCCGGTGGCGGGATCCTCCGGCACCCCGAAGTCCGGGGCGAATGAGCGGGAGTTGATACGGTTGGTCGGATCATAGGTTTCCGGGCTGAAGGGGAAAACCGGCAGGCTTCCCGATTTCGCGAAATAGGCCCGATAGGCCTGCATGTCGATAGCGGCTCGCTTGACGGCCGACAGGTTCGTGAGCGGGACGAGCAACCACTCGAAGCCCGTGGAAACCTGCTGGATGGGAAAACGCGCGTCGAAGTCCTTGGCCTTGAGGCCCAGCACCCGGGCGAAAGCCTTTGCATCATGGGTCTTGCCGAAGACGGGCGAGAGCTGGGTCATCCAAAGCAGATCCGATCCGTCGGATGGGAAGCGGACCGGAATCCGGCCGGCCTGGAGGTCGAGGATGATTTCGTCGGCCCCGCGTTTCGCCAGCAGCTTGCGGATGACATATGCGGTGCCCAGGCAGGGGTGGCCGGCGAAGGGGATCTCTTTGAACGGGGTGAAGATGCGCACTCCGTAAGCGCCTTGCCGCGCGCGCCTATCGATGATGAAGGTGGTCTCGGGGAAGTTGAACTCCCGCGCGATGCGCTGCATCGTACCGGAATCGATTTTACCCGCGGGCAACACCACGGCCAACTGGTTGCCGCTGTATTTTTCCTGGCCGAATACGTCGACGATGAAGAAGCGATGGCCTCCCGCCTCAGGATTGCCGGCCCTTGATTTTCCCATGCCCAAATCCCCTCGGCTCATATCCCCTCCGATCCAATTCCCTCTGTCAAGGCCAGTAGCTTCATCGTCGTCTCCAGATTGCGCGTGGTCGAGCGAACCTTCAGTTTTTTCTCCAGCAGGGAATTCGAGAACACGCAGTTGCCGTATCCGCCGCGCGCAAGGATAAAGGCCTCGGTCCCGGCGAGAATTAACTCATCCTTACCGCCCGGGACCAAAGAGAGCGCCGCGGCGGCCTCTTTGGAAGGGGCCTGATCCAGATAAGAGATGTGGACCCGCTCCGATTCCGCCAGTTTCTTTTTTCGCCAGGGATTGGCTTTCACCACGGCAGCCATCTGATCCGCGGTCCGCACGATCACCGGAACTTCGTACCCGAAGGTTTTCAGGATACCGGCCTCGATGACCTTGGCCGATTTCCCCGGATCCTTGCCCTCGTTGCGGAAGACCACGTTTCCGGACTGGATATAGGTCTTGGCATCCTTGAAACCCAGCTTGGCGAACATCGCCTTGAGGTCGGCCATCGGCACTGGCTTATGGCCGCTGACATTAATGCCACGCAACAGTGCGATATTGATCGTCATGGCGATTCCTTTTCCATTACCGGAGATTGCATCCCGCCGGAGAACCGGCTTCCGGTTCGAGAGGCGGCCGCCGATCCGGCCTAGGGGCTGGTTTATTTTTGATTTTCCGGGGCTGGGAGGATGCTGCATCCCAGAAAGTTAATTCGTACATTGATGCTTCCCTATGGAGGATGAGTATGCGGATGACGATGCGCGGTTCGGATTGGGTTTCAGCGGTTGCAGCGTGGCTGGTGTTGACGGGCGCTTCGGTTCAATCCGTTTTGGCGGAATCCATCAAAAACGCCAAGCCCTCCACCGGATCCAATTCCGATTCTCGCAGCGGAGCCAAGGCTCAGGCGCCCAGCGCTAAGCCTGCCGCCTGGCTCGGCGTCGCGATCGCCGACGTCATGTCCGCGGAGTTGCCGCCGGCCTATGCCCCGATCACGGCGGAAGGCGCGGTACGCATCCAGAACGTCTTCAAGGGTACTTCGGCCGATCAGGCGGGATTGAAGATCGACGACGTCATCCTGGCCATCAACAAGACCGACCTGCGTGGACGAAAGACCCTGCTCGACACCATCCATTCCAAGACCGTGGGCGACCTGGTGGAGTTGCGGGTCGGCCGCGAAGGCAAAGTCATGATGCAGAAGATGGCTCTCTCCCCGCGCCCGGAGGACATGAAAGCCATCACCCAGATGCTGGTAGGCAGCCCCGCCCCGGCCCTGGACGGCAAATATTATTCCGGCGACGCGGGCCCGTTGTCCAAAAGCAAAGGCAAGGTCGTGCTCCTAGACTTCTGGGCCACTTGGTGCGGCCCCTGCCGCGCCACCATCCCCGCGCTCGACGCCATGTACAAGAAATACCACGCCAAGGGCCTCGAAGTAATCGGCATCAGTTCCGAGACGCTAAAGGAACTCCAGGATTTCCAGGCGGCGGGAAAGCAGAGCTATCCGCTCTTCAACGACGCCGGGCAGCTCACCTCACGCCAGTATCAGGCTTTCGCCTATCCTACTTTGGTCGTGATCGATCGCCAGGGAATCATCCAGCGCATCGAGGTGGGGGCGCATCCTCAGGCCGCGATTGAGAAGTGGATTCTGGAGTACCTGTAAGAAAGATCGCTTGGGCAGCTTGAGATAAGGGGCATTGCACTTTAAGGATTCGCTGAATTCGAGGGGTGCCAGGGACCGTTCCTGGAGCGACCAATGCAAACCGAGGGACCTTGGACGCCTTCGAGCCTGATCGAACCGGGTTTTGCCAAAAGGTGGCTTTACTCGGAGAAGAAAAGCGCGCTCGTCCGATGTCGGCCGGAATCGAACACCAACACGTTCACGCCCTTCAAACCGGAGGTAGGGAAGGAGACCTTGCCGAGGCCTTTCGGCATGGGCCTATCCGCCAAGGGGCTGACCAGTTCGCCGGACAAGGAGTACAGAGCCAAGCACCGGGACCTTGGACGTCGCGGCCCGACATCAGCAGCAGGTTTTCCCCGCCCGTAACGGAAGAATAGGTCAGCATTGCCTTGGTAGGCATTTCCATGCAATCCGTCCAGGTGGCTCCCTCGTCCCCGGAGCGGCCGAAAGAAAAAGTCCCCCCATTTTCGCCGGAGAAAGCCCCATTGCCGATCAGGTATGCCCCGTGCGCCGCGATGATGCGGGCCGACCTGAGCCTGATCTCGGACCAAGCATAACCCGTATCGGCCGGGACGCCCCTCCAAGTCGAATTGACGCCTACGAATACAGCGGACTCAACGATTGATACGATGTGCTTATATGAGCCTTTCCGTATCCCTTGGCCGATGTCCGTCCAATGCCTTCCGGAATCGAGGGACTGGTACACGCCTGAATCACCGCTCGCAAATAAAACGGAGGCGCTCCCCGCGATGGAGTAGATCGGGGTCGGATTTGGAAAGGCCGATTGCAGGGACTTCCAGGAGGAATCCGCCTCAGAGGCCTCGAAGAGCCCCAGCGATCCCAATGCCAGGTAAAATCGGGATCCCAGAGTCGTCAGTATTTCATACGAAAACTGTTTTCCAGATGGCCCGTTCCAGGAAGCTTGACGATGCATATCGGTTCCCGTGATTCCGTCCGCTTCGGCACCCTCCAGGGCGTCTTCGGCGATTCCTTCGCGCGTGTCCTTACCCTTGTTCCGGCGAACCTTCGGGGAAGAGGTTATGTGTCCGGACTGCGGCGACCCTCTGCGTCTCATTGCCCAAGTGAAGAAGGCGGTGACGATGAGGGCCGTGCTGACGGCTCAGAATTTTCCCACCAGACCGCCGAAGGCAACGAAGGCTGCGTCGCTGATGGCGTCTTCCTTCGCTTCCAGACCGTTTTAGGCCTTAGACGCCTTGATCCGCTATCCAAGTTCGGATAGACGCACCTTTTCCCATCATACTTGTCATTTTTTCCACCGTTTCACAGGTTACGCAAACCTGGGGACGTAGTACAAAAAAGGGGATTGCTACGTAAATTGTACAAATTAACGCAGCAAGTGTACTTGTTTGGCTTTAACTTTGGGCATAGGTTAGGTAGTCGCTTTTCCTACCATTTATGGGCAGAGCGGCACCTTGGGGAAATCAAGCGGGCGGGGGGCCTACTTCCGTTTTCAAATCGACCGGAACGATCCTCCATCGGCCTCGCGCGATGGATCAACATTCAAGTTTTTTTAAGGGCAAATGATGAAAAAAATCGGCGTGTCGTTGTGGACGATCGGCTTGTTGGGGACCCTGGGCCTGGCCGAAGATATCAAGGTGGAAATGTACCCCGCCCATTACGGAGTCTTCAACAACCTGGGCGTGATTGAAGCACGCGGCGATACCACCAGTTCCTATGGAACCACCGGCGAACCGATCCGCAGGCAACCCTTCTCCCGTTTCGGCGGCTGGCTGGCCATGGGGGCGACCGTGGAAGACCGAACCGATATTTCCGTGCTTCTGGCCATGATGACCTGGAATTCCCTGCCTTTGACTTCCGGTTCCCCTTTCTCCCGCATGCAATCCACGGGTTCGAACCTGGGCCACGCCTACATCACCCATAAATTCGGGGATATGAAATATCCCTGGCTGACCCTTAAATTCGGCGCGTTCGACTACGCCTATTCGGATTCCAAGAACCTGGGTGGCCACCTATTCACCGGCGGTACCTATCCCGGCACGCTGACCGGGAATTTCTGGAACCTGATCGACGGGAATGATTACCGCGCTCAAGGCCTGATGGGCCGCTTTTCGTTTTTCGACAACACCTTGAATATCGATGCCTCCGCGTTCTTCGAACACGCGAACGAGCCGAACTACGATCTTTCCCCCGGCATCGTGGCATCCTACAAGGTCGGCGAATTCCTCGAAGTCGGCGCAGGCGCGGTCTTCTCCCACCTATTGGCCTGGGACGAAGATGCCGTCACGCCCAAGGTACGGTCCAATGCCTACATTGGCGACAACCGGTTGGCGGAATCTGAATGGCTCAAGCCCGGTCTCGAGGCCACCGATAGCCTCATCTTAGCGGACACCACCGATCCCCGCTATGGTACGAAATTGGACCCGGCCACCCGTCCCGACCTGGTCGCCAAAGGCATCGAGGTGGCATACATCACCAGGGCGGACAACGGCATCGCGAATTCGCAGCTGGAATACTACACCTTCAAGGGAACCAAGGTTATGGGCCGCCTAGCCATCAAGCCGTTCAGCTTTGGCGAGAATCTGAACCGGGTTTCCCTTTACACCGAAGTGACGTTACTCGGAGTGAAGAATTACCCTTTCTTCTACGAGAAGCAATCCGAACGGATGCCCATCATGTTCGGCATCAACCTCCCCCTGCCCGGCGGATATGAAATCTCCGGCGAAGCCGAACACTATAAGAACAAATTCATGAACAACGTCCGCCCCGCCTATCAGGCGGTTTTGCCTCAATGGAAAGAACAGCCGGGCGACTTCTTCGTCGATTCCCTGGATGCGGGCGGTAGACCCGTCAGCAATGGCCAGAGCGGCTTCCTGGAAACCTCCAAGGCGATGGTTTCACATAACAATGGAGAATGGTTCTGGAGCGTAACCGCGAAGAAAACCGTATTCGGCAAACTGGGACTTAGCGCCAAATTGGCCCATGATTTCCTGCGCCTTTACAACTTCTTCGGTAACCCTTCCGATCAGCCCGCTTTTCAGCACGATTACGGATGGTATATGGTATTCAAAACGGAAGTGAACATATGAAGCAAGGATGGACCATGCGCAACGTAACCACCGGATCGATGGTGCTCGTATCAGCGATGCTGTTTTCGGCATCCGTCGAGGCGGAAATCAAAAAAGTGACGCTGTTCGTGAACTTCGGAGGCGGAGCGATTCTGCATGAGCAGGCGATCACGCCTTTCAAGAACACCTTGACCGCCCTGAAAACGGAAAAGGGCTTTGAGCTCACGATCTCGGAAAAATCGAATACCGCCGCCCAAAAGGCCGCCGCGCTGAACGCCCTGAAGGACCAGGATGTCGTCCTGTTCGCGAACACGGGTGAAAACAGTTTCACCAGCACTGCGGATCAGGCGCTGCTCCAAACCTTTTTCGAAAATGGCGGAAAGGCCATCGGATTCCATGCATCCATTGATCATCACAAATACTGGAAGTGGTGGGAAGATTTGCATAACGGCAGCGGATTCCAGGGCCATGGCAGCAAGCCGTTCAAATTGAACGTCGACCC
>JBDSIO010000379.1:0-29322 GCA_039917895.1 Fibrobacteria bacterium | reverse complement strand
GGCTTCTGTCACCCCGGCATCCGGAGTATACAGTATGACCCTGCCGCTCCGTTGTTCCGTAATAAAAACCCTGCCATCGGGGAGTATCGCCATATGATCCGGCTTGTCCAGATCCTCGGTGACCATGTTGACTTTTCGGAATTGGGCGGAGGTTGGTGCCGGGCAGGGTTGGGCCTGAAGTCCGGCACAGAAGGCGCAAATGGCCACAACAAGCAGTTGGTAGTATCGGTTTCGCATAACATCGAAGATACCCCATATTCCCTTCCATAACTTGGGAAACTTCGAACCTTTGGGCGCGAAAATGGTTCTCTGCGGGATGCCGGTTCCACTTACCTTCCTTCCTGGGCCGCTGAATTCCAGGGTTACGGTACCCTCCTTCATAAGATGCAGCCGCTCGTTGGCTGCGGATTGAGGCGGAGCTTGTGGGAAGCGCCTTGTATAACCGCAAAGGCACCGGGTTTGCCCTCCGTATCATGTGGGCGAAACCCACAAAGCAGAGTTACACTTTACCCATGGTGCCGGGAGGCGGTTTGATTCGGTTCGCGGTTATGAATCATATCTGCCTGGTTTTGGCATTGGCCGCCTATACTTCCAATGGGACTGAGCGGGACGTGAGGCGGTCCAGTGAAATCCCAAGCGTCGATACCTCCGGCCATTGCGAGGTATCTTGCGATGCCTCTCCTCCCTCCACTCCCGTGCTCAGCGATAGCGGTGGCCGCGGGGACGTGACCACCTACGGCAGCTTGGTCGACCCGGCGCCCAGCCAGGGCGGGGCTTGCAATTACGGAACCACCGGAATTAACCGGTTCGCCGCCATCCAGGTGAATCTGCTTCCCGGAGACATGCAGGGACAATGGCAGGGAGGCCGCATGTGCGGCCAATGCGCCCGGGTCCGGGCACGCACGCCCTCTGGCTGGAAGACGACCGTGGTCCGCATCATGGACAAGTGCCCGGACAATCATTGCGGAATCGACCTGGGGGGCGCCCCAGCGCGGGATTTGATGGGGGAGAAACCCGGACGTTACGCGGGCGATTGGACTTGGGTCACCTGCGAGGGACAGGCGGGCGTGTCCGACGGGCCTCCCTCGCTCTTCGTCAAGGAAGGCGGAAATGCGTATTGGAGTCTGGTTCAGATCCGCAACGCAGCCGAGAGAATAGCCCAGGTGCGCCTGCGCCCTGTGGGGAAGGCCGGAATGGCCGGCGACTCTGCCTGGATCAACCTCACCTGGGCCGACGAGGCGGAGAACTTCTTCAAGGTTCCACCCCAGGTGCTGCAGGATTCCGGGGCCTATGATTTGGAGGTGCTTTTCGAGGGAAGACCAGGCTATAAGGTGGTGATAAAGGGAAGTTCACTAGCGGCGGAGAAGAGTTCGATTCCCCTCGTCAAGGCCTCGGTGGGAATGATGGCTGGCGCGGTTCGCAGGTCGCCAGGGAGAGCCCTGGCGAGGGTATGGGACTTTCTGGGCCGCCGGCTGATTTTCGGTTCAAGGAAATAAATTATCCGATAAAGACCTTCAGAGCCTAGCGAGGTTCCGAAATATCTTCCACCATCTCCCCTGCGAGCGAGCTGTCCACGTTCATGGCGATCTGTGCCTGGACGACGATGCCGATTACTGAACCGTCGTTATCAATCACCAGGATTCGCCGCAGTTGATGCTCTTCCATCAGACGAACGCACTCCTCCACGTCCTCGTCGGATTGCACCGCGACCAGTGACCGGGTCATGCAATCCCCGACCTTGGTCTCAAGCGGATCCATATCGGCGGCCAATCCCCGCACGACGATGTCCCGGTCGGTTATGATGCCGGCGGGTTTGAAATTCTCCTCGTCCTCGATCACGGGGATCGCGCCGCAATCGTTTATCTTCATCAACCTCGCCGCCTCCACCAAGGTATTTTCCCGGGTGCAGCAGGCGGGATTCCGCGTCATGATTTCACGTACCTTCATATTGTCTCCTCGGATGAAATGAACCGGTGCACCTCCCATGGGCGACCGATAGGATCAATAACGGTCCAAGGACGAGGCGGCGCAAGGACTAGCGAAATGGAAGAATTAAGAGGAAAGATGGATGGGGAAACCTTGGGCCGGAACCCAGAGGTGTGTGGAAGCGGCTGCTGACTCAGAATCCCGTGTTGAACCGATCCCCGGATTTGATTTTCGCCTTTTCCTTTTCCAAAATCACTTCGACGCGTGTTCGATTGGCCGCACACAAGAGTTCCGGGCTCGCGGCGTACAGATGCCTCAAGGCGCCGATTATGGACAAACTGGCCTGATAAAGGGACAGGTTATTGGTGGACTCGAGCCAGGATTCGAAAACATCCAGGGACTTTTCCACGCCCGCCGAGGCTTTTTTGAGGGTGGCGAGGTCTTCGGGATTCATGAGAACTCCTTTCTTGCCGGAAACCTGCCCTTGGGCGAAGGGTTTGGCTTTCGTCGGAGCAGGGCAGGGGATACCACGAAGATAGTCAATCCGGGGACCACCTGGGAGAAGTTGAGCCCGAAGGACCGCTTGAGCACGGGGTACGCGGCCGGGGTTAGCTAACTTTCTAGGGACCTATCCTGCCGCGAACCGGCATCGGCGGGATGCCCTTCCCGGGTGTTTGGCGGGTGGCGGGAATAGGCGCGGCTATCCGAAATGGGGTAGCGAAATGGGATAGCGGATCCGGGCGGCTAAAGCGTAAAACAGTTTGGAAGCGAACGAAACTGGCCCCGAAAGGGGTTCTACCGGACCCCAGGGTGCGGCTAGGGTTTCCGGAGCGGAATAGGATGACATGGCGGCAAGCGACAGGACCACGCAACAGGAGTTGTATGAAAAGTACGCTCCCATGATCTATCGCCGTTGCTTACGATTCCTCCGCTCCAAGGAAGACGCCCAGGACGCCACCAGCGAAGTGTTCCTGAAGTTGTTGGAACACTGGGATTCGGTGCAGAACCGGGAATCGGCCTTGTTCTGGATCCATAGGACCACCACCAACCACTGCATTTCGCTGTGGCGTAGGAAAAAGTTCCAGGGTCCGGACAATGAAGACGGGTGGGAGGACAGCCCCCTGCACGCCGACGACTCGCAGGAGAAGCGGATCATCCTCCGGGACATCCTGAACAAGCTGATGATGCCCTGGAGCAAGATGGTCAGGGACATCGTGATGTACACCTATTGGGACGGATATACCCAGGATGAGATATCGACCATGACCGGAATCGCGCCTTCCACCATCCGCAAACACCTCACGAAGTTCCGTCGTCAGACGGAACAGTGGAAGATCGAGAAATTGGAGGGCCAGCATGCGTACTGAACAATGCAATCGCGTCCAGGTGGAGCGTTACTTCCTGGGCGAAGCCTTAGGCGGCGAAAAGTCAACCATCCGCACTCATATGGACGGCTGCCCGGAATGCCGCGGCCACATGGCGACGCTGGAGAACGACAAGCGGGCCTACCTGATCGCGCATCCCTTCCGGGAGTTCGCGGCGAAATATCTGGATGAGGGTGGGGCCGAATCCAGGCGTGCGTCAGCCACGAAGTGGCTGCCTGCATTCGCCGGCATCGCCGCCTGCCTTGCGCTGGTGCCCATGGTGATGCATTACAACGGCGGCGCCGCACCGGTCCGCGAAGACGGGGTCCGCACCAAGGGCGGGACGGTGCTGGAATATTACGTGAAGCGCGGAGAAACAATTACGCCCGGTTCGACTACGGAGCCGTACCGCACCGGCGACGAACTGCAATTCGTCTACGCCACCGACGTCCATCCGTTCGTGACTTTGGCGAGCATCGATGTCCGCGGGCACGTGACCTTGTACAATGCCGAGGGTGGCAAATCCCCCAGCGTGGCAGCCGAACCTGGCGGCAAACAGTCCTTGCCTTTTGCGGTGACCTTGGACGATTCCCCGGGTGCCGAGTTCTTCGTCATGATTTATTCACCCGGTCCACTGGCCGGTGAGGCGGTGGAAAGCTGGTTGATGGGGGCCTTTACCCGGGCCTCCGGAAACCTCGAGGGAGTAGCCTCCCTGCTCGCCCCGCCTCCCGGCCCCCTCGACTCCGGCGCACCCGACACTATCCGGGGCGGATCGGAAATCAAGACGCTGTTGATTCGGAAGACCCAGGCATGAACAAAGCGGCCGCATGGGCCTTGGCCCTGGCGGTCCTGGCCGGAGATGCGTCCGCGCGCCGGCACGCCCTGCTGGTCGGCAACAACTATGGCGGCGCCGAAGTGGATTCCCTCCGCTTCGCACAGACCGACGCCCGCCGGTTCCAGGAAGTCCTGACGCGCCTAGCCGGCTTCGACGCCGCCGACGTGCAACTGTTGACGGATTGCGACAGCGCCACCTTGGATCGGGCTCTCAAGGGCATGAAACAAAGGCTCACTAGACCTCCGGCCGCGGCGGGCCGCGCACCCGCCGCTTCGGCGGGCGCACCCGCCGTTTCGGCGGGCGAGGACTTGTTCCTCTTCTATTATTCCGGGCATTCCGACCGGGACGCCCTGCGCCTCGGCGCCACCCGCTTCCCGCTGGAAAAGCTTCGCGAATCGTTCCAGGCCGTGCCCAGCCAGGTCAAGATCGGCATTTTCGACGCGTGCCAGAGCGGAATGCTTACCCGTTTCAAGGGCGGCGCGACCACCAGGCCCATTTCCCTGGAAAGCCTCAAGAACGTATACGGCCAGGTGATCATCGCCTCCAGCGCCATGGACGAACGGTCCCAGGAATCGGATCAGCTGGAAGGATCGGTATTCACCCACCATTGGCTGAACGGATTGCGCGGCAGCGCCGATCTTTCCGGCGATCGCAAGGTCACCTTGAACGAAGCGTATCAATACGCTTACCAGATGACCATCGAAACCACCTCGCGCACGCGCGCGGGCATCCAGCATCCCGCCTACCAGTTCCGTATATACGGCGAGGGCGATCTGGTGCTGGCGGACCTGACGCAGGGCCATGGCGGCCTGGTTTTCGGCATGCGCCAGGACGGCAAATACCTGGTGGTCGAAAAGGAGCGCGGTAATATCCTGGCCGATTTCTACAAAGGCGCGGATCGCGAACTGTTGATCTCCCTGCCCGAAGGCGAATACAACGTGCTCAAGGTGGAGAAGGAGCAATGGCGCGTCGCCGACGTCTCCATCGCCGGCGGCAAGGTTTCGGATTTCCGCTCCGGGTCGCTCAAGAAGCAGACGCAAGTGGTGAACCAGATCAAGGGCAGCCTGCAGGACAATTACCAGGTTATTCCCGGACCGCCGGGCCAATCCCCGCTGATCGGCGCGGATCGCAAATGGGGCCTGAGCCTGAAGGCGGGCGAAGGCTCGGGCATGCTTGGCATCGCGGTGATGTACAACGCCGCGCCGGAGTTGCAGATGCAAGGCGGCTTCGGCGTTTCGATTCCGCCGCCCGCGGGCATGCAGCTTCCCAACCAGCTCGATCGCAGCACCACTGACAACAGCCTTTTCGCATTGATCCGCAAATACGAAGGTCCATATTTTTTCGACACGGGATTGAACCTGAAGGTCTCCACCGTCTCTGCGACCGATCAGAGCGTCTCCACTTCGGCCTCCGGCTGGGCGCTGGGCGTGCCGGTGCATTTCGGCATGGAGGTGGGGCCGCGACGTTCCGTGTTCGGCACGGTATCGGTGGGCTATCTGCTGATGCTGACGGAAGGCGGCGAAGTGCTTACCGCCAAGACCCCCTCAGGCGCATATGCTCACGGGCATACCGTTGAGTCGGGACTGAGCTTCGGCCTGGCCCTGGGCATGTATGTCTTTTAGAGGGCTGATGCTAGCGGCGCTGCTCGTTTCGGACGCAAGCGCGCAGGAACGCCAATACGGCCGCTTCGGCCTGGCCGTCAAGAGCGGAGCGGCAGCTGGGCCCATGGGCATCCAGCTCGCGTACAACTTCTCCCGGCATCTCCAGATCTGCGCCGGCGGAGGCGGCACCACCGATTTGCTTTCCATCATCGACCGCAGCCGTACCGACAGCTATTTCGTGATGGGCAAATACTATTTCGACCATGTCTTCTTCGAGACCGGTTATGCGCGCAAAACCACCAAGGCCGAGCAACTGCAGGGCGAAGCGGCGGAGCTGGCCTACCGGACGGAACAGGCCATCCCCCTGCACATAGGCTATGAGTTCGGCCACCGGCTGGGTTTCTACTTCGCGACCACGGCGGGCTATTTTTACGTCCTAGGCGAGGGCGGGGTGGGAGTAACGCCTCGCATCGGCACGGATCCGGGCAAGACCGCCAAGAGCGCCGAGTCCGGTCCCACCATCGGGCTTTCGGTGGGCTACTATCTGTGGTAACCGGGTGTTAGAAGGCGTTAGGAAGCCCAGGAAACCTTGATGCGGTATCGATACGGCGAATCGTCCTTGCCCAGGATCAGCACGCCTTCCTTGCCCTCGAAATAAATCGGACCCAAGCCTTCCTTGCCGCCGATACGGATGCCGCCCACATTGGCGCCCAGTTCGCTGCCGCGATCGACAACGCCCACGCGGCCGTTTTCGAAGACGATGCTGACATGATGCCGGGCGATCTGGGCCGGATCCACGTCCTCGATCTCCAGGTGGTTGTATAGAAACGGGTCGTTGCTCTTGCGTCCGATCTTGAACGGGAAGGATTTGATCACGAAGGGGTTGGCGGCTATGGAGGCGATGGCTCTCGGGGTCAATCCCTCGAGGGAGAACACCTGGGCCTTGCTGCCGGGATCCTTCAGGTTGGCCAATCGCGACCGGTTGCTTCCGTCCGGATCCATATTGGCGATCACGCGGTTGGATTCGCGCAAGCGGTCGAAAATGGTCTTAAGGAATTTCCCGAAGATCTCCGGGCTCTCGCGCATGGCCGTGTACAAGTCGTCGCGGTGGAATTCCCGGACGATGGTTTCTTCCAGGGCGGTTACGCTGGCGCTACGGGGCAGGTCGTCGACCATGCCCATCTCGCCGAAGGTGGCTCCTTTTTCCAGGACCGCGATGCGGATCTGTCTGCCGTTGCTTTCCTTGGTGACGGCCACCCGGCCTGATTCGATGATGTAGGCGGATTCCCCGGGATCGTTTTCCCGAATGATTAGATCATTGGGTCCATAGCGCCAAGTGTTGACCATCAGGTTCTCCAGATACGGAACGGTCCCTAATTATATCCTGCCGCAACCGGGCAATGCCAGTTCCAAGGTCATTGCGTGATGGCGTCCTCCTGTTTATTTCAGGCATTTTTGGCGCGTTCCGGGTTGCAGCCAGGGTTGAAAAAAAGCATCTTTACCGCTTCGGGGTCTTAGCTCAGTTGGTAGAGCGCCTGCTTTGCAAGCAGGATGTCGGGAGTTCGACTCTCCCAGACTCCACCATAAAGCCCCCGGTCTTAGGACCGGGGGCTTTTATATTTAGCTCGCTAAATGCGATTTCCGCCCAGATTTTGCGCTGAGCCTTAGATGCCCCTTTCCTCTTCGCTTATCCTCCTATACTGCAATCGCCGAAAAATTCCAGGTCATGGTTGTTCTCGACATGACGAATTCAAGGATGAAGGATTTCTACGACATTTGCGTGTTGTTCCGTTCCTTTACCTTGGATGCGGAAATTCTGGCGACGGCGGTTCGGAGAACCTTTGAGCGCCCTTTCCTCAAAAAGAACCGGATAAGCCCGGTTCATCGACCTTAACGGGATTTCTTCGAAGACTTGGCGCGGGGATTGAAATCAAGGGCGAGATCCACCCAGCCCTGCAATTCCGTGTCGGTTTTGGTCCCCTGCGGGGCCACGAAGACGAAAGCCTTCATGGGTCGCCCGGTGAAATCCATTTCCCGGCAACCCTTCTTCTTCAGGGCTTTCTCCCGGATATCGGGATCCAGGCGCACCATCAAATCCTCGCCCGTGACTCCCAGAGCCATCTTGTCGTTCACCATGAAGCAGAGGCCGCCCATCATCTTCTTGGTCTTGACCTTCTTGACCTTGCGCAAGGCCTCCTCGACCCGGCCGGCAAGGATATCGCTATATGCCATGGAATCATCCCTCCGGACCAGAATATAGCCAGCCCATTCCAAACCCCGGCAGGACCGGGAGCTATCTTTTTCTTCATCCTTGGTGGAATGAAAGGTTGTTGTCCATTCGGACCCGGATCGATTGTCATAGAGGTACAAGGGCCCGATGTGGGGTCCGGAATCTGAAAAATGGAGTCGAAAATGGATGAATTCATGCTGGTGGTCCGTGGTTACGATTATTCCAATGTCTCCCCCGAAATCATGGAGCAGCGCATGAATGCCTACCGTCCGTGGATGGAGAAGATGACTGCGACAGGCCGTTACAAGGGTGGCCAGCCCCTGGAGCCGGGCACGGGCCGTTTGATCAAGGACAGGAAAACCGTCCTCACGGACGGGCCGTTCCTGGAAAGCAAGGAAATCGTAGGTGGCTACGTGATCCTTTTGGCAAAGGATTACGACGAGGCCGTAGCCTTCGCCATGGAATGCCCCCTGCTCGATCACTGCCAGCTCGAGGTGCGGAAATTAGGCAAGATGTAGGGGCGCTCGACCACTTCTTCCGGCATGAGGCGGGGCGCATCCTGGCCCTTCTGACCAAGGTCTTCGGCATGCGCAACCTGGAGCTTGCCGAGGACATGGTCCAGGAAACCCTGCTGGAAGCCTTCACACGGTGGTCCTTCGGATCCATCCCCGAAAATCCCAGCGCCTGGGTCATGACCGTGGCCAAGCGAAAGGTGTTGAACCGCCTCAAGCGCGATCGCTTCCTGGAAGCCCACGCGGAAGCCATCGCCTATGAGATCGAGTCTCCGGAAGAGATCGACTCGGTCTTCCAGGAGGCCCAGGTGGGGGACTCCATGCTTCGCATGATGTTTGCCTGCTGCCATCCCATCCTGCCTCCGGAAAGCAGGGTGGTCCTGGCCCTGAAAATCCTATGCGGCTTCAGCCCGAAGGAAATCGCTTCCGCCCTCCTGTCCAAGGAAGATGCCGTGGAAAAGCGCCTGCAGCGCGCAAAGCAGGAATTCCGCCGCCGCAATCTGCCCCTGGAAATTCCCGCGGGGGAATCGATGGCATCCCGCTTCCGCAGCGTGCATACCTGCATCTACCTCCTGTTCAACGAAGGCTATAACTCTTCCCACCCGGAATTCCTCATCCGCAAGGACCTGTGCATGGAAGCCATGCGGCTTTGCCGCCTGGTCATCGACCATTATCCCGAGCACCGCCCGACTTTGGCCTTGATGGGCTTGATGTGTTTCCATGCGGCCCGTTTCGGCAGCCGCATCGACGACCGTGGCGCCCTGGTGATTTTCCAGCGTCAGGACCGATCCCTCTGGAACCGGGACCTCATCGCCCAAGGCCAACATTTCCTGGGGGAGGCATCGCAAGGGGAGGAGCTCAGCGAATTCCACCTGGAAGCGGCCATTGCCGCCGAACATTGTTCAGCCGCGGATTTCGAATCCACCCGTTGGGAGGCCATCGACCGCTATTATGCCGCACTGTCCGTGATGAAAGACAATCCCATCATCGAGCTGAACCGGGCGGTCATCCTGAGCCGGATTTCAGGTCCTGAAGCCGCCATCCGGAAACTGCTCGCGTTGAAGTCGGATTTCCGACTGGAGAACTATTACCTGCTGCACGCCACCTTGGGCGATCATTATTTGCAAATCGGGGAGACTGATATCGCCCGGGAGTACCTGTCACGCGCCGCCGGCATGACGACCTCCAAAACCGAGATCGATTTCCTCAAGGGAAAAATGGAAAGGTCATAAAACGCGGACCCGGAGCGAACTTTCCAGCTTCCATGCCTGGAAGGAGAAATACAAGTCCAACATCCTTGACCTGGGCGGCAAGCTGGCTTCCTTGGTCCATAACCATAAAGCCCCCGGTCTCAATAGAGGCCGGGGGCTTTTTGTGTACGGTTTTTGGCCGGATTAATGGAATCGCCACCTCACGGGATCGCGATTTCACGCTGGTAAGAGGCGCCCGTCCCGGCGCGCATAGTCACGATATAAATGCCTGATGTCCAACCCGCGGTCGGGATTTCCAGGACCGTGCCGCCGGCGCTGTTAACGTCGGCCACCAAGGCGCCACGCATGTTGCGCACCTGCGCGCGGGCGATCATCTCCCCAAGCTTCGCGGCCAGCTCCAGCTTTCCGGCCCGCGCCTGAATGCGGAAGCCCTCCTCCTTGTTCGCGGGAGCCGCCAGTTTCGTCGTCCCCTTAAAGAAGGGTATGCTGGTGCTGATGTTATTGATGGTGTACCAGGTTTCCTGGGTCCAAAGGGAAAGGCCCGAGACGGAGGCGATTCCCTTCAGCTTGATGTTATACACTCTGCCGTTTCCGCCGGACGGACCGTCCAGGGGCGACAAGGGAAGGAACACCGACTTCTTGTCCGGGGATAACAGCGGAGTGCCCACGGAAACGGCGGGGTTGGTTCCCGTGGCCGGGCCGCCATAGGCGCTGGTCGGGACGTAATACCAGCTCCTGACGGTATAAGAGGCGGCGGACAGCGCGGCGGCATTGGGTTCATGCGTGAACTGGATCTCCAGGCCTCCCGCACGCGAACGCACCGCCACCATTTCGAAGACATCGGTGCCGTTGGGCTTGACCTTTTGCAGGCCGAAGTCCTTCTTGTAGGCCCAACCCGGGGCGCCTTGGCCGCACATGCCCACGTACAGGTATCCATCCGGTCCCCATATCAGGCGATTGGGGCCGGCCTCCAGTCCGCCGGTGAAGCTGAAGACCGAGCCTTGCCATTCCCCGGCGACCCTTTCGACGAAAATGCGGCGGATGCCGCCGTTGACGGCATCGCCCAGCAGCATCTGGCCCACGAAGCGATCGCCCGGCAGATCCCCTTGACGGATGAGCAGGGGATTGCCGAGTGCCTGGGCGACATCACCCTGGGGCAGGTACACCACGGGCGGATATTCCTTCTGGTTGTCCCAGGTCTCGGCGGGCTCATGCTTGAATCCGTAGAAACGGTCCTTGCGGATATTGATGAGCTTGTTGGCGGGGAGAAAGTTGCCTTGCACGTCGGGCACGAACAGATCCTCCTCGGGGCCGATTCCCATGCCATTGGGCTCGCGCAGGCCCATCGAAAAGACCTCGAAGGTCCCGGTTGTGGGATCGACGGCCAGGGTGGTGCCGCGGTTGGGATTCTTTTGTCCCCACGCGGGAAGGCTGCCGCCTACGTCCTTGCCCGAGGATGCGTTCATCCAGAATTTGCCATCCTTGAAGACGAGACCGAAAAGGAACTCGTGCCGCGCATGGGTTCCAGGTAACGTGCAGATGACCCTGGCAGGGTCGGCTTTGCCGTCCTTATTGGCATCGGGCAGCTCGATGAGCTTCTGTCCGCCCGTAACGAAGATCTTGTCGTCCTTAACCAGCATGCCCGTGGGATCTTCAAGGGATTGGGCGTAGGTCGAAACGACCGGTGAAGGAGCGTCCCCTGTCACGCCCGACATGATATAGATTTTCCCGGCAGTCTGGAGCTTGTCCACGTCGTTGTGCAGGCCGCCCCAATGCGAGACGACCAGGCGTCCGTCCGAGAGGAAACCCAGCCCGGTCACCATGGGCTGGAAATTGTTGTCCGGACGCAGGCTCACCACTTTGAGGCCCGGATTGACGGTCTCGGGCAAAACGGCATGGGCGGCTCCGGCGGACCCAAACAACCAAGCCATCGCGGCAAGGTGTTGGATGTAAACTTTTCTCAAAGTTGCTTTATGCATGACGATGTCCTTTCGGATTTTACGCTCTGAGTTTTCCAATCGCACGGAAGGTGGCATTCGCTTTGATTAAGGCACTCTCTATAATCTCACCCAATTCCTGGAAAAGCGCACGGAATCCATCATCCTGCCAACTTCGCGGGGGCGAAGGGCCATTTGCGGGACACAATTTGCGGCAAATGATTCGGTAAACCCGTTTTTTGAGGAATAGCGTCCTTGATGGGCAGCACCTTCCCGACCGGCGGTCGCCGATATCCGGCCTACGAGGCGCCGGTTGCGGCATGGCGCTATATTCTGTTCAGTAGGACCGCCATGCTTCGAATATACCGGGTTGGAAATCAGCTGCCTCGCCGCTCGGCCGCCTTGGCCGCCTCGGCTGCGGTGGGCAAGCTCCTGAAACTTCGCGCTTGCGAACTGGGATGCGTTCTGTTCGTGGTCGCTCTGGCTACGCCTATCCATGCGACCATCATTTGGGAAGGGCGTGAAGTGGCCGAATGGCCCGACCAGTTCCTTACCGCCCTTGGAAAAAGCAGCGCCGGATCCGCTCCCGCGCCGTCGGGATACTACCCATCTCCAAAGGGCATCGTCTACGGACTTACCATGATCGTGGACTTCAGCGATTCTCCCGCGATATTCACCCGGGTGCAGGTCGACGACTGGCTGAACAAGCCCGGGTACGTCATGGGAAGCGCCAAGGGCTCGGTACGGGATTATTACCTGGAGGTTTCCAACGGCCAAGTGGACCTGCGTAACGATGTGGCGGGTTATTACCGTGCCAAGAAAACCAAGGCCTACTATGAAGAAACCAGCGCCTCCGAGCTCGTCAACGAGCTGATCGAGTATTTCGACGCCCAAGGAATGGATTTCTCCAAGTACGACAATGACAAGAACGGGACCACCGAGTCCATCAGCTTCGTGTATGCGGGAAGGCCGGAGGGCAGGGATGCCGGAAAATTGTGGCCGCACTCGAGCACCGTGGGCCTGAGCAAGGACGGCGTGAAGCTGGGCCGTTACAATATGAGCGACATGAGCGACAACCTCGCCCTGTACGTGTTCGCCCACGAGACCGGCCATATGGTGTTCGGCTGGCCCGACCTCTACTGGTTCGGGGACTGGTGCATGATGGGCAATCGCATGAGCGATGCCAATCCGCAGGCCATCAACGATTTCTACCGGGCCGACCAGGGGTGGATTCCCACCGTGACCGTCACCGCCGGGATGTCCGTCGGTTTCAATGCCCCCGTGAGGAACCAGGGATATCGTTACGTGAATCCGGCCAAGCCCGAGGAGATGTATTTCTGGTCCAATGTCGTCAATACCGGGCGCTGGAGCAATATCCGCGGACGGGGCATTGTGTTGTACCACTTCGACAGGTCCCGGGGAGGCAATAGTTCCGCCGGCAGCCGCGGCTTGGCGGTCGTGGAAGCGGATGGGGACAATAAAATGACTTCGGCCCAGTGGCCCGTACCGGGGAGCGCGGCCTCGGACTTGTTCCATGCCGGCACCCATGCGGAGGTTTCCGACCACACCATCCCAAGCCTCAAATGGTATGACGGATCCAACTCCGGTTTGCGCATCCACGACATCGGTGCGCCGGCGGATACCATGTTCTTCGCGGTAGGGACGGGCGCGGCCGCCATCCCCATTGCCGAACGGTTCGGAAAGCCCGGAAGACCGGTCTACTTCTTCGACCTGCTCGGGAGATGGACGCGCCGTTTGCTCCCTAAGGCCTCGCACCCGGCGACCGTTACATCGGTGTCTTCCGGGTCAGAACGCTCGGCGCCATCGGATTGATTTTTTCCGTTCACACGGGAGGATGGAGGCGGATCAGCCGGTCAAGCCCTCGGGTTCAAACGTATTTGGCTCAGTTTCCAGGCTCCTTTCGAAGTGGAAATGCGTATGGTTTGAGTTCCCTGCTTTAGATGGATACGCTCTTGAGCCGTGGTCCAAACGGAGCCTGAAGGCAGTTGCAGATTGGCCTGAGAAGCAGAGTCCTGACCGCCGATGCGGACCTGGGCCTGGGCATCGCATTGGTAGCGCACAATCAGATCGTAGTCCCCTTCGGCGGCGACTTCCACCGCGAACTCCATCCAATCGGATGGACTGATTCCCGCCACGATTTCCCCTTCCGCGGCAATGGAATCCAGCTTGATGCCGGACATGGACCGGAAGGAAACCCCCGCGATGGTTCCCGGCACCGGCCAGGGATGATAGGCGCCCGAGTCCGCCAGGGTTGCGAAGAACACCTTGTCCATCAGCGCCCAATCATTGGCCTCCTTGGGGATGTCGATGAAGTCGGAGGCGCCGGAGGTGTCGAAGGACGTGTTCAGGGGCGGAGCCGATACCTTGGCGCCTCGGGCGGACTTCCACACTCGCTGGTCGGTGAGGAAGGCCAAGGCGGAGTAATCGGCGAAGAATTGCACCGGCCCCGATGAAGTGTCCCGGTTCATCGCCAGTTCCTGCCCCAGCCAATTTCCCGGAAGCGGCGCTGCCGAAGGGGCTGGTCCGGACCAGTAGTAATCGCGGCCCCATTCCACGAACCGGCAATGCTTGGCCACCAAGTAGGAAGCGAGGGAGTCCCTGGCATTCGGGGATTGGTTGTAAACCCCGAAAACCACCATCTTGTCGGCGATGTAGGGGTCCAGCAGCACGGCTTGGGCGACCGTGGTGAGCGAGCTTCCCGACAATACGATCAGGGGCTTAGCGGCGGTGGCCTTCCGCGCCTCTGCGACGAGCAGGGCGATGCCGGGATTGGATTCGGGAACGATATCCTGCCACCGGCCGCTCGGGGGCAAGGCCAACTTTCGGGTCGCGCCCAGCATCGGCTCCGGGATATTCCTCATGCCGGCCAACCGGCACCGGCGCGCCTCCCCGATCCAACTGGAAATATCCTCCGATGGCAAGGGCTGCGCTTCCCGGGGTATCACGGTGATGAGATTGCCGCGCAGATTCATGCTGCCGCGGCTGGCCATGGCCCAGATGATTTCGTTGTCCCAGGTATTCGTGCAATAATCGTTGTCATAGAGGACGGGGTTGCTGCCATCGATCCCGACCAAGGCGAGCTTGCCGTCGACCCTGGTGAATTCCTGCTTGGCGCCTTTATCAAGGACCAAATCCCCGATGGCGACGGTGGCGGTTCCTTGCACCACTTTGCCGGGGAAATTCTTGGCGGCGAAAAACGGCAGCGGAGTGGATACGCTGACATCGAAAATCCCCCGCGGCATGTCGATCAAGGTGAAATCGCCGGTGACGGAATCCGCCACGGCCCAATGCTCGGTGCCCAGCACGTGCACCTTTGCCGGGCCTGTGGAGCCGTCGGAAAACCGCACCCGTCCGGTGACTGTCAGGATACGCTCTACGGTCAAGGGCTCCAGTTTGGTGCGTTTGGCTCCGGCCGAGACGATGCACTTGACCGCGCTCCCATAGATTTGCGAATAAACGGTTTCCACCTCGTATTCCCCGGCCTTAACCTCCTTGAAGCCGAATCGGCCGGTGGCATCGGTTACGGTATCCCCTTGGCTAATCCCGTCGGCGAGAGGTTCCGGAAGTTCGCCAGCCTCGAAATCGCTCGGACGCAGGCGGACGCGCGCGCCCACCGCGGGGCGGCCATCGGGCTGTTTCACTTCTCCGGTGAGCTGGGCGGTTCCGGTTTCAGTTTCCGTGGCCCCGCCGAAGCACCCCCAAAGGATGGCGGTCAGAAGCACGAGCAGGAGTAGGACGGGAAAGCCTTTGCGCATCAAGAACGCCCGGCTTTCTGGGGGGGTTTGCTCATCGGGAACAAGCCGATATTGAGATGATACACCATTTCCGGGGACTCGTCTTTCCCCACCAATTCCATGATCTTTGCCCGAAACGCCCGCATTTCCTTGACGATTGTATTATAGGTCTCGCGGGAGAGGCTGAAGGTCAGGGAAGACATGGAACGTTCGGCGGCATTGCTCCGATCGAATGCCTCGATGGCCATGCGCATCATCTTGATCTGGAACTTGATGATCTGGTAGTCTTCGATCCCGTATCCGGTGGTGAGCAATGGCTCAGCCTGGACGAATTTCCCGCCCACCTGCTTCAGGAATCCGAGCCGCAGCAATAGGTCGACGGAATCCTGCGCCTTGACCGCGCTCAGGGCGGGCCGCAAGGAGTTGCCCAGCTTGGCATAATCTTCCCGGAAATCCACCAGTGTCACGAGTTCACGGATGGCGCAATGATACCATTCCGAAAAATACTCGTACTTTTCGCTGCCGATGTGGAGCGTATTACGCGCTTTCTGCAAGGCGATCAGCTTGCTGAAGAACAGGTTCTTGTCCTTGACGGTCTTGGCCTGGTTGAAGAATACAAGGTGCTCGAAATATTCCCGGCCTTGCTCGTCCAGCTTCAAGGCGGCCGCCACCTTGATCAAGGTCTCCTGGGTGAGATTCCGCTTTCCTTCAATAAGGAACTTGAAGAAGGGCGCGGAATTGATGCCGGCCTTCTGCGAGAGATAACGGAACGAGAAGGCGGGATTCTCCGCCTTGCGCTCTTCATAGTAGTGCTTTATGAAAAGTCGATAGTCGGAATATTCGTACAATGGATTCATGGAACCGGCCGCTTCCAATCTATGCCAATCTCAGGATTTCCACAGCCCATACTACCGCTTTCTATCGCGATTTCGGCAATAATCCGTTTACGCCCGTAAACGTCTGATTACACCTCTAAACGCTGGAAATATGTCCAATCTTTCCAAATAAGGCCATCCTGGCGATCGAACGCAGCGTCCGGCGTGAAATCCCCTATGGCACAAGCAACCGGTCAGGCCTAGATTAGCACGTGAAGCAACCGAAAACTCGCTGGAGTGGCGTCACGTCATGAAAACAACCGTTATCCTGGTAGCCGGCATATTGGCCGGGGCGGCTACCGCCTTCGCCCCCGCGGCGGCCAGTGTCCGCCTGTTCATTATCGGGGATTCAACCGTTTCCAACTACAAGGCCTCCGAGGCGCCCATGACGGGATGGGGCCAATTAATCGGATCTTTCTTCGCCGACGGGTCGGTGACGGTGAACAACCGGGCCATCGGCGGGCGCAGCACCCGCAGCTTCATCGAGGATGGCCACTGGACCTCGGTCAAGGCCGAGTTGGGGCAGGGGGATTATCTGCTCATCCAGTTCGGCCACAACGATCGCGGTACCGTGGCGGAGCGCCATGCCGACACCGCGCAATACCGGCGCTACCTGACCCAATACGTGGACGAGGCCCGCGCCAAAGGGGCGATACCCATCCTGGTCTCGCCCATGAACATGAATGCCTGGAACGGCGCGACCTTGCGCCGGGTGTTCACGGAAGGCGTCAACGACTACCGGGCCGCCATGCTGAGGGTGGCGCAGGTCAGTAAGGTCCCATTCGTCGATCTGGAAAAAAAGTCCGCGGACCTTTTCCAGTCGCTCGGCCAGGACTACATCACGCGTTTCCTGTTCATGACCTTGCTGTCGGGGGAATACCCCAACTATGCAAGCGGCAAGTCGGACGGCACCCATTTCCAGGATATGGGCGCCCTCGAAATGGCCCGCCTGGTGGCGGAGGGCATCAAGGAGCTCTCCGCGGATACCTCAGTACAAGGGCTCGCCTCCAACCTGGCGCCTCTCATTCCCCTTACAGTGGTTTCGGACAAGACCTCGGCCGGTATGGTGACCCGCAGCGGCAATTATCCCCCCAAGGCCCCGATTACGCTCAAGGCCATCCCCAAGTCGGGGGAGACCTTTCTCGGATGGTCCGAAGCCAACGTCAAGCCTGCGTCCACGGCCGCCCGCGAATCCATCGTCATGCCCGAAGCACCAGCCGCATGGCGCGCCTCCTTCAAGGGCGGAGTCACTGCTGTTGCGCCGGTAAGCCGGGCGGCAGTCTCCCGGAAAGGTAAGGCGTCCCTTCGCGACGCTGCCGGCCGGGCCGGCCCGCGGCCGGGACCGAAGTTCAATGGAATGACTCCAAGGGAGGGAAAACCCCGATGATGATGCAAGCGTCACGAATCAACCGCCATGACCACGCGCTTTCCGCGCGCGGGCGAAACACGCAAGTTACTATGCCCGCGCTAGTCATCCTGCTGGCGTACCTTGCCGTCGTTCCCGCCGCCGCGCAAGAGCCCACCGGCGGAGGGAAACTCGTCGCGACCGTAAGCTTTGGCAGCGCGGGCGGGGCCCCCGGGCTTCGTCTTGGCGACCTGGACGGCGACGGCAAGCTGGAATTCGTGATGGGCCAACCCATACCCCAGCCCGATGCCCACACGCCGATGGAGGTGACGCGGGTGACGGCCTTCACCCTGACGGGAACGAAACTGTGGGAATATATGCGCCCCGGGGAAACCAACCCCACCAGCCATTCCTCCGGCTCGGATATACCCCTCCAGGTCTACGACCTCGATGGCGACGGGAAATCCGAGGTCATCGCCGCATTCAGTTCCAAGGAACTGACGGTCCTGGGCGGGCGCGACGGCAAACCCGTCCGGACCATCCCGCTGCCCCAAGGCAAGTCCGCCACCGGTCCTTCCGGTTCCAACGATTGCATCCTCATCGCGAATCTGCGCGGCACCCCTTGGCCGCAGGACTTCATCGTCAAGACCCGCTACACCCAGGTCTGGGGAATCGACGGCCGGGACGGCAAAGTGTTATGGACCTATAACCAGCAAGGCGGCGATAACCTGGCCCATTACGGCTATGCCTTCAACGCCGACGCCGATTCCATGGATGAGTATCTCTCGGGCTGGCAACTGCTGGACCATGATGGGAAGGTCAAATGGAAGGCCAGCGGCTTGACCATGCATATCGATGCCGCCTCTGTCGGCGATATCGACGGCAACCCCGCCAACGGCCTGGAAATCGCCATGGCCAGCCAGGTGGGAGCCCTCTATGGCAGCGACGGAAAGGAGCGGTGGCGGGAGAGCCATACCGAGCCGGACGGCCAGGGCATCCAGCAAATCGCCATCGGGGATTTCTCCGCCAAGCATGCCGGCAAGGAAGTAATATTGCTGGAGCGCATCGGGCCCCGCACCGGGACGGGACGGGACGCCAATATCCTCACCTCCTCGACTGGCGAGCTCATCTGGAAAGAGAAACGCACCGGGAGCGACTACGGTTGGGTTTCGGTAAGCGAGCGGATCACCAATTGGGACGGAACGGGAAAGGACCAGATCCTCACCTACCGGCGGACCTCCAAACCTCCGACCATTTACGATGGCGACGGAAACCCGGTAGCCACCTTCCCCCACCCCGGCAGCAACATTGATTTCCTCATTCACGCCGATCTCTGCGGGGACGAGAAAGAAGAGGTAGTGGTCTACAGTGCCAGCACCGCCTGGATCTTCGCCAATGGCGGCTGCGACCTCGCGGCGCCGCCGAGGCAGGCGGCCCTTCCCCAGAACCGCAGGCTTTACAACTGGTCCATCTATAGCGGCTGGGAGGACAAGGACCATGTTTTCTTCACGCCGGGATCCAGCTCGCGACTCGCCGCTCAGCGCAGCCCCGGAGGCCCGTTCCGGATGCGACGCGAAGGAGGCCGCGTCCGCTTCCAGGGTCTGACTCCGGGAGAGTCCTATGGCCTCTACGGCATCTCGGGCGGATACGTGGCGTCTTCCGCGCCGGTATCCAATGGGGCGTGGGACTGGGAAGCCGGATCAAGGAGCGGCCTATTCATCCTTAAGTCTACTGGAAGAGGAAAGCCCTTCCAACGGATCGTGTCCGTGGATTAGCGGAAGCTTCCCGATCCGGTTTGCGGGCCGTCATTCGCACTCGCACCATCACTCGCGCCATTAGTGTGGTTATTTCTGTCGGCGGAAATTTTCGGCATCCGAACGCAGACCTCCGAATGCGGAGTTTTTGGATCTTCTGCGGTTTCTGCCCTGTCTCGGAGTTTCGGGAATTGAAATTGCGTTTACAGGCGTAAACACGGGTGATGATTTCTGCAAAGAAACGGGGTAAATAAGGAACCACGTTGAAGAATACTACCTTGGGTCCTGCTGCGCAAGGAATGCGAGCTCCGAGAATCCGGGGCTCTTTTCCATGGCCGGCGATTTCATCGTGGGCATAAGGTTATGGCTGCTCAAAACCGAGCCCAAGGTGGAAGAGATGTTCGAAGAGGAGAAGGTCCGCAGCTTCCTGGGAGTGGGGGCCGAATGATCAAGGTAGATAGCGTCATCAATGAGCACCTTTACAACCTTAATCCGAATGGAAAACCAATGAAAAAAGGTCCTACGCATGTTTTCGCCCTCGCCGTGCTCGTTTCGTGGGCTTCGGCTTTCGCGCAATCCCCCGCCGATACCGCCAAAATGAATTCCCCTGTCGCCGGGATGGCCCCCCAGGCCGGAGTCACGGCCAAGGGGGGAGGCGCTTTTATCAAGAGCGAGGACGGACGCGCCGTCGTGCGCCTCATGGGATATGCCCAGCCCACCTTCATCGCCACCGCCGAGTCCAATCGGCAACCTTATAAGGTCCCGAGCTTCTTCGTGCGTCGGGCCCGGGCCGATTTCAAGGCCGAATTCGACAGCCTCTACACCCTGTTCTTCGAATTCGACGCGGGTCCCCCGGGCGGCACCTCCCTGGTGGAAGGGTATTCTCAGGCGGCTTTGATCCGGGACCATCTGAACTTCCGTCTTGGCAAGTTCATTCAGCCCTTCAGCGCCGAGAACATGCGTTCTTCGCGGGCTCTGGAGACCGTTGAGCGCTTCCAAGCCCTCAACGCCTTCATCGGACTGCCGGCACTGGACGCCCAGAATGGCGCCATGCTCTTCGGCACCGTCGATGCGGGGAAAATGTTCAAGTATTACCTGAGCATCAATAACGGCACCAATACCGCCTCGCAAACCGGAAACGTCAAAGACAACAATGCGGACAAGGATTATATCGGCCGCCTTGAATTCACGCCGAGTAAAGTCTTCCGTGCCGGGTTGGGCCTTGATTATGCGACAGAAGTCGGGCAGACCCTGACCTTGCGCAGCTATTCGGGCGCGGCCTATGATACCATCCGGGTGCAAGGGATCCGCCAGGCCATCGACGTGGATCTGCATGGCACGGTAGCCAAAATCGGATTGGACGCGGAATGGCTTATGGCCATGTTCCCGGACACCAATGCCAGTATGCATGGCGGTTATGTCCAGGCCGGGATGTGGGTCAAGGGCAGTGAAGCCGATGGCGGCATCCAGCCCTTGGTGCGGGTGGAGTATTCAACCCTTTCCGCGGATAACGTGCCCGGCCCTTCCTTGAAATCCGAAGTAAGCGGGGCCATGTTGATGTCCTACACCCTGGGCCTCAACTACTGGATGAACCAGTGGACCCGCTGGCAGGTGAACTTGATCGAGGAAACCACCTCGGGCAAGGGGAACGGCGTCTTCGCCGCCAAGGACAATCGATTTCTCCCCACCCTGTTCGCCCAAATGCAGATCAAGTTCTAGTCTGCGGGATCCTCTTGGATTAGATTCCCGGGATCCTAACTCCAATCCGATACCGATGGACTCAGGGTTCCCGTTCCTGAGTTCCATCCTTTCCATCCATCGCTTCTGTGGCATGGATTTATGGGCAGCGGTTGAATTATGTGGCAGCGCCTAGCGGCCACATAATCGGCTTCGATAGCGTTTCTCAGCGCCTGGCGTCCAGGATGGGAAGCGCGGGCCGCGCTGCTGCCGGAATCTTCCCCTCGAATCCATCCAGCCAATAACGGCCGTCGATGCGGTAGCTTCCCGGTTTCCCTACGGCTTTCGGAGCGAAGCGCGGCCAGGAGCCGATAGCGGTGGTCCCCGCCGCGGGCCAAGCGCGGCCGGGAATCTTCAGCCGGATGCTGAACAGGCCGCCGTCTCCGGTGCAGAACAGGGTCTTGTTTTCCGGTCCCCCGAAATGGCAATTGTCGATATTGCCCGCGTCGCCTGGGGTTGGGTTGTATTGACCTGCGTCCATCTTGAAAGCGATTTTGCCGACGTCCTGGCCAGTGGTGTTGAAAACGTGCACCGCGCCTTCCCGGTAACTGCCTACATAGAGGTTGCCGTGGATGTCGAAGTCGCCACCGTCCGGTGCGGAAATACCGGCGAACTTCACCTTCTGCGTCAGGGCGCCATTGGCACCCGCGTCGAATTTGCTGATCTGGGACAATGACGTCTCCATGACATATACCGCGTTCTGCTCTTCGATCCATTCCACCCCATTGGCATCCGACAAGCCCGTGGCCACCGTCTTGAGCTGGCCCGCCGGGTCGATGTAAAACAAGGAAGTACCGTGGTCGGTGAAGTAGATGGCTCCGTTCTTGCCCACGCTCAGGTCGTTGGCCTGCTTGAAGGCGGCGCTGCCCCCGCTGGCCGCCACGGTGGCGTCCACGCTGCCGTCCTTCTTGAGCCGGACGACCTTGCCGCTCTGCGGCGAATACACCATGCCCTTGGCATCCACGAACAGGCCGTTGTTCTGCCCGGCCAGGACCCAGCGCGTTCCCGTGTCGCTCGGGTTGGAGATGTCCAGCTTCCAGATAGGCCAGTTCGGATCCGTACTGGAGTGCTGCTCGGTGAAATAGACGAGGGTGCTCCCATCCGTGGCCGGGCCTTCGCAATAAAAAGGAACCTTCTTCACCCAGGTTACTTTGACGCCCGGTTCCATGATTGAGTCCGGGAGCGTAATGACGGCTGAGTGCTGCGCGGCGGCGAATCCGGCGGCCATCAGGATGCAAAACACGGTAACGGGACGGCTGGAAGAAACCGAACCCTGCTGGTGGAATAGTACTGACATCGACGTATCTCCTCGACCAACCCGAATGGGGTCAAACCGGATTTTTGGTGGCCTCATGAATATACCCGTATCAAGGCGTGGCTGCTTGGAACCAATTGCCTTATGGAAATCCGGTAAAGGCCGCTTATGACCGTTAAAGGCCGTTAAAGGCTATTAATGGCAGCTAAAGGGTAGGTATACCGGCTCAGTGGAAATGAAGTTGGACGCGCGCCCGGTCATGGAGGAGCCGTCCGACGAGATCGCGCCCGTCATCGACCCCGAGGAGAACCGTAAGCGACGCTTTGCGAGGGGCTCCGGGCCGGAACACGGGCGTGGATAATGCGCCGAATTCAAAAGCTCCCAGGTCCGGGGCCGATCCCACGAAGGGGCCCAGCTTGAGATCCGTACCCTTATCGATCAGGTCGCTTCCCTTTTTGAGCTTCATGAATCCGATATTCGGAAGGCTCCCGTCCGGCAGGCGGGCCCCGTAGACCCCTGCGGAATCGATACTCTCGAAGTCGGCATCCGAAATTTGCACGGACAGGTTCCAGGAATTGCCCGAGGCATCGACCCCGCTGCCGGAGGTCGCGTTCGAGAGGGCCGTGCCCTTGTAGGCAATGTTGTTGCGAAGGATGCCCATGCTGGCGTCCCCGCCCTTATAACCCAGCAGGTTGTAGTTGGCCGATTTGTTATTGAAGGAGGTATTGTTGTAATAGTAGTTGGAGATGGGGTGGTGGTTCTGATAGAACCCCGCCGCCCGGTTATTGAACCCGAGGCAGTAGCGTATCGTGTGCTGGGGAATCTGGGGCGGCACCTTGGAAGGGGGGTTCCCGAAGCCGCCCACTTTGAAGCCGTTGCCGTTGCCGGCGCTCTGGGGGGGATTGGTGTCCGCTTTATAACCGCTGCCCCAGGCCCAGCAATTCTCCACCGTCACCGCCGCGAAGCAATTGATGAAGTCCCAGCCGTCGTCGGCGTTGAACCAGGCTCTGCAGCCGCGGAATACGTTCCCGGTGCTGGATGCCTCCCGTACGTGCACGCCGAACCCGTCCGCGTTCTGGCCGGCATCGAGGGAGCCGTTGGAATAGGAATAGGCGTCGTAATTGTCGTGGGAATCGCAATTGAGGAACAGATTGTTGCCGCCCGACATCACGAAGACGCCGGGGCCCATGTTATGATGGATATTCAGATTCTCGAAAATGTTGTTGTTCCCGGGATCGAGATACAGGCACCAATTCTCATGCGCCTTCAAGGATGCCGATTGCTGAATGTTCTTCATCTCGATGCCCTTCAGGTGCAGCCAATCCGCCTTGACCAGCACGCCTTTGATGCGCTTGGCCGCGGTCATGTTCTTGAAGTCCAGCACGGGCACCTCGCCCGGAAAGGCGAAGTAATGGATGGGGCTACCGGAGGTTCCCTTTTTGCTAAAGGTGATGCCGATTTCGTCGCTGGAGCTGCGGAAATCGTAGGTCCCCCCGCGCAGGAAGACGGTATCTCCCGGCTGGGCGGCCGCCTGGCCTTTATCCAAGCTGGCAAATGGAGAGTCCTTGGTTCCGGGATTGCCGTCCCCGCCGGTGGGCGCAACGTAATACGACTTTGCGGCGCCGGCTACCGAGACCATGCAACAGATTGTCAAGGCGGCCAGGGCGAAACCGGAAAGCTTGTGCGGGAACGGTTTCATCTTATCTCGATGGTTGGCAAGCCTCTTTCCATTCATACCCAAACGCCCCCTCCAGACTGCAGCCGCGTTTCCATAGCATATTCTATGGCGAAAGGAATTCATCCACACTGAAGGAACTCGGATGCAAATTCTGGGGGTTGAGAGTGCGAAACGGTAAAATTTCAGAATTTTCGGCAAGTTGGCCGATATACCAGTGGGACTAATCCACACTAATCGGTGTTTACAGCAATAAACAGAAATTGGATATTTACGTCATTTTAGGGCACCTGAATGGCGGAAAACCCGGTTCACGCCTTGAGCTGGGCGGACTAAGGGACTTAGTCAATTCCTTCAAAAACGGCATTTCCTGTAGAAATCCGTTTACGTTTGTAAACAGCTTCGGTATCCCCATTTTGTCATTGGATTCAACGGAAAGCATCTGATCCGGGCGTCAATTTCATTGGGTTCTGGCATGCCACACCGGCGGAACGGTGCTAAGTTCTGCTTAAGCATACCCCAAGCGGAAGGCAACCGACGGCGCATTGCAGGTGGAGTTTCCCGCCCGCCTGGCTTCCCGCTTGTGACGGGTTCGTTTACTAAAAGGCTTAAAGGCTTAAGGTTATAAGGCTTGAGGCGGGTCCGCTTGAATCAGATATTGATGAATCAGGCGCAAGGATTCCGGAAGTTTTTCGTTTTGGGGGATACGAATGCATGATTTTAATCGCCGAGTCGTTTCCGGACTCGCGAAACTGGCTTGCGGCGCGCTTTGCCTGGCGGCCACCCTAGGGGGACCAGTTTCCGCCCAGCTACCGACGGGCGTTACCTTGGTTCCCTTTTATGATCCAGCCGTAGTGAGCTTCGTTAAAGACGAGGTGCGAACCGTGGGTATGGCCGAGGTGCCGGGCAAACCGGAGCATTTCTTTGTGACCGACCAGATGGGCGCGGTGTATTGGCTGTATCCGGATACCGCCAAAACCTACACCCAGGGACAGATCAAAAGCTATTCCAAGGGGACGATCCTCGACATCAAAACCAAGGTAAAGCATAATCTGCGCAGCGAAATGGGGATGTGGTCCACGGCTTTCAGCCCCAACTTCCGGCAGAACCGCTACTTCTACATCATGTACTTCGGATACAATACCAAGCCTTCGGACGAGATGCGCACCGATGGATACGTCAATCTGGAACGGTGGACCTTGGGGGCCGACTACAAGACGGCCACGCGCGACACCACGATTTTCAGCTTCTACCATGAGCCCTCCTACGGAGTCTCATCCTTCGCATTCGGCCCCGACGGCTACGTCTACATCGGCACATCGGTATACTCCGAGGACGGCTGGGACACCACCACCGTGGCCCGCAAGGTTTTGCGCATCGACGTGGATCATCCCAGCGGCGGCAAGATGTACTCTATCCCCGCGGACAATCCCTTCGCCAAGAGCACCAATGCCAACGTGAAAAAGGAGATCTACGCTTGGGGCTTCCGCAACGTATGGAGCATGTCCTTCGATTTCCTCACCGGAAAGCTTTGGGCGGGTGATGTGGGCCAGGATCTCTTCGAGGAAATCAATCTGGTGCAGCCGGGAAAGAATTACGGCTGGGCCGATGGCGGCAATTCGGAGCCTTCGGCGAACGGCTACGGCGTACAGGGCGCCTGCCCTTCCGGATTCAGCGCCAAAGGCATGACTTGCAGCGGCCTGGCCGCCCCAACGTGGGCCTTCTCGCATAACGGATCCCAGGCAATCAATTGCATCGTTGTAGGTCCCGCCTTCCGTGGCAGCCAAGCTTCCCCTTTCTACGGCTATCACTTCGTCACCGACGTGTGGCGGAACCAGTTCTGGGCCATCAAGGAAGGTTCCGCCCCCATCCTGGTGGGCCAGTCACCCACTTCCATCACCACCAACAACGACGGCCATAACGGCATCGTGAACATCGCCGAGGATTCCTACGGGAACCTTTACGCGAGCATGGTGAGCTGGCATTTCAGCGGTTCCATCGGCGGCACGACCAACCCGCTTCCGCCGGGCCAAAAGATGTTCCATGAAATCTACCGGCTGTATCATGCCCAACTTACGCCCGGCACCACCGCCATCGCCTCCCGCGGGCCCGGACTTCCCGAGCTTCCGGCATCCAGCCGGCTGCTGTCGAACGCGGGCCCGGGATCCTGGGTCACGATTCCCAAGGGGTTTACCGGTTTTGAGGTGCGCAATCTGCAAGGTCGTCGACTCTGGTCCTTCCGGGGCGAAAACGGGGGCGAAAACGAGGGCGAAAACGAGGGCGAAAACGGCGCGCGGCTTCCGGTGGGGTTGGACAAAGGGATTCTGCAAGTGCGGTTCCTGCCCTGAAGGGCATTGTTGAAAGGATAGCAGATGATTAGGATGACATTTTCCGTATTGGCTTTGACCATGGCCTTGGCCTCCAACCAGGCCATGGCCCAGGTCGCGCGGCCGAGCACCTATTGGTTCGGCAAGGTGATGACTACGGAAAGGTCGCGGCAGCTCTATGTCGGGCTGAACGCGAATATGTGGGTGCTGTACGATCTCCCGCAGGGCGTATTATACCAGGCTTGGAAGGGCGGGGCGAACGGGGGCTCCCTGAAGAGCGCTTCTCCCAGCGTTTCGCCGGGCTATTGGTTCAACGGCGATCCGCATTTTCCGCATCTTTACGTGCCCGCCGGCACGGATTATTTCCGTGACAAGGTCGGTGAGTTCTTCGCCAGCTACACCAAGCCCGCCGATATCAACACCTACTACACCAAGTGGCCCAAGCAGCCGACCGATTACAAGAATTGGTCGGTAGCGAACGGCGCTACCGAAGTGGCTGCCCAGATGCGATACCGGGGATACGTTGTGAAAGGAACCGCGCTGACCTTGAACTACTCGCTTATCCTTGCCGACAAAAGCGAAATTACCGTGAGCGAATCCCCCGAATATTCCGAGGCGGGAGGGAAAACCAGTCTGGTGCGGACCTTCGACTTTTCCGGGATACCCACAGGCCACCAGGTGCGGATGGCGCACCCGGGCGGCGCGGCCGCTGCCTGGTCGGTCACCTCCGGAACCGCTACCTTGACGAGCGGCGTAATGACGCAAACTTCCAATGGCCAGACCGTGCTGACCGGTTCGTGGTAGGGGATGGACATGAAGAATATGCAACGCTCCGCCGCACTCGCCTTCCTTCCACTGGCCCTGGTTTCATTGGCCGCGGCACAACGCCCGGGCGACCGCCAGAACATCACCGGCATCAATCCCGCCTATTCGATCGAACAGATCCGGCCTTCGGCCATGAACTGGCCCGAAGGAGGCATGGACTGGATGTCCGACGGCCGCCTTGTCGTGGCGAGTTGGAAGGATCCTTACGAGGTCTTCATTATAAGCAACGCGATCGCCGGGGCCACTCCGAAAACGGCGACGGTCACCAAGTTCGCCACGGGACTCGCCGAAGTCCTGGGCCTCAAGGTGGTGAACGATTCGATTTACGTACTGGAAAAGGATCAGTTGACCCTGCTCCTCGATCTGGACGCAGATGGCAAAGCGGATGAATACCGCGCCATCGCCTATGACTGGACCAAATCCATCAACGAGAAGGAATACGCCGTGGGCCTGGCCTTCGACGGGACCTGGTTCTACGGCATCTATGGCGATCCCACCATCGGCAGCGGCACGGCCATCGATCCACAGCCCGCAGGCCGCCAGAACGGGACGCTGCGCATCCGGAAGAGCGACGGCCAACTTGAGGTGTACACGGCAGGCATGCGCGTACCCGGGGGCATCGACATGGCTTTCGGGAACGTTTGGGCCACGGAGACGCAAGGCGGTTACCGCGTGTCCCATGCCCTTTATATCCCGAAGGCCGGGCGTTTCTACGGACGTCCCGTCAATCCCCCGGTCATGTTCCAGCCCGCGGCGGCATCGACCCCGCGCTCCAATCCGTCCCCGTACTCCAGCCCTGACCAGATGGCCGGCATCGCGACGCCTTTCTCCGTCAATATTCCGTTCAAGAACACGTCCAAGGCCGGGGCCGGGCCTCTGGGCCTAATGCGCAGCCCGGGCAATCCCGTGGGCCTCGCTACCGGGCCGTACGCCGGGCAGCTTCTGATTCCGGAATGCGACAAAGAGCCCAACGGCGAGATGGTGCGCGTATTCGTGGAAAAGACCCCGGACGGCGAATGGCAGGGAGCGGCCTTCCACTTCACGTCCAACACGGTATTCGAGGGAAAGGCCGTGTTCAATATGAAATTGGGTCCGGATGGACACGTGTACGCGGGCGGGAACGGGGCTTCGGGCGCGGGCTGGGGCCGCATGACCAACGTGGGCCTCGATCGCATGAAGCTGACCGGAGTCACGCCGTTCGATATCCTGGCTGTTCGGAGCATGAGTTCAACCACCTTCGAAGTCCAGTTCACCAAGCCGCTGGCCGCGAGCCTGGGGGCCAACGTGACTCAGCATCTCACTATGCAGAAATGGTGGGACAAGATCTCCGACGATTACGGTTGCTGCCGCGCCGGCTTCGGCTCTGTATCGGTCACTTCGGCCACGGTGCAGACCGATCGCAGCAAGGTACTCATCACCGTTCCGAGCCTGACCCTGCACTGGATCTACTACCTGCGCTGGGCCGATGCCATCAAGTCCGAGCAGAGCGAAACACTATGGGGCACGGAAGCCTGGTATACCCTGAACGCCTTCGGACCCGCCACATCCGTCTCCTTGCAGAAGGACGTCCGCGCCGGAGCAGGGGCCGAAGGACCCTACGCCGTTCATCGCGATGCCGCCGGCATGCGCGTGCAGGTTTTCTTCGGCAGGGGCGTGCCATATACGGCCCGAATCGCCGACATGCGGGGCCGGACCGTGGCTTCCCATTCCGGCCTCGGCGCGGAGGAGTTCATGTTCACCCGCGGCCAACTGCCCCAGGGAATGCACATTCTGGAAATCCGTTCCGGCAACGAGACTTACTCCAAGCTGGGATTGCCGTGAGAGGACTCGTCCTGACGGTGATCCTGGCCCTTGCCGAAGTCGCTTCGGGGCAGCCGACCTCCGCGACCAAGGCCGATTCCGGTTGGGTGCCTTTGTGCAACGGCACGGATTTTTCCGGCCTTTACGACTACGTCTCGAACACGGGGATGGTGGACGTCAAGACCCAGACCACCTTCACCCTGGAGGCCGGCGGCGTCATCCACGTGAAAGGCAACCCCGGCGGTTATCTCGGGACCATCCGCCAATATTCCCACTACCGCGTCCGGGTGGATTTCCAATGGCCGGTCGGCACCCCCTCCGACGCCAATTCCGGGCTTCTGATCCACCTGGACAGCGC
>JBDSIO010000378.1:0-5008 GCA_039917895.1 Fibrobacteria bacterium | reverse complement strand
GATGTGGCTTCCGGCAACCGCGCAAGCGCGAACCTGCCCCTGGTGCTGCAGGCATGGAAATCCCGCGTGGACCGCAATCACGGGGTGCATCCCTGGACGCGGCAACATGACGGCATGCGGGTATGGCAAGAGTGGATCGCGCTCTTGACCCTTGCGCGAGACGCGTCGCCCGAAGCGCGAAGGCGGACCGGTTTGGCACTCGAACGTTACGTAGTAGGCGGAAACATCAAACCGCTGGGTTTCATCGGCACCAGTCTTCCCGTGCCCGGATATGACCAGGGGGATTTCGACATGACCATCCTGGGATGCTCGTCGCTGATGGGATTGTTCCGGGACGATCGGGAATTACTCACCGACGCCACCCTGATCCATCTCATCAAGAACGTGTCGCGCACCTGGGGCCAGACCCCGAAGGCCTATTTCGACATTGTCTTCCTGAGCGTTCCGGAAACCGAGAACCACCTGTTCATGACCGAATCCTCCCGCTATCTCACCAACCAACTGATTTGGGAAAACGGCCGCGGGCTGCCCCAGCTCGCGGGGTTGCGCGACTCCTTGATGCGGGCGGGCGTGGTCATCGACAACGATCGGGGCATGCTCAAGCGCCTGTTGCTGAAGGTGATGCAACAAGCCATGCGCAAAGGCTTCTTCGAATTCAACGCGCAGATCTACCAACGCTTCACCATCCACGCCCTGGACAACCTTTACACCTTCGCCCTCGACGCCGCTGTCGCCGAAGGCGCCGGATGCCTGCTGGACTACCTCGCGACCGTATTCGCCTTCCAGAGCTACGATGCCGTGCGCTATGGGCCCTACCGGCGCTCGTCCGAGGTGTACGACGATAGCAGCCTGATCGGCAACGACGCGGCTTGTTCCTTCTTCGGAGTCCAATCCGGCGCCTACGCGTGGGAAGCGCAAGCGAAGAATGGCCTGTGGCATTCCCATACGGCCCATGCATCCATGGCCTTGATCTCTTCGGCGCTGCGATACCGCGTCCCCGAGCCCATCCTCGCCTATATGCGCGATCGGCCCGTGGAATACCGCGCCGAGATCCGGTCCGCCTACGCCGGCAACGGTTCCCGCAAGCGGCCCACCGAGGTCTATTACGGATCCCGGAATTTCCTGCTATCGGCCGGTGGCCGGTACGAATCCTATTCTGGCCCCAACTTTCCGACCAACCGCCTTTGGTTCGGCGACGCGCCCTGGGTCTACGACGTGATTACCCGATCGGGTTCCCTGTTGCTCGACCCGCGCCGGGAGCGGCCGCGAGGAACGGCGGACATCCTGCACTTCACAGGCGCGCAATGGCGTGCCAACAACATGGCCGTGCATGGCCGCTTCCTGTACGGCTATGCGCCTGCGGATGTATACAACGGATCGGGTTGGCCCCAGCATGTGCCCGGCTCGTGGCCGAAGGACGAAAGGGTATCCGCCACGCGGGATTTCGATTTCCGTTTCCTCGATCGATCCGACGCGGGAGTATACATCGTGCTCGGCCGCCTGCGTCCCTCAGCTACCTACCTCAGATGGGGCTACCAGAAATTTCTGCGCGGCACCATCGAGGTCGTCGATACCTCCAGCGTCGCCTCTCTGGATGAATTGCGGGCTCGCACGGTGGAGGCCAACTCTCCCAAGGCCCATTGGCCCCTGGGGCCGCACCGGTACACCTATGTGGATTTCTCCGGGACCCGCATCCAGTTGGACTCGCGCTACGATGGCGTTCGCGAAGGCATTATCCGGGTGGAAGAGCCGGTTCCGGCGCCTGATTCGCCGCAACCCTCCGCGGTAATCCTGCCGTTTCCTTATCCCTGGATCAGCGAACCCCACGCGGAAAGACCCCGTCCGATCCTGGCCGGTTTCCTCGGCGGAAGCACGTCCGGAAATCCCCTATTGCAGGTGGATGCGGTGAGTCCCTGGAAGGGCCGGATAGCCTTGGCGGACGGGCAGGGTAACATGTACGTCCTCAATCCGGCCACCGGGGGCTATTGCCTCATCAATTTCCGCGAGTGGTGGAACCCGCGGCGGAAAATCGCAGGGCCGAATTTGCTACATTGAGGCCATGAGATCCCATTCCATAAAGTCCTGTCCCACCTTGGCTCTGGCCCTGGCCTTGGCGGCCTCCTTTCATGCTGCCGCTCCCCTTGCCACGGCCTCAGGAAACGAAGGGGACTTCCGCTGGGTCCTCCAGGACTTGAGCCGCTTTCCCGATCCGGAAGTGCTCTCCATGATCTCGGACGATCAGGGTAATAAATGGTTCGCCGGCAAAAAGGGCCTCACCCGCCTGTCGCAACTCGGGGATTGGCAGATATTCACCGCCGAGAATACGTCCAAGGGACTGCCCTCCAATGCCATCACCGCGCTCGCCATCGGCGAGAACCGCGATCTGTGGGTGGCCACCGAAGGCGGCATCGGCTGGTATTCCAACGGCTCCTGGAAATCGTTCACCAAGGAAAACACTTCCGGCGGCCTGCCGGACAACTTCGTGACGTCCCTCGCCATCGGGCATGACGAGCGCTGGTTCGGCACCAAGAGCGGATTCGCCATGCTGCGCGCTTCGGCCTGGACCACTTACGGCGTGGACAGGATTTCCGGGCGGCTGCCCAACAAGATAGTCACCGCTATTGCCGTGGATTCCTCCGGCGACAAATGGATCGGTACCATCGCCGGTCTCGCGCGTTTCTCGGGATCGAATTGGACCCAGTTCACGCGCGACAATACCAACGGCGGATTGCCGCATAACAGCATCACCTGGCTTACCGTGGCCCCTAACGGGGTGCGCTGGGTCGGCACCCAGATGGGCGTGGGCAAGTTGGCGGGTTCAGCCTGGACCTCGTACCGGGGCCTGATGGATTTGGGCGAAATCGCCGCGGAACAGGTCTATAGCCTCACGGTCGAGAAAACCGGAAAATTGTGGGTGGCGGCCAAGGGCGGGGCGGCGGCGTTCAACGGATCGAGTTGGACCTTGTACAACAAGAACAACACCAGCGGCATCCAGACGAAATTCGTCTATAGCGTCATGGCTGGCAAGGACGGCGATGTTTGGTTCGGTACGCAGAAAGGCGTCGTGGAGATGATGCCTGTGATGAAGGACGACTGATTTCCATCGTTCCAGTGATGCACCAGTGACGCTGAAAGGCGATGCTCGCGCCTGGCCCCGTGCCAAGCACCCCGGGTCGTCCCGCTATTTCACCCGGAAGTAGTTGTACGCCATGGCCCGGGAGTTGTTGATTTTCCCTTGGCCTTTGAACGAAATGACTTCGCCACCCATGAAGCTCTTGATGGCCATCTTGGTAAGGCCGCTGAACTCGTTCAGAGTGGACTGCTGCAAGCGATCCTCCCTGCGCGTAAGCAGGGATTTGCTCCCGTCGGAAAAAGTGAACTCCACTTCAGTCGCCACCTTCACTTCCATGGCCTTGCCAGCGGAAACCGTTTTCATGTCCGTGGGCTTAAGGAGGGTGAAGTTCCCTCCGGACTCGCGCAGTCCGTACCCGACCACCATCTGCGAGTACTTGCTGGCAGGGTCGAGAAGATACCCAACCTCCAGGGGTTGTCCCTGCGAAACATACCGGAAGCCGGAACTCACCAGCGCCGGGGCCAAATCGGTTTGGAAGGTGTGGTCCATATAGGCGGTCCCGGACACCGCGATGGTGTCCTTGTCGATGGCAAGGCGGCCCGAGACCTTTGCGGAGGGGATGTGGATGTAGATGCCTACGGCGTCGGAGGTCCCGAATTTGAACATTCCGTCGCCCCAGATCTTGCCTGGAAGGATGTCCGTAAATGTCAAATCAAGGAAATATGCCACATCCCGCTTGGTGGTGGCGAAGCGGACGCGATGGGTATCGGGCAATTTGCCTTCGAACCGGATTTTCTCATGCACGCTCAATTGCTGGTTCGAATCGGTGAAGACGAAGTTCCTTTTTTCGTATTCCCGGGCTACGGAATAATTCTTGCCATTGAAGCCGAGCAAGGTGAAATCGGCGCCGCATACCGGGGACTTGAAGGAGCCGAGGTTCACCCGGGAGAAGTTGAGCACGGCCTGGATGTTGCCGTCCAAGGCGAATTGGTAGGTCCAGAACTCATTGTAGGTCTTGCTACCGCTGGAATGGGGTTTGAGATCGGTAAGTACGGCGGTGCGGAGATCGCCGGTGGGGGATTGGATATGCTCATCCGCGCGCAGGGGGTGGCCGGCGAATAGGAGCAGCGCCGCTGTGAGGATGAATGCTGGGAAACCGGAGATGCGCATTTTTTTGGGTGCCTCGCTTGTGAATCGGGATTCCTGATCAGGATACAAGAGTGCTTGCTTCGATTCCACCTTCAAAATGAATTCCAAACCGCCTATAATGTAAAAAAAGGTAAAGAAAACGCGATTCCTAACCACTATGCAGGAATAGACGGCCCCGGTGCCGGGATCCGCTACTCCCCCTTCCCGGAGCGGGATGGCGACGGGAAAAGGCCTAATCCCCGGAGGCGGTGTTTCCCTTCCCGTAGAAGGCGCGGGGGTACATAAGCATGGTCGAAGGCGCTTCAATCCGTTAGCGTGTAGTCTGTGTGAGCAATTCGATCAGGTTGCCGGATTCCGTCCAGGGCGGGCAGTCGAAGTCCGGGCCGGACCGCGAGAAACCGTCTAGGTAACCATGAAGTTACCTAGGAAATGGCATGGCCCTTTATCGCGCGGGGACGGTCCCCAGCGGACCGGATCCGCCGGCGCGATGGCGCGCCCAGTCCCAGGCAGCCGGCAGGGAGTGCCAGGCGTGGTTGGCCGACGACCAGACCCAGCGCCACGAAAGCAGGCTACGCAACTGCAGGATGAGCGAGAGACTGAGGAGCAACAGGATAAAGACGGCGACGGCTGAGAAAATGAACCCGTAGAGGTGGAGGTCCGTTTGCCGCCAGCGGAACTCCCTGAAAAGCCGGTAGGTGAAGATTCCCAGCAGGAAAAAAATCAGATTGTTCCAGGCGGGTTGCATGCCCGGCTTCACGACCAGTCCCAGCAGCATCGCGAGCAGGC
>JBDSIO010000377.1:0-5612 GCA_039917895.1 Fibrobacteria bacterium | reverse complement strand
CAGTTGCTCGCGCAGGTGCTGGGGGCGGAAGTAGCGCCCAACCGCGCCAAGGAAATCGGTTGGTTTCCCGTAGACCTGTCTCCGGATGCGGCGGACACTTGGCTGGGGCGCGTGTTTCCGGCGCGGTTTACACCCTTTCATTGGCATGGGGATACTTTCGGAATACCCCATGGGGCCGTGGCCTTGGGCAAATCCGAGGCCTGCGCCAACCAGGGATTCCTGCATGGGGAAAACGCCCTGGGCTTGCAGTTTCATCCGGAAATGACACCGGAAGGCCTGGCAGGACTGGTGGCGCATTGCGGGACGGAATTGGCCGGTGCGGGAAGCGACAAAGGGCGCTTTGTCCAGGACGCGGAGACGTTACGGGCAGGACTGGACGGCGCGCCTGCCCTAAACGACATGATGGCCCAGGCCTGCGAACGTTTGGAATCGCGGGCCGCCTGTAAATAATCGCGCGCCTCCCGTAAATAAATCTCCATTGGATGGCCATGGGACGGGGGCGCGTCCGACCTCCTCGCTAGGAATTCACCGACAAAGGCGCGACGTTATCGCGGAGCGGGGCCTCGGCCGGCTCCTGCATGCTGCTGCAATGGATGGCCCCTTGTCCGAACACGAGGCCGCGGCAATCCACCGGCATGATGCGGCGATCGCGGAAGCGCTCCTCGAACATCTGCAAAGTCTTATCGTCGCGCTTGTCCCGGAACACGGGCACAAGTACGGCATCGTTCAGGATGAGGAAGTTCAGGTAGGTCGCCGGAGTGCGCAGGTCCGCCTTCACTTGGCGCGCGGGCATGGGCACTTCCACCACTTCCAGGTCTTCGGTTCGGGCCATGCGGTTGAGGGCTTCGATATTGCGCTTGAGGGGTTGGTAATTCTCGTCCCTCGAATCGGTCTCGATGGCGCACAGCACCGTGCGCGCGTCGGAGAAGCGGGCCAGATCGTCCACGTGCCCGTCGGTATCGTCCCCGTTGATTCCGGATTCCAGCCACAAGGTCTTGTCGATGCCGAGCCAGGAGTGCATCACCTGTTCGATCTGATCGCGTTTGAGGGAAGGGTTGCGATTGGGGTTGAGCAGGCATTGGGTCGTGGTCAGCAGCAGGCCGCGCCCGTTCACGTCGATGGATCCGCCTTCCAACACGAAGTCCACGCCCACGGCCTTGCGGCCGCGCACGTCGGCCATGAAATGCGGAATCGCGTCGTCCTGGTCCCATGGCGGGTATTTGCCGCCCCAGGAATTGAAGGTGAAGTCCAGCGTCACCAGCTTGCCGTCGCCGGCGCGCACGGTCAGGGCGCCGTAATCCCGGATCCAACTGTCGTTGGTCAGGCACACGAAGATTTCCAGGTTGAAGGGGGCTTCGGAGGCGGTGGCCTCGAACTCGCGGCGGAGCGCGCTGCGCAGGGTCTCATCGTTCACCAGCAGGTTTACGTCCTGGAAACGCAAGGAAGTTCGGATGATCTCCCGGTAGGCAGTTCTCGCCTCGTCCCACACCGGCGTCCAGGTATCCGCGTTCTGCGGCCAGGTAAACCAGATGGCTTGTTGCCGCTCCCATTCGGCGGGCAGGATCAAGGATTTATGGGTCGGCTCGAACGGATTCTGCTTGGTGTGCATGGGACTGCGGGCCTGTGGATTAGTGGTGGATGTTAGAGGTGGATGGAGATTGGGGAACCGGAAAGGAATGCGCAAGCGCCCGAAGGCGCCGCCATCCCGCGGCCGGATCTCACCGGGCGAAACGCTTTTGCAGATCGCCGTAGGCGTCGATGCGCCGATCGCGCAGGAAGGGCCAGACGCGGCGATGGTGCTCGACTTCGTCCGAGGCGATATCCCGGATCAGCAGGCCTTCGCGCGAGTCATCCAGCCGATCGAGCACCTGACCGCCCGGATCGCAGACGAAGGAGTTGCCCCAGAAACGCAGATGGCCTTCCTGGCCCACGCGGTTGACCGCGGCCACATAGACGCCGTTGGCGATGGCGTGGCTGCGTTGCATGGTGACCCACGCATCCAGCCATTTGGCGTTCAGAGCCTTGGCTTCCTGCGCCGCGAGGCCTGCGACTTCGCGGTCGTCGTAGCCGATGGCGGTGGGGTAGACCATCAAGTCGCAGCCTTGCATGGCGGTGAGGCGAGCGCCTTCCGGGAACCATTGGTCCCAGCAGATCAGCACGCCGATGCGGCCGTACCTCGTCTGGAACGCCTGGAAGCCGAGATCCCCCGGGGTGAAATAATATTTCTCGTAGAAGCCCGGATCGTCCGGGATGTGCATCTTGCGGTACAGGCCCGCGCGGCTGCCGTCGGCGTCGTACACGATGGCGGTATTGTGGTAGAGGCCTGGGGCGCGCTTCTCGAAGAAAGGGACCACCAGCACGATGGCGCGTTCGCGCGCCAGCGCGGCCAGGGTTTCCAGGGCCGGATCATCCAGTCCCTGGGCCAGATCGAAATGGCGCGGATCCTCTTCGATGCAGAAATAGTCGGTGAAGATCAGTTCGGGCAGGACAATGACCTGCGCGCCTTGGGCGGCGGCGTGGACGATGCGCTCCTGCAAAACGGGAAATCGATCCGGGTGGAGGCAATTCCCCTTGGTCTGGATTAGCGCGAGTTTGAAGCCCTTCATGGCAGCCGGTCCGTTCGTTAAACGCTGGAAAAGCAAGTCGTTGGGAAAATAGCAATTCCGGCCAGTCCCCGCCGTCCGAAGGCCGGGACGGTAATGTTTCCGGGAAGTTGCGGGCTTCCTTGCTTCTCCGCGCCATTATGGCCTAAGCCGCTGGGACAATCGTATCTTTACCGGCAGCCCCAGAGGTTACCATATGCAGAACGCCTACACATCCTTGTTGGAATTCAGCCGCGACCTGTACGCCTTGCGATCCGCCGTGGGCGTGCTGTCCTGGGATCAAGAGACCATGATGCCGGCCAAGGGCGGAGAGGGCCGCGCCCGCGCGATGGCGTCCCTTTCCCGCGTAATGCATCAGCGTTTTTCCGATCCGCGGCTGTTGGAAGCCCTCGAGGCCTGCGCCGTCGGAAAGGGACTGACTGAAGAGGAGCATGTGGTGGTGCGCGAACTGCGCCGCGACCGCGACAAAGCCGTCAAGGTGCCGGAGGCCCTGGCCGCCGAGATTGCCGAAACGGTTTCGCTTTCCCAGCGGGTCTGGGCCGAATCCCGCCCCAAGAACGATACCGCCGCCTTCAATCCCTGGCTTGCCAAGGTCATCGCCTTACGCCGCCGCGAAGCGGAATGCCTGGGTTATGCGGAGACGCCCTACGACGCCCTGCTCGAAAATTACGAACCGGGAGCGCGTACGTCCTACCTGAGGACCTTGCTGAACGAACTCAAGGCCGAACTCGTGCCATTGTTGGGAAAGCTCCTGGAAGCCCAAGAAAAAGAGGCCCGGGATGTGAAAGCGGCAGGGAAATCCGTTCCCACCCTGGACGGCAAAACCTTTCCCGTGGCCGATCAGCGCGGCTTCAATATGGAAATCCTCGCCGCCATGGGCTTCGATCTCGAGGCCGGCCGGCTCGACGAGTCGGCCCATCCCTTCACCGAAGGACTGCATCCCGAGGATGTGCGCCTGACCACGCGCTACAGCGACAAGGATTTGATGTCCGCGCTTTTCAGCACTTTGCACGAAGGCGGCCACGGGATTTACGAACAGGGGTTCCAGCCCCGATTCTTCGGCACGCCCATGGCCGAGGCGGTATCTCTCGGCGTGCACGAATCCCAGTCCCGGCTGTGGGAGAACCAAGTGGGACGTTCGCGCGATTTCTGGTCCCGCTATTATCCCGGGCTGACGAGAATTTTCCCGGCGCAACTCGCGGGCATGGACGTGAACGGATTTCTGAAAGCCATCAACCGCGTGCAGCCTTCGCTGATCCGGGTTGAGGCGGACGAGGTCACCTACAACCTGCATATCGTGTTGCGCTTCGAGCTGGAGACAGCCCTGTTCAGCGGGGAATTGGAACCGGCGGGATTGGAAAGCGCCTGGAATGAAGGCATGCGCCGCAACCTCGGCATCGTCCCGCCCTCGCCTTCTGTCGGCTACTTGCAGGACGTGCATTGGAGTTGCGGTCTGCTCGGTTATTTCCCGACCTACACTTTGGGCAACCTGCGCGCGGCGCAATTGTTCGCGGCGGCCCAGCGGGCCATGCCCAGCCTATCGGCGGATATCCGCGCGGGAACTTTTGGCCCCCTCAAAGCCTGGCTCAACGCCAATGTGCACAGCCATGGCCGCCGCTATCCCGGCGATGAGCTGCTTGAAAGAGTGACGGGAGAGAAAACCACCATCGCTCCATTCATGGATTATCTGAAGTCCAAGTACGCCGCTTTATACGCCCGGTCCTGAGGTATTTCCTTCGGCGCCCTTCCGGGGATTCCCGCTGTTCTCCTTGGTGTAACCCTCCATAAATGGAAAGAACGGGAGAATCGACCCCATCTCCATCTTCCCCCCCAAACAGCGCCGTGCCCCCTTTTTTTGGGAACGCGAATGTGATAAGCGCGTAACATTCCCAAGGTTTTATTCGTCACTCTTTTAAGCGGATCCCTGTTCTTTCTCCGTGGAATTTATTTTCGCGGGTTTGGATTTCGGACCGCGGAAAAATATATGTTACGGTAACTTCGGATAAACCTTGGTGTTGCGCTTGTCCCTGTGGGGGCCCGCGACACCGTGGTTGTTCGATGAGCGCGTAAGCAAGAACAGGGTCCGGTGCCGTGAGGGCGGTCGGACCAAAGGATGGTCTAGACGTCATGAAAGGACGCATATGCCCGTTTTATCTTTTTTGAAATCTATGCGTAAAATCGCAGGTCTGATTTCCTTCGCGTCAGGCTCGGCTCTGCTGGTCCCTCTGATGATCTCCTCCCAGGCCGTTCCTCCCGCCCCGGCAGCAAGGCTGCAGCCGGCCTCGCTGGCGGCCGACCTTGCGCCCAACGGCGCACCTGTGGATCTCACCTCCACGCTTACCAATTCCGGCGGCGGCACGCTGACGTGGAGGGTGGGATCCGTGCGGGACGTCCACACGGCTTCGGCCCCGGCCGTGGCATCGGGAACCGTGGCCATAGCCCGCGTCTACGACAAGACCAACCTCGAGCGCACCACCTGGGTCTCGGGTGAACTCATCGTCGGCGTCAAAGAGGCGGCCGCCGTCCCCGGCGCGCAGACCTCTCAATCCGTGCAGACGGCTCCGACCGCTTTCGGAGGCGGGCGCTTCAAGGTCAAACGCGAAATGATCAAGGCGAAACGGGGAACCCGATCGGCCAACGGTGCCAAGCGCCTGGCCGCTCCCCTGCTGCGTCCGGGCCGCAAGCTCTACGTCGTCAACGTGGAGGACAAGACCAAGGCCGGCATGCAAAACGCCATCGACGAACTTCGCAAGGACCCCAATGTAGCCTATGCGGAACCGAACTACCGCCTCAAGGCCATCGGCCTCCCCGACGATCCCGATTTCGGCCTGCTATGGGGCATGCATAACGGGGGCCAGACCGGCGGCGTTCCCGATGCGGACATCGACGCTCCGGAAGCCTGGGACACCTATACCGGCGACCAAAACGTCATCGTCGGCATCATCGACACCGGCATCGATTACCTGCATCCCGATCTCGTCGATAACATCTGGACCAATCCCGGGGAAA
>JBDSIO010000376.1:0-2312 GCA_039917895.1 Fibrobacteria bacterium | reverse complement strand
AAGCCCATGTCCTTGTCCACGAAATACATCGCGAACTTCGGGCTGGTGCCGAGGGCGTTGATTTCGCTCTGCAGGCCCGCCTGGTAGGTCGAGTCCTTGTTCCATTGGTAGATGCCGAAGGCCTTGGCTTCATCCGCGATCGCGATCGGCTTCTCTTCCGCCGGCACGGCGGGCAGGGTGGCTTTATCCACGGGACCCCTTTCCAGGCAGCCCATCAACAGGGCAGATAGGCACAGGGAATATAGGGATTTGCAAGGGGGTAGGGGAAAGCGCATTGATTTGATTATAGGGCGATACACGCATTTTTTCCAGGTTTGGGTCGGTCAAAAGATCGCAAAGTCATACACACGATTTCACGCTTCGCGGTTATGCGCGAATAACGCGGTTTTAATCCACGATTGGCGATCAAAACCCTGCAATGAAAATACATGGGTGGGACGTCCGGAACCGCCAGGTATGTCACTTGACCGAGTCCGGACCGTGGACCGGGTCCAAGTGAGAGGGACTGGGGAACGGTTCAGCGCTTTCAGCGCTTTCAGCGCATTGGGGGGCAACCGGCGTGAAGGCGCTTTCCCAGTGGCGGGACGTCGGCGGTTTGCAGATTCTGCTTTTTGATGCGCGCGACTTCCGTGCAGGCGGAAACGTGATAGACCTGCGAATTCGCGCTCCAGGCATAGGCGCCGGGGGGTATGCGCGCGCCGCCGCTTTTTCCCTGGGCACCTGCGGAATTCCGGGAATCGCCGGCGGTAGCCTTTCTGTCACCACCCGCCTCTTCGCGGACGGGATCGGCCTGGGCGAAGTACCCGGCCGTATCCTCTTGCCATCCCGAAGGCGTCTTCAGAACGGGAGACGGCATGGGGGCGCCGGGATCCAAGGCGCGGTTGAGCGCGTAGGCAAGACGCACCGCGGCGACTTTCAGCTGCAGAAAGGTGGTGCGGGTGGCCGCGTCCACGTAGGCTTTGTCGAGCTGCACCCTGATTCCCTTGCGCATGGGCTTTCCGTGCAGCAGGTAGCAAGCGGGGGATTTGGCATGGGTATCGTCGGCCCAGGATTCCGGAGTACCCTGCGCGTTACGCTGGAGGAATTCCGGATGGGCCGCGATCTCGCGCCCAAGCAGATTGCGCAAGCTGTCGAGCGGCAGATGCAGCCGTTCCAGCAACACGTAGTCCCACACCTGGTGGAGGTTGTAGCTGCGACGGTTGAGCCTGACCTGGGCCAGGTTCCCGCCCTTGTCGTGATCTTCCCCGGCATGCAGGGGCTGGTGCAGATCGCCAACCAGGTGGACCATCCATTTGAGGGCTTCTTCGCGCGCATAGCGATTGGCTTGCGGCCGCGCCAGGATTGACGATTGCCGCTTCAGGGCCTTGATCACGTCAGCGGAATCGGCATGCGCGGAATCGTATCCGGCCGCTCCGATCTGGATCGTCACGTAATGCCAAGGCCGCGTTTCGGGCCGCAGCATGCGGATGTCGTCGGCCCAAGTGGCGATGGAGGCCAGCGTAACCGCCCCCCCGGCGGGAGCAAGCAGGGCTTTCACTTCGCCCTTGGCCTTGGGCGTGAGCATATCCTCGGCCATCGCCGCGATCACCTGATGACCCAGCATGCCGAACGCATGGAGAGGCGGCGCCAGCATGCCGGAAAAAAAAAGCGATGCCGCCAGCGCCTTGGTCCCCAAGACTTGCACCTTGGCCCCCAAGACTTGCACCTTGGCCCCCAAGGATTGCAACTTGGCCACCAAGACTTTCATTATAGCGCGATGAAAGCCAAGGTGGGGAGCGGCGGACCCACGCGCGCCGGTGGGAGACTCAACTCCTCGTGCGGAGACTGATAAAGAAAGGCTTGGGAAAGGTCTCTTCAAAAGCGCAACCCGATTTCGAGGAGCCAGGGAGGCGGATTTTGTTCCGCCTCCCTGACTGAGTTGAATGGGCCGTTATTACCCGCGCAACGGACACCACTCGAGGGACCATTAAGATAAGATTTTGGAACCGTATTGCAAGCGGGTTTCGGAAGCCGCGATTTCATTTATCCCCGATTTGACCGTCCAATCCTGCTTCCACCCCTGCGCTTGCCGGAAGGATCGACGGGGGCAAAGCCGGGAGGCTAAAAAAGTCTAAATTTAGGCCGGGCGATCGCCTTTTATCGGCCTTTTCATTGGACATTTGGAACCTTCGGACGGAAAGCACAAGTGGATCAGAAAGAATACGTCGGGTTGGAAGCGGCCAAGCAGGTCCGGGATGGCATGACTTTAGGTCTGGGCACTGGATCCACCGTTACCTTTTTCATACGGGAACTGGGCCGCCGGATTCGCGAGG
>JBDSIO010000375.1:0-9984 GCA_039917895.1 Fibrobacteria bacterium | reverse complement strand
TCATTTCCCTGGCTTACCTTGACCACGTACACGCCGCGCGGTTTGTCCTTGAATTCCATCTTCGGTTGTAGCCCGGTTCCGATGGCCATGACCCTGCCTCGCGCATCCGCGACCGTCACCCGGGATTCCGCTTCCAAGCCCTCGAGCCGGATGAAGCCCTCCGAATAGGAGACGGATCCCAAGGATGGGGCCGTCATTTGCGGACGGATATCCGTTGTCTTATCGAGGGAGTACTGCTTGAGGAACGCCCATCCCTCTTCGGCGAAGTTCATGTTCGAGGTCTCGGGCCACCTATGGTCTTGCCCCGAAACCGAATCCATCAGAACGGATACGCCCTGGTCGCAGGAAGTGTAGGTCGAGAGGGCGGCCTTGGAATTGGAATTGGAGGCCGGGAACGGCTTCGTAATCTTTTCAGCGGACGTGCACTTGTCCAACTTCACCCAGGCATCGCGATCCTTCAAGAAGGAGGCCGGGCCTTCCAGGCTGCCGAACGTCATGAACACGGGAACGGGCCGCTTAGGCGCGCAATTCGCGGGGGAGTGGCCGGAGGAAGGCGCGATCGCGGCGAACACGTCGGCGTAGTTGCAGGCCATGGCGAAGCTGATGAATCCACCCTGGGAAAAGCCGGTCATATAGATGCGGGTGCGATCGATCTTGTACAGGGCGTCCAGCGAATCGATGACCGCCTTGAAGAACGCGTAATTGGTGGTGCCTTGCATGTCCTGCCAGGTGCCTTTTTCACCGGGCTGGGAGGCCGCGCCGGGATAGGCGGCGATGAATTTTTCCCGGTCCGCGACATTATTCCCTTTGGTAAAGTCCTCGAAATAATTGGCGTGCCCGCCGGCGCCGTGGACGTAGAAAACCAGGGGTGGGTTCTTGATGCCCGTGGGCACGTAGATATTGCTGACCCTGGTTGCCCCCGCCACCTTGAAGAAAAATGTGGTCCTGGAGGAAACGGTTGCGGATAGCGCAAATATGCAAGTCACGGTGAGTAGGACTTTGCGACTCGAATTCATGACCACTTCTTTCATTGAGGGTTTCCCAGGCTCCTTGGCGCAATGCCGAGCCTCGGCTAGAAGATATGCCGAGTGGGAGAATCCGGCTGTACGATCTGGATTGAGAATTTTGCGGGCGCTAAAAGCAGTATGGGGAAATGCCGGAAAAAAACCAAATTGAGCATCCGTTTACAGTCGTAAACGAATTTTCCTGGAGTCTTTCCGGTTCCTCCCGATGGATTGGCCCTTCCACTCGGGGTTAATTTAGCGGACGACTATCGGTCAGGCGGGATGAAAACGGGTAGGCCTGTCCGGGACGCGTCCTTCCGCGCCTCCAAGAATAACCGTCCCTTTGCGTCGCGCATGGCCACCAGCGTTCCGGAAACCGGGGCGTTGAGGCTCATAGCGGCCCCATACGTCCGGGGTCTCGCCAGGGATACCGTTGCGGCCATGGAGCGCAAACGATTTCTCACCCAAATCCCCGAAGGATTGAGATTCGACTCGTTCCAGCCTCCGTTCACGCTTGCCCCCAACTTCAGCGCGGCCGAGGATTCGCTCAGGTCCGCAACCGACCAATTCGTCCACAGGATTCCGTTCTCATCCATGAATTCGCACCAGCGGCGCGCTTCCACGGTGTCGATGGCGCCCTTTCCGCTGGCCTCGCTCACGCCGCCTTCGGTTACCATCAGGGCGATGCCGTTGGCCAGGGCCGTCTTGGCCTTGGCGCGCAAGGACTCCTTATGGGTGCTCGCGTAGAAATGCAGGGTATAGGCGATATTCTTGGAAAGGGTGATGGGGTTCTTGGAGGCCTCGTCGACATCTTGGCTCCAGGTTTTCGTCCCGCACAGGATGATATTGTCGGGATCATTGGCCCGGATCACGGGAATGATTGCTTCATGGTATGGCTTGATCACCGAGGCCCATGCATGGCTGCCCAATGGTTCGTTCCAAGTCTCGTAGATCACGTTGGGGGATGAGCCGAACTCCTTGGACACGTCGTCGAAAAACTTCTTGGCCTGGCTCAGATGATCATTGCCATTATCGGTTTCGTGGAAGTCGATGATAACGTAGATGCCCAAATCGATGGCGGCCCGCACCACGGTGCGTAGTTTGGCCATCTCCTTATCCGCATTTTCGAGGTAACCGCCGTAACCCACGGCGATGGAGGCGCGCACCACGTTGCATTTCCAATCGTCCCGCAGCCACTTCACGCACTGCGCGTTATAGAAGAGAGGCTTCCATTGGCTCCAGTAAAGGGCCATGCCGCGCAAGGTGATGGGTTTATCATGGGAATCCATAACCTTGTTGCCCTGGATCCTTAGGGCCCCATGCTGGTCGACGAAACTTTGAGACGATGCCGGCGCTACCAGCAGGGAAGCCATGACGGCTGCGGCAACGGCGAACAGGCTCCGCATTCTGACTCGATCTTTTTTCAAATATCCCCACCGAATTACAGTGTTCCGCCAGCGCGCACCGCGAGCGGTCCTTGGTTACATAGTCTAAGCGATCCCTAACAGTAATGCAGAGCATCGCACTGCACCTTCGCATGGCGCGCGGAGGGCAAGCTGCAACGACCACGACCAGGCGGGGATAGCCAGACTTCCGAAAAGACCGAATTTACGGATTCAGTTCGGATTCCCCGGGGTTTACCGGGGAGAAATTTCGAACCCTAAGGGCGTTTACATGCGTAAACGAATTCTCCCAAAAACCTTCCAGAAACGGCAGGCCGGGAGGAAAATATGCCCCGTTTACGGGTGCGCGCCTCGCTTTCGGGCTTTGATCCGGAGGCGGCCCAGTACATCGGTCTTGGGTAACGAGGCGGCTGCGGAGAGTGACGGGTGCTTGGCCCCGCTGAGGTCTTTGATGCGAGTGGGTACCGGCATATCGGTGGTGAAAGGCGAGGCTGGCAAGCCTTCCTTATTGAACAAAGTAACCGTCGGTTTATTTGCCCATGCGTACCGGACGCGGGTGGGAGTGGCAACCGAAGCATTGGTTACGATTACGGTGTCTCCGCTGATGGACGCCTGCCCCCATACCCAATCCCCCGTAGCGCCGGCGATGGCGAAGCTGTTGTCCAACGATCCCTTGGCCTGGAGCCCGGTGCCGGTATGGCTGAAAACGAGCCTGGCCTTGTTCCCGGAAACGGTCATGGATTGGTACATGGGCCCGGAATACTCCAGGTCGGTTTTACCGTACAGCAAAGCCTTGGCCGGTAGGGAAAGCCGCCGCCCAGCCTCGGGCTTGTTCGGGAAATGCCAATCACCGACCCCGATATCCATATGCACGCTCATGGCGGTATTGGGAAGGGACAGGGCCTGCCGTTGGCCTTCCCTTACCTGGGCCACCGGGCTCACATCGTTCGGGGCCGGGGTTCCGGAGGTGCTGGACAGCTGGCCGAAATAGAATGGAAAATCGCCCTGACCCCAGGCGGTGCGCCATCCCTTGATGACCAGCTTGAACCGGTCCGCATAGGTTGCGGCGCCGCCGGCATTGGCGTTCTGTTCTCCTTGGATCCAGATGGTCCCACGCATCCCGTAGCCCACAACGGGGGCGACATATTGTCGCCACATGCCGCCTTTATCGCTGGCATTGATGGAGGAGTTGGCCGTCAGGGTGGCGGGATCGAGCCAGGATTCCACCGTGGTCCCGCCAACCGCGGTGACTACCAGTCCCACCGCCATGCCCGTGGTTTTCTGGATCTCCTTGCCGAAAAAATATCCTGTGGCCGAAAGTTTGCCCGCCGTGGATGGCGAAACCACCAGCCAAGTGGTCGTTTCGCCTGGCTGGCGAAGAGTATAGAAGCGCATCAAGGGAAGGTTGGCGTTCCGGGTGGAGTCGGCGAGGTTGGGGTAAAAGCTCATACGGGTGTCCATGTTGGATTGCCCGGCCACCTGCCAAACTTCGCCCACATAGACATCGTTCAAAGTGACGGTATTCTTCCCCTTCAAGGTCAGGGTCAGGGGTCCCGCCTCCGCCATGGGATCCAACTTCACCTTCCAGGCGCCGTCCGTACCGGCGGTGGCCGTCTTGGTCTGGCTTCCCAAAGTGATGGTGATCGCTTCCCCGGCGTCGGCCGTTCCCCAGATCGGATTGGCCAGGTTTCTTTGCAGGACCATGGAAGATGCGAATGGTGGTTTGACGCCCACATTAGCCCACGCCCCTGACGCCAGCAAGGCGAACCCGATGGCGGGAACCAGTAAACGGGAGTTTCTTGGTTTATCGTAATGCAGTGCCATTTTACCTCTCCGGAGTGCCATGAAATCTAATGCGGGAATGCCATTCGAGGCTGGCGATTCTTGCTGCATTGCTTTGCGCAAGCTTCGCTATTTCCGCTCGCGAGTCGAATCCACCCGGCGCGGCGCGGTCTGCGGAAAGGCATCGCCGATCCGGCGTCTTGTTTAATCCTCTAACTCCCAAATGGGGCGCCGCCCCAATGCATCGGCGGGGCGGCCGTCGTGCCCCTCGAGGCGGAGCAGTGGTCCCTGCGCTTGCGGGTGGAATCGCGCCGCGCGGGGCGCCAATGAAACGCGCGCTGGCTTGAAGAAGCCCAGCTTGTCCAGCCACCTCACGCTCGAATCACACCAGGCATGCAGGGCCGGATCGTTTGGCGAACTGGCCTTACCGTCGGCCAACCCGAACCCATGTCCGCCATGATCGAACTTCATCAGGCTGGCCGTCACGCCGCGCTTTACCAGGGAATCGTGGTAAACCTCGGAGTTCTTTATGGGAACCGTATGGTCGTCGGTGGCGTGGAACAGAAAGGCGGGGGGCGTCCGGGCCGTGACCCATTTCTCGATGGAAAGGGAATCCACGACGGCCTGGCCCGGGTTGGCTCCCAGCAGGTAGTCCCGTGAACTCTGGTGCGTGAACGAAGCGTTCATGGTGATGACGGGATAGCCGAGGATGGAAAAGGCCGGGCGGCAGCCTTGCCTATCGACGCTATCGGCCGCGGTGGGATTCCCGGCGTCGAAATGCGCGGAGACGGTGGCCGCGAGATGCCCGCCCGCGGAGAAGCCGACGACGCCCACGCGCGCGGTGTCGATGCCGTACTTGGCCGCGTTCGCCCGCACCCAGCGGACGGCGCGCTGCCCATCCCACATCTCGACGGGATGATGATATTCCATTCCCACCCTGTAGCGGACGACGAAGGCGGCGACGCCGAGCTTCGAAAGCCACTGGGCGGACGCGTCGCCTTCCTTTTCGGAAGCAAGGCGCTGATAACCGCCTCCGGGAAAAATGACCACGGCGGCCCCGTTCGGTTGCGCAGCGGGGAAGGGGGTGACGGCGGGTTTGTCAGAGGCGTCCGAGCCGGTGGCACGAGGCGCCCCGTTTGGCCAGAGCAGGATCTGCGGGCTCTGCGCCCAGGCTCCGCTGGCAAGCAGGGAGATGAGCAGACTCGTGGTCGATGCCAGGCCGACGAATGAACGGGAAGTTCGCATTCGGTTTCCTACTTCGGTTTCCTACATACAAGTGTCTAAAGTGACCAGTTGCGGCAGCGCGGGAATGCCCGCCTTTCCGGCGGTCAGCGACTGGCTTCCGAGGCGGCATGAGTGGGCGCGGATGGCGCTTTCGCAGAGGAACGTAGGGTCCGCGGGCGACGCCCGAGCGCATCCGCGTCGCGGCCATCCCGGTCTTCCATGCGAAGCATAGGCCCGCGGGCCTGCGCGCGCTTGTGCTGTCCCAGCGAAACGGCCGCGGGCTTGAAGAAGCCCAACTTGTCCAGCCACTTCACGCTCGAATCGCACCAGGCATTCAGGGCGGGGTCGTTGGAGGAACCGGACTTCCCATCCGCCATCCCGAAACCGTGTCCACCATGGTCGAACTTCATCAAACTGGCCGTCACCCCGCGTTTGACCAGGGAATCATGATAGGACTGGGAGTTCTTGATGGGGACGGCATTGTCATCGGTGGAATGGAACAGGAAGGCCGGGGGCGTCCTGGCAGTGACCCATTTTTCGTTGGAGAGCGAATCCACCAGGAGCTGGCTGGGGTTGGAGCCGAGCAGGTAGTCCCGCGACCCCTTATGCGTAAACGAGGAATTCATGGTGATGACAGGATACCCCAGGATGGAAAAGGCCGGACGGCAACCATGCCGATCGACGGTATCGGTAGCTGCGGGATTTCCCTCATCGTAATGGGTGGAAACGGTGGCAGCGAGATGCCCGCCCGCCGAAAAGCCGAGGACGCCGACGCGCGCGGTGTCGATGCCGTATTTGGCCGCGTTCGCCCGCACCCAGCGGATGGCGCGTTGCCCGTCCCACATCTCGACGGGATGATGGTATACCATTCCCAACCGGTAGCGGACCACGAAGGCGGTGACGCCCAGCTTCGCAAGCCACTGGGCGGGCCCGCTGCCTTCCTTAACGGAAGCAAGGTGCTCATACCCCCCTCCGGGGAATATGACCACGGCGGCGCCGTTCGGATTCGCGGCGGGAAAAGGCGTGATGGCGGGTTTGCTCAAGGAGTCGGAGCCGGTGGCTCGCGGCGCCCCGTTCGGCCAGAGCAGGACCTGCGGGTTCTGCGCCCAGGATCCGCACACCAGTAGGGAGAGGAGCGTCCAAGCAGCCAGAGCCCAGCCGGCGGATTTATGTGATATTGGCATGCGACCTCTTATATGTGTTTGTCTAAATCCATCTGCTGAGGCCGTCAGGGAGAGTAGGCAATCTTTACAGTGGCGCTTCCCGCCCTGAGTGCATAAACGCCGGGTCGCAGCGTCTCTGCGATCAGGAAACTTCCGGCACCCGATTTCCGCAGCTTGATTTCCCGGCCCCGCATATCGGACAGGATGGGGTCAGCGGCCGTCAGCCCCGTTATCGTCAGCTCCTGTCCCCGTATTGCGGCTGAAAGCTTTCCAGCCTTGCCGGAGCCGATGCCGCCGTGGAAGAGGCCGATCGAGGGGGGCTGCGCCCAATAGGTGATGTCCGCCTGCAGGAACGGGAGTTGGCAGGCCGCTCCGCGGGTGCCCAGAGAACAGATCCAATCCTTCACGGCGTTGATGGCCGCCGAGTCCGGCTGAAAGGTGGCCAAGGGCGGCATCTGCATGCTGGAGCCGTTGAATTCCGTAGGCCGGGAGAACAGCCGGGCCACCACGTAGGAACTTTCCGGATAACCGGCGTAGATCAGTTTGGGAAAGCGGGGATCGGTGTTGGCGGGCTTGCCGACGAAGCCCCCGATGGAATCCGGCAGCGCATAAGCGGTTTTCCGGCCCGGATGGAAGAAGTCGAAGTCATGCGAAGCCGATTCAAATGTCTTGGCGTGCCCATTCCCGTGGCATTGGGAACAGTTGGATGCGAAATAGGAGCGCGCCTTCCACTCGGCCAGGGAAAGGTTCATGGGGGGCGTAACGGCCGTTTCGTTAATTCCCGCCCACCGGAACGGATTGGCCATGCCGGCGATGGGATTCTTCGACAGGATGTTCGCCGTGACCAGGGCCTGGAGTTGGTTGATGGAGGGATTGGCTTTGGAAGGCCGGTTGAGCTGCGGGGTCAGGAAACCCAGCACCCCGCGATTGAAATGGCAGGTGTTGCAATCCGTCTGGGAGGGGTAACGCCAGCGTTTCCCCCGGAATGCGCCGCCCACCTTCACCTGATGCACCGTGTCCAGCCCGGATCCCTGATCGACCAGGTCCGCATCGCTCTGGTCCCTGCGCCACTTGTAGGTCATGCCCAAATATTGGGTCCCGAACATGGATGCGCGGATGACCAGGAAGCGGGTCTCGACGAAGAAGCGGGTGGCGGAATCGCCGTACACCGAGTCTATCTGGAAGTTTTTGACCAGCACCGTCTGGTCCGGGAATTCGTACTGGTCGGTATCGGTCGGGACCACCTTGGCGGCTCCCGCGGGAATGGTGATGAAGCGTTCCTTATGGGAGCCGTCGCTCCACAGGGGGGTGTTGACTTCGAACGCGACGAGGCCTTCGGTTACGGCGCGCGATTTGGAGGCGACATTATCGTACAGGCCGGTTTGCGATAATTTGGCGGGCAATGTCTCCGGGTTGGTTCCGTCGAAGTTCAGGATGGCCGGAACCAGGCGCGCGGAGGCGGGTTGAAAGGCGGAAAAAAGCAGGACCGGCAGGAGCGCCGCGAGCCTCGCCTTTTGCCAGATTGCTTGCCGGAAAGGAACGTCCTTCATGATTTCTCCTAATGTCTAAAATCGACGGAAGCGGGTGCCTTGCCTGCTATATCAAGGCAGAAAGCGCGCAGCCAACACTCCCCGGGGCGCGGAGGCGGGTAGCCGGAGCCCCCCGGATTCACCGCGGTAAGTCCCGAGCGAATGTCCCGACAGGTCGAACAATTGTACCCGGCTCGACCCCTCCGGGAAAGCCAGCCAAGTCCCGAATCGGTCATTGGAAAGGAAGCGGAGACGCCCGCCTTCTCGCCGCATCAAGGCCGTCCCCGAGCAGGTACCGTTATCTACAACGGCGCGGGGATCATAATTCCCAGAGGACTGGGTAGTGCACCCCTTCCGCGCATTGATGGGAGCGTAGGTAATGGAATCCAGCTCCATGATTTCGTAATTCCGGAAGGAGATGGGGTAGCCTTCGGATTGCAGACCGATATTCCCGCGGGTACAGGCAACTCGCGAGGCCGGACTGCTGCCGCTGGACCCCAAACTGAAATTCCGGCCCCATGTGCGGACCTGGCCGTTCAGGGTGAAAACCCCGCTGTCCCCGTACAAATGGGCCTCACCATGGTTCCATTGTCCCAGCGGCAATTCAGGATTGCGTTGGAAATCCCCGGTAATGACCCGACTGTTGCTCGTCCCGTAAGGGTTATCGGTCCACTCCACCCCGGCGGGATTGTATTGACCCGCCTTTCCTGAACCAGGGACGGCGGTGACCTTGGTGGTGATGAAAGGTCCGAGACCGTTGGCCGACCAGAGGCTCCAGGGGAAATCGGTATCGCGGCGGCAATTCACCTCGATGGAACGGGGACGGCCCGCGCTCTTGAAGCCCGAGAATATGGCCGCGCTGTCTAGGTGAATCAGGAGGCCGGAATTAGCATCCCCCGCCGTGCCGACCGGCCATTGGTAATCAACGCGCACGCGATAATGGGAATACTGGCGTATGGTCCCGAGATAGCCGCCAGGGTTGCCCTTCACGTGGATGATGCCTCCGGGCTCCACGGTGAAATTCGTCTGGGTCTTGACGTCCACCGTCCCGGAGTTGGAGACATAGTCGTACAAGCCGGAAAAATCCGTACCGTTGAACAACGGCACCCAACCGGAATCCGTCTTGGTCGCGGTGGTGGGCTGTCCCGATGCGGCTCCGGTAAGAACCAGGAAAACCGAACAGATGAGTACTCTCACTGAAAGCCCAACTTGGAATAGGACTCGGTCCCGGATCTGATTTCCAGGATGTGCATGCCCTGGGGCATAACGCTATGCGGGAACACGAACGCCTCGGCGCCTTGCCCGGAATGGGAAGCCACGGTCCGGCCCCGCATATCGGAGATTCGGGCTGTATACGGCACGCCCTTGCCGAAGAAAACCTGCACGCGCATGCCGGCGGCATCGCGATGAACGGCGTAGGGTCCCTCGGCCCCGATCCCGGCGCGAACGTCCTTCTGCAAGGAGACGGATGTGGCGGGTCCGAACGCGTTCAGGGTATACCATGCTTCCGCGCCCCATAACGTCTCGCTCTGCTCGGACTTGACGGCATCGGCCCAGCGCAAGTAGTAGATCCAGTGCAGCGTCAGGCTCGGAACGGTGATGAGTACCTTGCTGCGATCGGTCTGCACCGTGGCCGAAGTGACCGATACAGAGCCGAAGCCGGCGCGGCAGCAACCGTAATCGTCCGAGATCTTGTCCCACCATTTCTGCATGGTGAGATGCTGGGTCACGTTGGCCCCCAGGCTCGCGGCCAGCGGCTTGGTGAACTGGACTTCGAAGGTGGTTGAACTCATGCTCCGGACAGCCAGGATATCGAACGGCGTGACTCCGGTCAGCTTCATGCGATCGAGGCCCACGTTGGTCATGCGGCCCCAGCCCG
>JBDSIO010000374.1:0-7741 GCA_039917895.1 Fibrobacteria bacterium | reverse complement strand
TGGGGCGGAATGCTGCAATGGGCGGTGAGCGCTTTGGGATTGCGGAACTTCAGCGGGGGAAGCTTTTTACCCTTGCTGAACACGATCACGGGCTTGGGATTGATGTCTTCCAAAACGCCGAAGTAATTCAGCAGTGAGACGCAGCGCTGCCAGCTCTGGTGATCGACGAGCATGCCGTCGAAGGTGCCGAGCCGTCCCCGGGACAGCACGGCGGCCAGGTCGAAGGTCTGGAAATTGTGGGGCGTGGAAGTCAGGAGATCCTCCAGGTGCTTACGGAGACTGCTGTTTTCGGAAAAAACCACTAATTTCATCCCGGCATTCCTTTCGATCCGAACGGGGCTGCTTACCCCTCGCCCGCGACCCGAGTCGTTTAGGGGGATAAATCTAACAAGAATGACCGGAATTGGGAAAGGGACGGCGCTATCGCCCCTGAAAGGTCAGGAAAAGCGTGTGGGACACGGCGATCAGCCCAAAACGGCCTGAATGGACGCGGTGGTGATGCCCTCCAACTCGGAAATGACCTCCGGAGAAGTGTTCAGGGGCAGGAGCCAATAGACCGTATCCCCCAAGGTACGCAACAAAGCCCCGCGGGAAACCGCCTCCTGAAAGACCCGATACCCCGCCCGGGCTCCGAAACCGGTCCCCGGTCCGTGCAACTCAGCCGCCGCCACGCCTCCCAGGCAACGCAGGTTTTTCAACCGGCCCGTGGACTCCGCGACCCGGCGCATGCCGGCTTCCAGCAGCGGACGGTTCCGCCGGACCTGGCCTAGAACGTCCTCGTCACGGTATACATCCAACGCTTCCAATGCGACCGCCGCGCCAAGGGCGTTTCCCGAGTAAGTATTCGAATGCAGGAAATCCCGGCCGCGCCCATAGTCGCTGTAGAAGAGGCGATAGAGCTCATCGGAGACCAAAGTCGCCGACATGGGCAGCCATCCGGCGGTAAGGCCTTTCGACAGGCAGGCCATGTCCGGTACGATACCGGCATGTTCGCAGGCCAGCATGGTACCGGTGCGGCCGAAGCCGGTCAGGATTTCGTCCGCGATCAGGAAAACGCCGCGCGCTTCGGTCCATGCGCGCAGGCGCCTCAGGAAATCGGGACTGTAGAAGCGCATGCCGCCCGCGCCCTGGAGCACGGGTTCCACGACCACGGCGCACAGGCCTGCGAGGTGCTCTTCGAGCTGGCGCTCCAACGCCGGCCACGCCGGACCGCAATCGGACCAGAGAGGATGCGACTCCGAATCCACGTAAGGGAGACCGCGCAGAAAGGCGACGGGAGGCAGGATTTCGCGATAAGCCTCGCGGTAGAGGCCGAGATCGCCCAGCGCGAGCGTCAGCGCCGTTTCGCCGTGGTATCCGTTCTCCAACGCCAGGAACCGGCTTTCGCCCGTGCCTTGGATCTTCTTCGCATGCATGGCGATTTTGGCCGCCACCTCCACCGCGGTGGATCCATCCCCGGCATAGAAAACATGATCGAGGCCGGGCGCGAGCGCAGCGAGGCGTTCGGACAGGTTCACGATCACGTCGTTGGTCGTGTTCGCGAGGATGACGTGCTCAAAGCGCTCCATCTGGCGGGCCAGCGCGGCCTTGATGCGCGGATGGCCATGGCCCAGGGATTTGCACCACCAACTGGACACGGCGTCGATGAGCTTGGTGCCGTTTTTCAGATGCAAGTGGCTGCCGTGGGCTCCCACGATTTCCAGGGGTGGAAAAGCTTCGTAGTCCCGCATCTGCGAGCAGGGATGCCACACGTGCTTGAGGTCGCGGGAAATCAGGTCCGTCATTGGGATACGTCCGAAAAATGTCAGTCAACCGGAATCAATGCCGCGCCTTGGATGGCCGGAGACGGCTCCTTAACGGCGGAGGAATCCGCCGCTTTCTCCAGGACCCATTCAGGGGAACCCTCGCCACGTTCGCTGTCCTCGATCTTCATGCGCAGGGAACGCAATTGCGGACCCGTTCTGAGAAGCACGGTGTACAGGCCGGGAGCGAGGTTGCGGGGGCGCAGGGTCCAATCCCCGGCCTCGAGGGTATAGCTGCCATGGGCCAGGGTTCGGCCAGCGCCGTTGACGATCTCGGCAGTAACTTCCTCGCTACTGACCATGCGCAGGGAGAAGCCTTGGCGGGCGGAGTAGACCAGACGCTTGAGCGCAGCGGGAGGATTGAAACGGAGCTTGGGATCGATCGGGGCCTTAGAGGTCTTAGTAGACTTCGCGGCCGGAGCAGGTTTCGACTCGGATAAGGACCGGTTAGCCGCGGACACCTTACCTTTGGCCGCGGCCGCATCGGGAAGCGCCGGTCGCGCCGATGCCATTACCAGAAATGCCAACAAGGCGGAAAGATGCATTCCGGCCGGCTTCGTCATAGATCCAATCCCTTCTTCGCGTGACAGCGGGGTAAAGCTAATCACAGCGGATGGGGCCCGCAACTTCGGCATACCCGACGATTACGCCCTAAAACCTTGGTTTCCAGGGGCCGAAGCCCTCAAATGAAGCCAATTCCACGGCCTGTCGCGACGCATGCGCCTTCAGCATCGCCTCCGCGAATTCCGCTTCAGGATCGGATTCGGCAAGAATGGCCCCGCCGCATCCGATGCGGAATTCGCCGTCCTTCACCACTAGTGTGCGGATCACCATGCCCAAATCCATGGCTCCGTCCCACCCCAGGTAGCCCAAGGCCCCGGAAAAAACACCGCGGGCCCGGCCTTCCGCGGCTTCGAGCAACTCCATGGTGCGGAGCTTAGGCGCCCCGGTCATGGAGCCTCCGGGAAAACAGGCCCGCACGGCGTCGAGGGCGCTGCGCCCGGGTTCGAGCAGCCCCACCACCGTCGAGACCAATTGCAGCACGGTGGGATGGGTCTCCACCTTCATCAAATCGGGGGCCCGCACGCTGCCGAGCCGGCAAACCTTGCCGAAATCGTTGCGCACCAAATCCACGATCATGAGGTTCTCGGAGCGATCCTTGGCGTTCACGGCCAGATCGGCGCGCAAGGCCGCATCCTCTTCGGGACTGGCGCCGCGGCGTCGGGTGCCTTTGATGGGGCGGCAGGCCATACGGCCTTGCGGATCCAGCTTGAGAAAGCGCTCCGGCGAGGCGCACAACACGCTCGCCTGCGGAAAGCGCAAGTAGGCGGCGTAGGGCGCGGGATTGATCCGCCGGAGTACGCGATAGACTTCAAAGCTGTCGGCCCCGCTGGAAGCGCGCCATTCGTTGGTCAGGCAGGCTTCATAGGTTTCGCCGCGCCGAATGGCGGCCTGCAAGGAGCGGATCCTGTCCAGGTATTCCTCTTTGGAGGCCGAGAGGCGCCAAGGCAGATGGAAAGCCGCTCCTCCGGAATCCACTCCGGGTCCACCGCCTTGGCTCGCAAGCGGTTCCGCGGCCAATACCTCCATTCCCTCGCTTTCGGGCGCCGCAAGGCCAAGGCCAAGGTCATGAGCCGCTTCCGGACTGGAAGCGGCATGCGCAATCGGCCAGTTTGAAGCCACCGTGCGCAGCCAATCCCTGGCATCGGATGAAGGAATGGCGAACGCATCCGGTCCGCAGGTTAGGATCGCGAAAACCTTGCGCGCGCCCGCGTCGAAAGCCAGCAGGCGATCCGGCTCCAGGAACAGGGCGTCGGGAAGGTCGGATTCCAGGGTAACGGGAAAGTTTCCCTCCTCGGTATCCTCAGCCCCGGCCCCGGTCCCAGTGAAGCGCTTGAGGCCGTACCCGAACCAGCCGATCAGACCGCCCAGAAAGGAACCCGGGAAAACCATGCCCTCCGGCATACGCCTGACCGTAGCGCCACGGAGGCGAGCGTCCAGATAAGCCAACGGATCGCCGTCGAAAACCGGCACGGCGGATGCAACGAAGACGGAGCCCGAACGTTCCAGGATGCGGATGCCGCGGCCCCGGGCCTCGATGAGCCGCGATCCTGCGCCCATGTACGTCATGCGCGGTTCGCCGGGCACCGGTTCCGAAAGCGAGTCGAGCCAGAAGGCGGCGGGATCGTCCTTGAACCAACGCGCGAAAGCGGCCTCGGGATCCGCCCATGGCAGTTCGACCGCGTCCAGGACTCCGGGCGTGACGGGGATTGGGGATGCTGCATTGGCGCGCCCATCCGCAGTTTCGCGGGCTACTTGCCCGAAGTGCCGGGTGGCCGAAGTCAACCGTTCCAGGGTGGAGCCCGCGGCGGCAGCCTCCTGGGCTGAGCCTGCCGCCCCGGGATTCGGGGCAGCTGCGGCCTGGTGCCGCATGGTGAGATCGCGGAAGTTGGAGAGCAATTCCTTTCCATATTCGGTGCCGATGGACTCGGGATGGAATTGCACTCCGTAGCAGGGGCGATCCGACAACCGCAGGCCCATGATTTGGCCGTCGTCGGCCGCGGTGGCGGTGATGATCAGGCCCGGTAGGCGGGCGGCGGCGTCCACCACCAGGGAATGATAGCGCACCGCCGGGAATTCCTGCGGCAGTCCGGCGAAGAGATCGCGGCCATCATGCCGGATGAGGGATAACTTGCCGTGACGCACCTCCGGGGCCTGGATCACCGGAGCTCCTGCGGCGAGGCCCAAGCCCTGCATCCCCAGGCACACTCCCAGGATGGGGCGATCGGTGAAGCGGCGTATCACCTCGGAGCAGATGCCGAAGTCGCGCGCGATGCCGGGATGTCCCGGACCCGGCGAAATCACGATGTTGTCGAAACGCGCCGCGCGCACTTGATCCAGAGTCCATTCGTCGTTCCGGATCAGCAGGGGTTTCTCGCCGTTCACCTCCCACAGGTAGTGGAAGAGGATCTGGCTGAAGGAGTCGTAATTGTCTATGAGCAGCGTCTTCATGGATACCGGGTTTTACCTATAATTTAGCAATGCCCGGCCCCACACGAATCGGCGTCGCCAAGTTCTCCTTCGCGCTGCTTCCGGCCTTGTGCTGCATCTTTGTGCCGTTCACCCACGTGTTCGCGCAATCGGAGCGGCCTTCATCCTCCGCCACGCCTGCTCGCGTCCTTTACCTTGGCAACCAGGATTACGCTTGGACCGGGTTAGGCGCCTTGAGCGCAATACCCGCGCAACTGCGCTTCCGCGCCATGGATCCCGTGGACACCAATGCCCTCGATCGGAACCATCTATGGCCCATGGATCGTTGGGCCGCGGGTTACTATTCCCCCTCCGCGGCCTTGACCAGCGATTTCCTGGTGGCCCCTCTGATCGGCCTCCCCATTGCGGCCACGGCCCTGGAAGCCCTGCGGGGCCGGCAATCCTGGGGTTCGGCCTTCTCGGACGGCGTCATTTTCGCCGAAGCCCTGGTCATTTCCTCATCGCTGGACCTGCTGGTGCGGTCGACCGCGGTGCATCCGCGCCCCTTCGTATACAACCGGAACACGCCCGCTTCGGAACGCCTGAAATCCGAAGCCGCGGGCAGTTTCTACTCGGGCCACTCCAACGCCGCCTTCCTATCGGCCGTCTATTTCTCATATACCTATTCGCTGAGGAATCCGGGATCGGAACACCTGGGCGCAGTCTGGGCCGGGACCCTGGGCGCGGCGGCCTTGGTGGCAGGCTTACGGGTAACGGCGGGCAAGCATTATCTGTCGGACGTGGCGGTGGGCGCGGCGGCGGGATCGTTCTTCGGGTGGGTTTTTCCGTACATGCATAAAAAGCGGGCGGGAGGGAGCGGGGACCCAGGCGGACTGGGGTTGCGATTGAACGGCATGGGGCCATATCCCCTGCTGACCTGGACGTTCTGAAGGCGCCTCAACCCGCGGCCGCGGATCAGGGAACGGACGCGTTGTCTACTTCGCGGGCTGATTGGGACCGCGCGAGGTTTTTTCGCCAGGGAATTAATGAGCTTCACGATTTCCGCGTCCTTGTCCCCGGCCTCCAACTTGGACACGAAAGATCGGCGTTCTCGAAAATGTTCAGGTACTTTGCCTTGGCATCGATCAAGGCCAGGTGTGTCTTCTTGCGCTCCAACGCATTGATGAAAATCCCGCCCGCCATCCGCAGAACCTGGATATTGTCCTCGGACCACGCCTGCTCCCGTTTCACGGAGTCGAAACCCAGGTAACCGCGCAGGCTGCCGCGCCCAGGCGCACGGCGCAAGGTTCGGCAATTCCCCTCATGAATAAGGGATGGCGCGATAACGGTTCAAGCGGGACGGGGAAAGACGGTTGGGTTAGTGGATGCGGCCCTGCAGGAGGGCCGCGGATGCGATCAACCCTTGAGCAGGGACAGAATGCCTTCCGGAACCTGGTTGGCTTGGGCCAGCATCGAGGTCGCGCTCTGGGTGAGGATCTGGGCGCGCGTGAACTCAGTCGTTTCCTTGGCGAAATCCACGTCGCGGATGCGGCTTTCGGCATCCTGCGTGTTGTACAGCTGGTTTCCCAGATTGGAGATGGCGAACTCCAGGCGATTGACATAAGCGCCCATGTCCGAGCGGACCGTGTTCACCGAACGCACGGCGTTATCAATGGCGGACAGCGCTGACAAGGCCGAGGCGGAAGTGCTGACCGACGTGGTCACGGAACTGAGGCCCAGGGCGCCCAAGGTCATGGCCCCGACGGTAATACTGATGCGGTCGACCTGGTTGCTGGACCCCGACCCGATATGCAAAACCGATGCCGCGCCCCCGGAGACTCCGAAGGATCCCGCCTCGCCGTCAAGCAGGGTCATGCCGTTGTAGGAAGCCGACAGCGAAATACGCGTGATTTCGTTCAGCAGGGAACCGAATTCCTTGTTGATGTAGCCGCGTTCGGTCGTGGTCATGGTGTCGGTGGAGCTCTGAATGGCGAGTTCGCGCAAGCGCTGAAGGATATTGTTCACCTCTCCGGTGGCGCCTTCCGCTATCTGCATCAGGGCGATGCCGTCCTCGGCGTTGGACTTGGCCCGATCCAGGCCGCGGATCTTGCTGCGCAGGGATTCCGAAACGGACAAGCCGGCGGCGTCATCGGACGCGCGGTTGATGCGCAATCCCGTGGAAAGCTTTTCGAGCGACTTGCTCATCGAGCTCTGTTGCATACCCAGGGCCGACTGGCCGATCATCGAGGAAATGTTATGGTTGATTCGCATGGCTCAAGCCTCCCGGGCCGGAGGTTGTTCCCCGGCGTTCTCTTTCCTTTCATCGGGGAAAGCCGGAAAAGACTTTAAGAGGCACTTGAGCTTTCAGCTTAAGCCGTTGTCGGTGTTTGGGCCGCTTGAAGCCGCGGATTGTGATGAGGAACACATTTCTTTCCGGACTTGGGCCTTTGGAGCCGGCGCCGGGGTCGCATCATCGGACCAAGACCTCCCTGTCGTGTCCATACTCCCGGCGCTTCCCTGCTCCGGTCGCCCGCTTGTACCGGGCTATCCAATATATCGGCGCGGACATCCCCGGCTTGAGCGCTTTACGGAAATTTTTTCTCGGTGTCCCGGCAGCATTTGCCTCCCAGCGCGATTGCGGAGGAATGCGGCAGTTCCGTCCCTGAAGGCACTCGGCAAGATGTGCCGAAGGCATCCCATCGCAGCGTGCACGGAAATATACGCGGATTAATTAAACCGCCGCGTGCCGTGGTTCCGGAACGTCAACGCGAAAAAACAAAAAAAGAAAAACCGGGAGGATGGCTCCTCCCGGTTTGCGGTTTGCGATGACGGCGGCGGACCCCGGGCGAGCGGACGCGCCCCGCGGAAATCCGATGCGCCAGGCGATTATCCGAGGAGCGAAAGCACTCCCTGCGGCACCTGGTTGGCCTGGGCCAACATCGAAGTCGCGCTCTGCGTGAGGATTTGCG
>JBDSIO010000373.1:0-11213 GCA_039917895.1 Fibrobacteria bacterium | reverse complement strand
AGGGGTTTTCCCTGCCCGAGCTCATCAATGAAGGCAATATCGGCCTGATCGAAGCCGCCAAACGCTTCGACGTGAACCGCAAGCTCAAGTTCATCAGCTACGCCGTCTGGTGGATCCGTCAGGCCATTACCCGTGCCATCGCGGAACGCGCCCGTATGGTCCGCATTTCGGCCGAAAAAGAGCTGATTCTGCGCCGGTTCTCGAAATACAACGTTCCCATGCGCCAGGTCATCGGCGGCGGCGCCCAGATTGACACCGACGCCCTGGGCGGCAAAATGGGCTATTCCGGCCGGCAGATCGAGAAAATCATGGAGATGGGCCTGCGCCACTCCTCGCTCGACGAGCCCCTGAATGGGGAAGAAGGGAATTCCATTCTCGATATCATCGAAGATGGCCATACCGAGGCGCCGGACGCCATGACCCATCAGTCTTCCCAGAAAACGTTCGTAGCCAAGTTGCTGCATAAGCTGAATGACCAGGAACGCACCGTCCTGAGCATGTACTTCGGCATCACGCATCATGAACCCCTGAACCTGGAAGAGATCGGCGAAATCATCGGCCTCTCCAAGGAACGGGTCCGCCAGATCAAAGAAAAGGGCTTGGCCAACCTCCGGACCATGGAAGATATCACGGAGCTGACGCTGGCGAGCTGAGCCGAAACGCGGATGGTTCCTCTTAGAGCCACTGTTTGAAAAGCGAAAGCGGTCCCCTTCCTGGGGGATCGCTTTTATTTTATCCGGGATTTCAGGTAGAGAAGTGCGGTTCCGGTCAGGAGTTGGAAGACGATGACACCCGAGGATCCGAAGACGGCGAAATGGCGGCTAAGTTGGACTCCGACGGATTTGGTGACCCACCAACCCCCAGGAACGCGGCCAACCAGGGCCACCAGAAACCGATGTTCATGGCTTAAAGACTTTCAGTTCCAAATCCTTGATGGGTCTGAAATGCTTGGCGTTAGCGCTTGCCAGTGTGAGGTTGTTTTCCTTCGCCGTGGCGGCGATGATGGCATCGCCAGCCTGGATGCCATTGCTCAGTGAGTACTCTTCAACATAGATTGAAGCGCGGTGGCCGATCCTTTCCGTCAATGGGAGGATGGTGAAGTTGAACTCAGATATGAAATCGCGAACATCCTTGATTTGTTTTTTGTTTTGAGCGCTCTGGATCAATTCCATATAGGTCTGGATTGAGAGGAAGCGGGTCTCGGAAGCGTAAACCCAATCGGCCGCAGCCTCATTCCCGCGCTGCATCCAGATAATGATATCCGTATCAAATATCATGATACCTGCCCCGGCGCAAATCCCGCATGACCTCTTCGACAGGCCGCTTGTCCTTACGGTACATTCCGAACAAAGGATGATCTTGTATCCGCCTGGTCGGTTTTGAATCCACCGGTATAATCGTCCCCTTCACCTTGCCGTGATATAGAATGCGCACGGTTTCCCTTCGCTCCAAGGCTTTCAAAACGTCCTTCATCCGGTAACGGAGATCAAGAATCGTAGCATCCATGGTTTTACCCTCAAAATGTCTACCTATTATATACATTTTTGCTCCTTTCCTCTACGGATTTCCTGGTGTCTACCGGTAAAGAAGCGTCAAAATGGGCGAATTCTCAATGGAATGTGTGTCCGCAGCATTCTACAATAATGTGATGGATTCCACCGAGCTATTGGCCCGTTTCGCCTCCCAGACCGTGTTGGTTCTCGGGGATGTGTTTCTGGATGAATTCCTGAGCGGGGATTGTTCCCGGCTTTCTCCGGAAGCGCCGGTGCCGGTGTTGAAGATCGATGAACAGAAAACCAAACGCGTGCTCGGCGGCGCGGCCAATACCGCCGCCAACGTGGCGTCCCTGGGAGCGAAAGCGGTTTTGATCGGGATCGCCGGGGACGATTGGCATGGAACGCGCTTCGACGAGCTGGCAGAAAGCCAGGGGATCGCCTTCGAGGCCGTCCGCGACGGGCGCCCCACCATGCGGAAAACGCGCCTGGTGGGACAGGGGCAGCAGTTGTTGCGGCTGGATTATGAAGATACGCCGACGATATCCGACGCGACGGCCAAGATCATCATGACCGCGTTCCGCAAGCATTTGCCTCAGGCCGGTATCGTGGTGCTCTCCGATTATGCGAAGGGCTTGCTGACCGAATCGCTGACCCAGGCCATCATCAAGGAAGCCCATGCGGCCGGCAAGGAAGTTTTGATCGATCCGCGGCCGCAGCATGCCGCCTACTATAAAGGCTGCGATTACGTGACGCCTAACTGGAAGGAGTCGCAAGGCCTGTTGGGCCAGACGGAAAGCGATCCCACGGAGGCGTTGATCCTGGAGAACGGCGCGGCCTTGCGCAACGTTTTGGGCGCCCACGTAATATTGACTTTGGGTCCGCGTGGCATCACCTTTTTCGATCGCGACTCGGGGACGCATTTCAACCTGCCCACCCAGGCGCGCGAAGTGTTCGACGTGAGCGGCGCGGGCGATACCGTGGTCGCGACTTTCGCGCTGGCGCGGGCGGCCGGCGGGGGATTGGAAGACTCCGTGCGATTGGCCAACAAAGCCGCGGGCGTGGTGGTGGGCAAGTTCGGCACGGCCACGGTCACGCGCGAGGAACTGCTGGATTCGGAACCGGGCGAATCCCGCATGCTGAACCGGGCGCAACTCGCGCCGTTGGCCCAGACCCTGAAAGCCCAAGGCAAACGCATCGTCACCCTGAACGGATCCTTCGATCTGTTGCACGCGGGACACCTGCATATCCTGGAAGAGGCGCATAACCAGGGCGACGTCCTGATCGTGGGGCTCAACAGCGATGCTTCGGTACGCGCCTATAAGGGAGCCCAACGTCCCATTATTCCGGAAGCCCAGCGCGCCCGCATGCTGCTGGCCTTGAGGGCGGTCGATTATGTGCATATCTTCGATGAGACGGAACCCATGCCCTTCCTCGCCGAAATCAAACCCCACGTGCACGTGAACGGCTCCGAATACGGAGCCGATTGCATCGAGGCTCCCTTGGTCAAGGCCGACGGCGGGCGCATCCACATCATCGAAAAGATACCGGGCCTTTCCACTTCGGAAATCCTGGCCCGGATCCGCTCTTTGGAATGACCTCCCCAAAGTCCCTGTTCGCGACCTTCTACCGCGACTCCGCCCATCCGGTGCCCGATTCCGCCCAAGAGGAAGAGGGCAAATTCGTGATCCTAACCAAGGGCCGCGGCATCCACCTGATTCTTTCCCCGGTTTCGCTTACCCCGTACCATGCCGAAATCGTTTATCGGTATCTCCAGGTCGAGGGTCGCGGGGAGGTGGAGGCGGTGAGCAGTAGCGGGTGCCGGATCCTTTCGAAAGGATGGACGGTGCATGGGGGCGGATATTATACGGTGCAGCATTGGCTGCACAATCTGATCCTGCACGGGAAGTCGACGGCATTCGGCAAATACGATCAGAAGCTGCTGGGTCCGGTGGCGGATGGGATTGCGGAGAAGCTGGGGCTGGGGGCATTCACTTTGGAGTTCAAATAAATCGTCGGCAGACAGGGGCAAGCGTGTTTAAAGCGATGCGGTGACTCGCAGGAATGATTTTCCTTCTTAACGGACTGGCCCGCGCGGCCGCTGGAGACTTTGACCCCGCGATGCTTCGCGAGCGCCAGGTAGCCGCGCTCGCCGAACTCGGCCGCTCGAATAAGGTCATTGCCTATGAACTGGGTCTGGGCCACTCCACCGTGCGCGTTCTGTTGGCTCGGGCAGCAGGAAAACCCGGAGTGAAAACGCGTATCGGACTTGTGAAACGGGTCCGTTCGCACCTGAAATCCGCTTGGTAACCTCGATTTTTTTCCACGGGACATCCGGAGTTTACAGACCCGACGTAAACCCGAATTCTCTTCCGGTTTGCGGTTAATGGGTCTAATTTCTTAGCCATGAAACCGCGCCTGTCATTGATTTCTTCGCTGATTTTTACTCTCTATCCTATCCTGCGAAAACAATGGGGCAAACCCTACTAAGCCCGAGAAAACGGTCTTTCCCAGCCAAGAAGAATTCCCCTCGGCCAAGAACCTGAATGTGCGGTATCCGCAATATTCGCGACTCCACGGTGGGAACCGCCACCTTCGCCCCTGCCTTCGGGAATTGGGGATCCACGGGACGCGGCCTGCATGTAAAGGCGCGCTTGAAGGGAGGCCCAAACCCGACGGTAGGCATAGGTGCGGGGATTCTAGGGCTGGAGGATTCTGTTTTCGCTGATTTAACGCCCCTCGAGGCGGTTCAATTCCGCGCGAAGGGGAAAGGCAAATGGTTCATCGAAATCGTGACCGATTCGGTGGACCGGGATCCTATCGAGAACTGGGGCAATATGTCCATTCCTTTCCAATTGGAGCAGGAATGGAAAACCTTCACCTTCCCGGTTGGCTTACTCCAGCCAAGACAATACTCCAAGCAGGAAAGGGACAAGCTGACATGGGAGGATGTGCGTAAAAAGGCCTTAGCTATCCGCATCGATAATCAATCCTATGGCGAAAGGCCGAACGACAGCCTTGAACTATGGTTAGACGATGTCCGTTTACTCGGATTATCGGATGGTGACCTGAAACTGAAATAGTTCCGCAGGCTATCACATCAACCACGGAAGCGAGTAACGGCTGGGCCGTGGGTGGTGACGGGAATATACTGCATACCATAAACGGCTGAGTAAATTGGACAGGGCGTTGTCGAGTAGGTATTTGGTGGATCCAGGGAGACCAGGCCGCACAGATGGTTGATGACGATTAGGAGCAGCCCCAGCAGCAGCAGGTTGCGGCGGGGTCAGATTTTGGTCAGAAAGGCACGGCGGACGGTCCGCAGGCTGGGCCTGGCTTTCTAGCTGGCGACGGGCGCGCTCACAGGTTGAGCAACTTCATACCGGCCTCGGCATAACGGGATCCGGCCGCGACTCCATGGGGTGCCACGGCGTCTAAGCTCGCCACGTCGGTCGCCGTAAGAACGATGTCCGCAGCGGCGGCGTTCTCCTCCAGGTAACGCCGATGTTTCGTGCCGGGGATGGGGACGATGTCAAGACCCTGCTCCCCTCCCTGCGCTTGTCCTTGGGCCATGACCCAGGCCAACGCCAATTGGCTGGGGGTGACGGACTTGGCCCTGGCCAATTCCCCGATCTGGTCCACCAGATCCAGGTTCTTGCGGAAATTATCGCCTTGGAAGCGCGGGGAATGGCGCCGGAAATCATCCGCCGCCAAATCGTCGATGGACTTGATGCCGCCGGTCAGGAAACCGCGGCCCAAAGGGCTATATGCGACGAAGCCTATTCCCAGTTCGCGCAGCGCCGCCAACAGTCCGTCTTCCGGGTCGCGGCTCCACAGCGAGTATTCGGTTTGCAGCGCACTGATGGGATGCACGGCATGCGCGCGCCGGATGGTGTCCGGCGAGGCTTCGCTCATCCCCAGGTATTTGACCTTGCCCTCTTCCACCAAGCGCGCCATGGCCCCGATGGTTTCCTCGATGGGGACGCGCGCATCCACGCGATGCTGGTAGTATAGATCGATGCAATCCACGCCCAAACGCTTGAGAGAGCCTTCGCAGGAAGATCGCACGTAGGCCGCGCCGCCTTCGATCGATCGCAAATGGGGATCGTCCGAACGCTTGATGCCGAACTTGGTGGCCAACACCACCTTGCCGCGCCGGCCTTTCAAGGCCCGAGCCAGCAGCTCTTCGTTGGTGAAAGGGCCGTAAGCGTCCGCCGTATCCAGGAAATCGATCCCCAGTTCCAAGGCCCGATCCAGGGTGGCCAGCGACTCCTTCTCATCGGTGAGACCGTAGAATTCCGACATGCCCATGCAGCCCAGGCCCATGGCCGATACTTCCAGACCTTGCCGTCCCAGTTTCCGTCTTCGCATGCGTCCTCCTTTAACCATCGCCATTCGACTCGACATGCTTCTTAAGGTACTTTCGTCGCGTCCATGCGGCCAATTCAGCATTCAGCCCCGACTACGCCGCGCCCAAAGGCATTCCTCTGATCGCTTCTCGGCTCCCTCCTGCGCCTGCGAACCGATGCGGGTGTATGCCCGCTTGACTGTGTTGGTTTTTTTGAGTTAGCGATTCCGCCTCATTCCCTCCGCCCTCGCCATACTGGCCCTCTACTCCGCGGCTCTCTGGAACTGCTTCAAATCCGGGTCCACCGGTCCCGGCGAAGACGGGCCGGCCGGCATGGACACGACCACGTTGTTCGGACAGGTCAAGGATGAGGCCGGCCTTCCCCTTGCCGGGGCGGTCGTGACCGTCGGGTCAGCGTCGGATATCACGGAAGCCGATGGGCTGTTCCTGCTGCCCATGATAAAAGTCCCCGAGAAACGCGCCGTGATCGTGGCGCGCAAATCCGGATACTACGACAGCTCCCGCGCCGAACCGGTGGGTCGCAACGGCACCATGCGCGAACTTCTACTCGTTCTTTTCCGGCGATAATGCGGGACAGACTGCGGACGACGCAACGGTCGGGCTGGAGGAACCAAAATCCGGGTACCTCTAGGGCTTTGCCTTCTTCAACCCGATAGCGGAGATTCTCATAAACAATGGGTGTTCCTACCGCTTTGGCGCGTGCAATGATTCGGTGTACGGTGGGGGTGGAGCAATTCCATCGATTTTCCAGAAATCGACGGGATATGTGTCGCTTTCCGGATTAAAGCAAGACGGCGAGATCGGAAAGTCGGTCTTTCACCGTCAGTACCTCCAAGTTATTTCCCGATGCAGAACCCGCTGAAGATCTTCCCCAGGATCTCATCCGTCGAAATCTCCCCCAGCAATTCCTGCAAATGCCCCGCCGCCTCGCGGATTTCAAACGCCAGGATCTCGATGGCCGGTTTTCCGCGCATGCCCTGCAACGCGACCTCGACGCGTTCGCGCGCTGCTTCCACCGCGCGGAATTGCCGCTCCGTGGTCAGCACAATGTCTTCCCCCATGCCCCGGTCGCGAAAGACCAGGCGGTCCAGTTGGGTTCGGAATTCCTCCAGCCCCGCGCGCGTCCGGTTAGATACGGCCAGGTAACCTTCCCGGGACTGGAACCCGGGCAAATCGGATTTGGTCAACAGCCGCAAGGCGAAACCGTCGTCCGCCGCGAGGCCGGGTTCGTCCGCTACGGACCGCCCCTCGTCGACCGCAACTCCCGCGGCCAAAGTCCCTGTCCGCACTCCGTCGGCAGCAACCCCCGCGACAGACCCTGACCGGTTCGCATCGACTTTACCCCCCGGGACCGCAACCCCATTAACCGAAGTCCCTGCTATCCCCTCCGATTTCTGCGCGGTCCCAGCCTGCCCGGTCGGTTCCTGGGTCGTCCCATCCTGTACCCAGATCCGTAGGTCGGCCTGTCCGCTTTGCTTCCGGGTCCGTTCCATCGCCAACTTATCCAGGCCATCCACGGGTTTTCCCAACCCCGCGGTGTCTACCAGGTGCACCAGACCGTTGGGTAACCGTAAAGTTACCTCCACGTAGTCCCGGGTCGTTCCCGGAATTTCCGAGACCAGCAGGCGGTCCTCTTCGACCAGGGCGTTGATGAGGCTGGATTTGCCCGCGTTGGGCGCGCCCAGGATCACGACACGCGGGGCGCGGGCGAGGCCGCGGCCCTTGGCGAAGCCGGAGGCCAGTTTCTTGAGGGAGGCCAGCACGCTTTCCAGGCGCGGCATCCAGGAAGCGTAATCCGGATCGGCCTCTTCCTCGGAGAAGTCCACGTCCAGCTCCAGGCGTACCGACAGATCCACCAGGGAGTCGCGCAAGGCCTTCAGGGGTGCGCTCAGATCCCCGGCGGCGATACGTTGCGCATTGCGCAGGGCTTCCAGGGTCTGCGCATGGATCAATTGGCCCACGGCCTCGGCCTGGAGCAGATCGATCTTGCCGTTCTCGAAACTGCGGCGGGTGAACTCCCCGGGGCCCGCCATGCGAACGCCAGGATGGTCGAGCAGGACCTTGAGGATGCGATCCGCCAGCAGCATGTTGCCATGGGGATAAAGCTCAAGCACGTCCTCGCCGGTGGAGCTGCCGGGGGATGGGAAGTGGACGAAATTGAGCCGGTCCAGGATTTCGCCGGAGCGCGTGGTTGCTGGGGCATCAGCAGAGACTACGGTATCGGAGGTGGTACCGGAGGCGGCACCGGATGCCGATCCGGGATCGGCCGAGGCTACGGCGACGCGGAAGGCCCCGTAGTAAACATGCCGGGGCTGGGGATTGGACCGTCCCAAATGGGCGGCCACTATGTCCCGGCAGGCGGGACCTGAAAGGCGGAGGATCGCCAGTCCCGAAGTACCCGGCGGCGTGGAGAGGGCGACAATGGTATCCAACAAGTTAGGCTCCTCGCTCTAAAGTTCGCAGAAGCGAACTTTACGCTCGTCGCATTCATAGGTAACCGGCTCCTCGCCGCATCAATGGGTTTCGCGCGACGGACGCGCGATCCTCATCCCTTCGCCGGTTTGCCGCCAGGTGGAAGCGCCTTGCCGTTGTTGGCCACCTCTACCTTGACCGGCGGTTTCAGGCGGTTGGTGTAGAAATAGGTCTGGCCGATGGTGAACAGGTTCGACACCGTCCAGTACAGCACCAGGCCGGAGGGGAAGGAGCAGGAGAACACGTACATCATCACCGGCATCATCCACACCATGAACTTCTGGTTCGGATCCTTGATGGACGCCTTCATCTGGAAATACATGGTCGCGGCCATGAAGAACGGCAGGATGGCTACGCCTAGGGGCAGTACGTAGGGGATCTTCAAGCCTTCATAGACAACGTCCGGCCGGGCCAGGTCATGGACCCAAAGGAAGAATGGCGCCCCCTTGAGTTCGACGGAACGGCCGAGCACGTTGAACAGGGCGATGAAGATGGGCATCTGCAGCAGAACCGGGAAGCAGCCCATCACGCCGGAAAGGGGATTCACGCCTTCCTTCTTGTAGTACTCCATGATTTCGAGGTTGGCCTTCTGGGGCTGGCCCTTGTGCTTTTCCCGGATCTTGGCGATGGCGGGCATGTGTTGCTGCATCTTGACGCCCTGCTTGGTCTGGGCGATGGTCAGGGGGAAGGTGATGGCACGGACCAGGAGGGTGAGCAGGATGATGGCCACGCCCCAATTATGGACGAACCCATAGAAGAACTTGAGCAGGTGGAGGACCAGGCCGCACAGGCCCACATACCAGACATCGGCGCGGAAGAAGGACTCCCAGCCCGAGAAGATGATCTTTTGGTAGTTCTGGTTGTACGGGATCAGGTTGTCGTAGGAAAGGGGCAGGATGATGAAGTCGAAATCCAGAGTCTTTTCCTCGATGTTGCTGCCGATGACCCGGAGCTGGTAGTCATGGGGGTAGTCCTTCTCTTCGCCCGCCGGAACGCGGCCTTCGGCCACCACCTTGTTGGTGGTCTCGCGGTTGAAGTTGATGATGGCGGCCATGTACTTGCGGCGGAGGCCCACCCATTTGAGAATGCCGCTTTCCGCGTTGAAGGTCTCGGATCCCGCGAAGGCCTTGCGTTCTACGTTCACGCCGTTGTCGAAAACGACTTCGCTGAAATAGCTGGTCATCAGACCCACGCCCTTGCCGCGATAGACTTTCTCGGTCTCAGCAAGGCCGGCGGCCCAGTTCAAGGTATAGGAGGCCAACGGGATCGAAGACTCCAGGTGATGGACTATTTTGCTGCTATCCGGAAGGAAGGTGTAGGTCCGGGTCAGGGTGCGTTTGCCGTCCGGGGTGGTGAGCTTGAAGCTCACGGTGACCGGAGCGTCGGTGACCTTGATGTCGGCGGCGGGAGCGTCGACCTGCCAAAGCAGTTTGGACAGATCCTGGTTATCCACGATCAAGGTGAGGGCGCCGCCTTCCTTGGGGATGATGTCCGGGTTGTAGGTCTGGTGCCCGGCCAGTTCCTTGAGGGCAATGGCCTGGATGCGCGCGCCTTCGTTGTCGAGCTGGACGATCAGGTTCTTGGTCTCCACCGTGATTACGGAACGGGCTACCACGGGAAGCGAGTCGGCCTTGGCACTCGTGACGGCCGAAGCGCCGTTGGCGGGGATGGCGGCGGTCTTCGATCCGGTATCGGCGACGGCGCCGAGTTTGGTCTCGCCGCGCGCGGCGGCCGCAGCGATGGCGGACGAGTCGGCCCGCGTCACGGGGGCGGGTAGCTTGGCGGCGGCGGCGAGGGAATCGACGCGCTGCTGCTCGGCCTTCTGTTTATGCTCTGCCGTGACCTGCTTCTGTTTATAGGTGCTCCATACGAACATCAGGCCCAGCAAAAGGACCCACGCCATCAGGCTGTTTCTATTCAAGTGATTCTCCTAAAGGTGAAAGCGGGGAGGGCGGGACAGGGTCCCAACCGCCTTTGCAAAAAGGGTTACAGCGCACGATACGCCAGGCGGAAAGCGCGATGCCCATGCCCAAACCGCGCGTTTCGATGGCTTCCACCGCATAGTGGGAGCAGGAAGGTTCGAAACGGCAGCATCCCATATAGAATGCCCCGTGCAGGGACTGGTACATGCGGATGAGCAGGATGGCGGGAAGTTTCGGCAGCGACGACCAGGATCGGATTCTCATGGACGCGAACCCGGGGAGGCGATGGTAAGCAACAGTTTGTCCACCTGCGTTTTCAATGCGGACCGGGATCCCTGAGAAGCCTTGTCGGACACGTCGAAAATGATCCACGTACCTTCCCGGAAGGAAGGCAGCGCTTCCACGAAACAATTGCGGAGAGTGCGTCGGATTGAATTTCGCATGCAGGCGTTGCCGACTTTTTTCCGGATGATGAAACCTAGACGGGAGCATTCCTGATCTGCGTGGATGAAGCGTATGGTAAGGGGAGCGCTTCGCAGTGCCCTCCCGCCCTCAAAGACCTTTTTATACATATACGGCTTGTTCAGCCGGCGTCTGTTCAATGGGACTTGGGGAAAGAGCGGAGACTGCATCGGCCGGTCTGACTCCGGCCGAGGGGATGAGCTTGCATTCAAAGGCGAACTCTCCCCTATCGGAAGCGATGAGGAAGTGTTAGATGTCCTTGTAGGTCATGGTGTCGCTGACCGTGAGCTTGTGACGGCCCTTGGAGCGACGGCGTGCCAATACAGCTCGGCCATCTTTGGTCGCCATGCGAGAGCGGAAGCCGTGCTTGTTGACGCGTTTCCGATTGCGGGGCTGAAAGGTTCTTTTCATGTTCAGAAATCCATTTTGGAGATGAGGGGATCAATTTAGTTTTCATCCCCTTGAATATTCAAGGGTTAGGGGCCTTCGCCTGAT
>JBDSIO010000372.1:0-11610 GCA_039917895.1 Fibrobacteria bacterium | reverse complement strand
TTCAGGAACTTCAGGCCGCCGCCGATGTTGATGTTTCCGGTCCAGCGGGTATCGTCCACGATTACTTCTTCCTTGATGGGCACGTAGCCGCTTTCGATTCCGGCCTTGATGCCGCCCTTCACTTCGCTGTAGGCGAACTTGGTGCCGTCGGTCAGGGGCGAAATCCAATTGTCCCTTTTGACCACCACGGTATCCTTAAGGACCACCGTGTCCTTACTCTTGGCAGGCTCGCCTCCTTCCACCGCCTTCGCCAGCCGCGTATCGTTGATGCCGAGGTAGTTCCGGCGCACGATGAATTCCTGCCGCACCTTGTCGAAGGTGCGATCCACCTCTTCTCCCACGTACAGGTCGACCAGATCGGATTTTGGATCCATCTGCAACATCTTGTAGAGCCAATATTTGCCCTTCTCGCGGGAATCAGGATTGGAGGTGTAAATGACCCCCAGGTATTTGGCGATGAAAACGCTGTCCGCAGTCCGATAATGGTCGTGGTGCGACCGGTAATCCTCGAGAATCTGCACCACGGTCTCGAAATTCCCATCGCCATATTCGGCGTGGACCCGCTTCTGATCCACCGTATCCATTGGGCCATTGACGGCGATCGCTGCTGTCTTTGCAACCGCAGTGGAGGTCGATTTCGTCTCGGCTGTAGACGATTTCGCGGGGGAGACAGGGGTTGGTTTCGGTTGAGCCGCCGTTTGGGCTGAAAGCCAAACGGGCAACGCCAACGCCAGGAAAACCGGAAGATTCGTGATTTTAGTGCGCATTTCCTGATGATTATGACCCTCTCCCCAAATATTTACAAGCGGAAGGGAAGTTGAAGGCCCGTTTTCCGCGAAATTCCTGATTTCCCACGCATCGAAAGACTTGCGCGCAGGATCCTGGAACGTATTTTAGTTTCAAATGCAGACGCAGGAACGTAGTCTCAGCGAACCCAGATCCAGCGGTTCCGGTAATCAGGCTCATTTCCTGAAGACCACCCCAAGACCCCGGGTCATAACCCTCTACCCGCAAGCGGACGGGGCCATTCTGGTGAATCTGACCCTAGGAGTGCGTTTCGGATGTCGGACGCTTTATCGGATCACTTCTTTGGCCCTGCGTTCCGGGGGTATTATGGAAGTGTGCAACGAGGATATGGCGATTTTCGCCTTCCCAAAGGGCGGAACCATCGAATTCATTGAAGAGATCGGATTGTCTTTAATCGTCACCCGTACCGTCGTATCGCCCAGGGAAAAATCAATTTCCAAGGTCAACATCCGTTTCCTTTCCGGGTAATTCCACAATTTGGTGCTGCAGTGCTGCAGGGCTGCAGGACTGCAGCACTGCAGCACTGCATAAGTGCGAACAAGGAAATAAAAAAGCGCCCTTATGTTTTGGGGGCGCTGGACAATCGAAAATGTCATCGACCGGACGGTTTTAAAATTCCGCCTCGGACCTGGAACGTTCCCTCAGGCTGCGTCGCGCAGTCTCTGAATCCGGCTCGGGTGGCGCAACCGGTGCAAGGCGCTTTCCTTAATTTGGCGGATGCGTTCCGGGCTTACGTCCAAGCGATAGCTGATTTCTTCCAGCGTCAAGGTATGCTCATGGTCCAGGCCGAAATAGAGCCGGAGCACCTGGTTCTCGAGATCCTTCAGGCTGTCCAGCACGTCGAGAACGCGTTGCCGCCGGCGGGACCGGTCAACGCCGTCCTCCGGGTTTTCGCAGCTATCGTCCGCGATCATGTCTTCGATGGGCAAATCCTCCGTACCCGCTCCAGGTTCGCTCAACGACAGTTGCGCGCGGCCGGCCTGGATGAGATCCCGGGCTTCCTTCTCTTTGATGGACATGGCGTCGGCAACCTCGCTGGTGAGCGGTTCCCGGCCTTGCTTCTGTTCCAGGCGCTTGCGGACGTGGCTCATCTTGCGCAACAATGCCGCTTTGCCTACGGGCAGGCTGATGTTGCGCGATTGCTCGGCCAGCGCCTGCAGGATGCGTTGGCGGACCCACCACACGGCGTAACTGATGAAACGGCAGGTGTGCGTTTCATCAAAGCTTTGCGCGGCGCGGATGAGGCCGAGATTGCCTTCGCTGATAAGGTCGGTGAGCGGAAGACCCTGATGCTGGTACTTGCGGCACACTGACACGACGAAGCGCAGATTGGCGGTGATGATATCCTTGAAGGCGCGCTTGTCTCCCTGACGCATGCGCAGGATTAATTCGCGCTCCTCTGCGTGGGTCAGGACGCGGTTTTTCCCGATCTCGCGGAGATAGGCACCCAGCCCGTCCTCATCCCCCGTGAAGCGGACTTTGGATGAGGCCGATCGTTCATAAACGGATTGGTTCCGGGCTTTGGAGGCGGCGGAAGGTTCCTTCGTGGTCTTTGGCACATCCATGGAGAAACTCCTTTTTCGGGGACTCGTCCGATTATCCCATGAAAGGGGGAAGATTCCAACAAACTAGCAGGCTGATTTTCACTAACCTCTCCAAATTTTCCAGTTCCGGAAGTTTCGGATCAAATCTCAAGGAGGCGCCGAAATAAGCCTGGATTTCCCTTGTGTTCCCGTTTTCTAAAAGTAAATACGAATCAGAGATGTCGTCACTGCCCAAGGGCCAGCGGGGAGAATATTTTCCGCCGGAATTTAATACCTCGAAAACCATTTTCAAGGGGGTTTTAGCGGGGATTCGCATACGAATCCTGGCTTTGGTTTTGCTCGCGCTTCTGCCCGCCTTGGGACTGATGCTGCATTTGGCCACGGAACACCGGAAGCAAATCACGACCGACGTCAACCGCAACACCCTGCGCTTAAGCCGTTTTCTGGCGGCGAGCCTCGAAAGAGACATCCAATCCGCCCGGATTTTTCTGTCCGCCCTGTCGCATTCATCCGAGCCGACCCGATCCAATCGTGACGACTGCCCGGAATTCCTCACCAAATTGGATATTCAAGCGGAAATCTATGACGCCGTAGGAGTGGCGGATTCCAACGGCCGCGTCCGGTGCCAAATTCCCGCCTTTGCCGGTCCGGGTCGCCTGGAATCCATGCCCTGGTTCCGGATGGCCCGCGCCTCGTCGGGATTTTCGGTGGGATATGATCTCGGTCGCGATTTGATCAATAAGGCTACGATGGATTTCGGCTTCCCAACCCTCGATTCCATGGGCCGCACGAAGGCCGTCTACTATTGCGCTCTCGATCTGGAATGGATGAACCGTCTCGCCGACCGGCTGCAACTGCCTCCGGGCGCGGCCCTCACCGTAACGGATCGCCAAGGGCGCACCCTGGTGCGTTATCCCAATCCGGAATTGTGGGTGGGGAAGAATTATCCGGATTCCCCCCTGTCGCGTATCCTGTTGAAGCAGAATGAGGGCGTCATGGAAAGCGCAGGCCTGGACGGTGTCGTCCGCCTCTACGCATTCAGCCAAGTGGACGGAGGCGACCTGTCCATACGCATCGGCATCCCGCTCAGCACGGCCTATGCGGAAGCGGATTCGGCCATGTTGCGGAACCTAATCGCCCTGGCACTGGTGGGAATCGTGGCCATGTCGGCAGCCTGGGCCGCGGGCCATTTCATGGTGGTGCGCCAGGCCAACCGCCTGGCCGCGGCCGCCAAGTCCCTGGCCGCCGGCAACCTGGAGACGCGGACGGGCATGCCTCATCAGTCCGGCGAGTTCGGCCAGCTGGCGCGCGCCTTCGACGAGATGGCCGAGTCCCTGGAATGGCGCGAAGCCCAATTGCGGGAATCGGAAAGCGAACGCTCGCAGACGGAGGGCCGGTTTTCGGAAGTCGTGGAACGATCGCCTGACGCCATCCTGGGCGTGGATTCGGAATTTTCCCTGCGCTACTGCAACCCCGGGGCGGAACGCATGTTCGGATGGCCGCGCAAGGACATGGAAGGCATGGATCTGGATCGGCTGCAGCGCGATGCCGGATCCGCGCCACGCCTGGCGGAAGCGCTACGCGAGGAAGGCCGGGATCGGATCCGGATCTCCTTGATCCGCGCGGATGGGACGCCTTTTCAGGCCGATGTTTCCATTTCTCGGGGAGAGCAGGGCGGACGCAAGTCCTACACGCTTATCGTAAGGGAGCCTGCGACATGAATGCCTCAGGGCCCGCAATCCTCCTGATCGAGGGCGACTACGATGACGCCAGCCAGATGGAGCGCGTGCTCCGGAAATACCGCATCGCCAACCTGGTGAAGACGGTGGCCGATGCGGACGAGGCGCTGAGGCTGCTCTCGGGCGGATTGTCCGCCAGTACCGAATTGATCCTGATGAACTACCGCCTGAACGGAAAACCGGCCATGGAAGCCGTGATACGCATCCGCGGTCTGCCGGGCTTGGAACAAGTGCCGGTCATCGTCAGCTGCGCCACTCCCGAAGACCAGAACCAGGTGAAACAATGGGGCATCGCGCGGGTTGCCAGCATTTCCAAGCCGGCGGGATTCTTCAAACTGCTGGAAGGGATCCAGAAGCTGGAGATGCATTGGCAGGTCTTCGGTTCGAAACCGTGACATGGCCGGCCGGGCGTTACCGGCCGCCTCCTTGGTCCCGGCCCAGGGCAGCTGTTATGCCACCGCACGCGCCGAGTCGAGCACCGATCGGACCTTCTGGGCGAGGACACCGGGAGAGAATGGCTTCTGAAGGAAGTCGACACCGTTCCGTTCCTCCCAGCCTTTGGGATAGCAATCTTCCGCATATCCGGACATGAACAGGACCTTCATATCCGGACGGATTTCAGCCATTTTGGCGGCGAGTTCGCGTCCGCCCATATTCGCCATCATCACGTCGGTCAACAACAATTGGATGGCGCCTTCGCGGGCTTCGACGATCTCCAGCGCCTGCTTTCCATCCGCTGCTTCCAGGACTTCATAGCCTATGGTGCTGAGCACGTTGAGCAGGAATTTCCTCACCGTATTTTCGTCCTCCACGAGCAGGATGGTTTCGAAGCCGATGGATTTCTCCTGGGCCGGGCCGGAATCGTTCGGATTCCAAACGGTGGAACCGGAGGCCATGGGCAGGTAGATGCGGAAGGTCGTTCCCTCGTCCGGGATGCTGGAAACGGTGATGTTGCCGCCGCTCTGTTTCACGAATCCGTAGACCATGGACAATCCCAATCCCGTCCCCCGCCCCACCTCCTTGGTGGTGAAGAAGGGTTCGAAAATGCGCGCGCGGGTCTCTTCATCCATGCCGGTGCCGGTATCCGCAACCGTCAGCACCACGTAATTGCCGGGCGCGATGGAAATCTCCTTGTCGATGGGGTGCAAGGCCGCCGAATCCGCATCCAGGACTTCGGCGCCCGTCTCCACGGAAATGCGCCCTCCGTCAGGCATGGCATCCTTGGCATTCACCACCAGGTTCATGATCACCTGCTCCAATTGGCCGGGATCGGCCTTGACCAGTCCCAGGTGGGGATCCGGCACCGCGAGCAGTTCGATGTTATCGCCGATCAGCCGGCGCAACATGTTCGTCATGCTGTCGACCACGGTGTTCAGATTCAGCAGTTTGGGGACGAGCACCTGCTTGCGGCTATAGGCGAGGAGCTGGTGGGTCAGCTCCGCGGCGCGTTCTCCCGAGCGGTGGACCTCATGGAGATATCCCTTGAGCGGATTTTCGTCATCCATCGCGGCAAGCACCATATCGGTGTAGCCGTTTATGGCCGTGAGCAGATTGTTGAAATCATGGGCGACGCCGCCGGCAAGCCGGCCGATGGATTCGAGCTTCTGGGCCTGGCGGAGCTTTTCCTCGCTGTCCTTCAAGGCGTTCTCCGTAACGCGGCGCGCGCTGATATCACGCACGCTAGCAAGAAAGGCCGAACCGCTTTCCCATTGGGTTTCGGCCAAGGTGATTTCGATGGGAACGGGATTCCCCTCCCTTCCCGAGTAATCGAACTCACGCACCACGCCCGGCTCCATCGCGAAGGGATAAGGCCGGGAGACCGCGTTGCCGTCCGTAATCCCCAGGATGGCCGAAAAGGCCGGGTTGGCGAACCGGATGATACCGTCGGTGTCCACCACCGCGATTCCCTCCTGGTTCTTCTCCACGATGTTCCTGAAGCTTTCCCTGCTCCCCTGAAGCTCTCGGGTGCGGTGTTCCAATTGCCGGTTCACCAATTCCAGATCGAGGGTATAGGTACGCAAGGCCCTGGTCTGGTGCCTGACCTTGCGGTTGATGCGGAACATTTCCACGAAGACCGACACCTTGGCCTTGAGGATTTCCGGCACCACGGGTGCGAAAATGTAATCGACGGCTCCTAGGGAATACCCTTTGGAAAGGTTGCTTTCATTCGCCAGGTTGGCCGAGATGAAGATGATGGGAGTGTGCTCGGACCGTTTCCGCTGGCGGATCAGGGCCGCGGTCTCGAACCCGTCAAGGCCCGGCATCATCACGTCCAGCAAGATGACCGCGAAATCGTCACGGAGCAGGTGCCGGAGGGCGTCAAATCCCGAGGTTGCGGTGATCAAGGTCAGGTCCTCGTTTTCGATGACCGACGACAAGGCCGTGAGCTTGTGGGGAAGGTCATCCACCAGCAGCACCTTGACTTTATCCTCTATCGGCGGGGTCTGCGGAGCAAGGTCCTTGGCGAAACCCTCGCCCTCGGCTTCAGCCGCCTTGGACGCCATGGCGGCCGCTTGTAAACCGGTTTCGCCGTCCATTATGCGATCTTTCTGTAGATGCGGTGTTTGGATCCGAGGTCGTCGAAACAGCCGGCATATTCCCCCAGGGAAACCGGCTCTTTGGCCCCCAGGCACAGGTATCCGAACATGCCCAGGCTCTGATGGATGAGGCCGGCCACGCGCTCCTGCAGTCGCGGGTTGAAGAACATCAGAACGTTCCGGCAAAACACCACCTGGAATTCGTTGAAGCTCCCGTCCGACACGAGGTTGTGCTGGCCGAAGACGATGTTCTTCCTCAAATGGCTGTTGATGATGGCGCAATTGTATTTGGCCGTGTAATAGTCCGAGAAGGCTTTTACGCCCCCGGCTTCCGCGTGGTTTTGCCCGTATTTGCGCATGGCATTCAGGGAGAATATGCCCTCCCTGGCCTTGCGTAAGGCGGAATCGTCCATATCCGTGGCATAAATGCGGCAGCGGTCATAGAGACCTGCCTCGGCGAGCAGGATGGCCATGGAATAGACTTCCTGCCCAGTGGCGCAGCCCGCGTGCCAAACGCGGATGAAGGGATAGGTGCGCAATACCGGGACGATGTCCCTGCGGAATTCGATGTAAAAATCAGGCTCCCGGAACATGGACGCCGAGCTTGCCGACATGGTCAGGAGAAAACGCTGCATGTACTCTTGGGCGGTCAGGATGCGCTCGCGGAAGCCGCCGAGATCGGCGATATCCTCCGATTTCATGAAGGCCTTGATGCGCCGGTCCAATGCCGGACGGGCATAATCCCGGAAATCGTAACCATAGCGATCGAGAATGCTTTCCAGGATCGGTCCCAGGCGCTCTTCGTATACCTCCCGGAACTCCGCGTCGACGGCCGGTTCCACGTGCCGGGGAGCCATCAGCGGTACACCCAGACGCGGAGCAGAGAAAGCAGCTGATCCGTGTCCACGGGCTTGGAGATGTAATCCGAAGCGCCGGCCTCGATGCACTTTTCGCGATCGCCCTTCATGGCCTTCGCCGTCAAGGCGATGATGGGCAGCGCCTGGAACTGAGGCATCTGGCGGATGGCCCGCATGGTGTCGTAACCGTCCATCTCCGGCATCATGATGTCCATGAGCACGGCGTCGATGCGGACTCCCTTGCCCATGATCTCGACGGCATCGCGCCCGTTCTCGGCGGTGATGACCTCCATCCCGTGGCGCTCCAGCAGGCTGGTCATGGCGAAGATATTCCGGATGTCATCGTCGACCACCAGCACCTTCTTGCCCTGGAGCAGTGCATCGGATTGGTGCAATTGCTCGAGCATTTTGCGTTTGTGCTCCGGCAACCGTTTCTGCACCCGGTGCAGGAACAGGGCCGTTTCGTCCAGGAGCCGTTCCGGGGAGCGGACGTCCTTGATGATGATGGTCTGCGCAACCTCCCTGAGCTGCGCCTCCTGCTTGGTATTCAGATCCTTGCCGGTATAGACCACGATGGGCACTTCGCGCATCGATGGTGTGCGCTTGATTTCCTCGATCATGGCGAAGCCGTCCATATCCGGCAGGCCCAGATCCATGACCATGCAATCGAAATGCCGGGTGCGCAGGAGCTCCAACGCTTCCGAACCGCTGCCCACGGCCACGACTTCCACGTCCGGATCCGCTATCAATTCCAGGATGGCGGACCGCTGGTCGGCATTGTCCTCGACCACCAGCAGGCTGCGGACCCCCTTGGAGATGAAATCGCGCATGGAATCGAAGGTGTTGTCCAGGGACTCCTTGGTGGCGGGCTTGCTGATGAAGGACAAGGCTCCCTGCCGCAGGCCGCGATCCTTCTCTTCGTCCACGGAGATGATGTGTACGGGAATGTGGCGGGTGGCCGCGTCCTCCTTGAGGCGCGCCAGCACGGACCACCCGTCCATGTCCGGCAGATGCAGATCCAGGGTGATGGCGTCCGGTTGGAATTCCCGCGCCAGGGTCATCACGGAATTGCCCCAAGGCACTACGATGCCCTTGAATCCCTTCTCGCGGGCCACGTCGAGCAGCAGGTACGAGAAATTCGCGTCGTCCTCGACGATCATGACGATCCGATCGCCGCTCTGGATGGAATCGCGATCGTCCGTGACCGGCGCCGGTTTCGGCGGCGCGTTGCGGGCAGGTTCCCGATCCGAGAGCCGGGTGGCCCATTCGTCGCGGGGAAGGATGTCGGTTGCGGAGCCGTCCTTCGCGCCCTGGCGCGCTTCCGGAGCGGGCAGCAGCATACTCTCCTCGAATTTTTTGGTCTGGGGGAGCGGTTTGTAGTCGAGCGGCAGGTACAGGGTGAAGGTGGAACCCTCGCCAGGCGTGGAACTCAAGCGGATTTCGCCGCCCAGGAGACGCGCAATTTCGCGGCTGATGGAAAGCCCGAGTCCCGTGCCGCCGTATTTGCGGCTGGTGGTGCCATCCGCCTGTTGGAAAGCCTCGAAGATAAGCTGCTGTTTGTCCGGATGGATGCCGATGCCGGTATCGGTGACCGAGAAGGCGATCACATGCCGGGACCGGTTGAGCAGATTCTGGCTGGGATTCCAGCCTGTCTTTGCCAGGCTGACCGTCATGTCGACGCGGCCGCGTTCGGTGAATTTGAAGGCGTTGGAGAGCAGGTTCTTGACCACCTGCTGCAGGCGCTTCACGTCCGTGTTCATGTAGTTGGGCAGTTCGTCCTCGAGGGTGACGTGGAAATCCAGATTCTTGTTGTCCGCCATGTGGCGGAAGGTGCGTTCCACGTACTGGCGCATTTCGTTGAAGGACACGTCGGTTGGATCTACCGTCACGGTGCCCGATTCGATCTTGGACAGATCCAGGATGTCGTTGATAAGCGTGAGGAGATCCGAGCCCGCGGAGTAGATGGTCTGGGCGAACTGGACCTGCTTGTTGTGCAGGTTGCCTTCCACGTTGTCCGAAAGCTGCTGGGCCAGGATGAGCAGGGAGTTGAGAGGAGTGCGCAACTCGTGCGACATGTTGGCCAGGAATTCGGACTTGTACTTGGAGGTCAACGCGAGTTGGGAGGCTTTTTCCTCCAAGGCCTGTTTGGCCTGCTCCACTTCGCGGTTCTTGCGCTCCACTTCCGCGTTCTGCTCGACCAGCAACTTGGCCTTTTCCTCCAGCTCTTCGTTGGTCTGCTGCAATTCTTCCTGCTGGGACTGGAGCTCCTGGGCCAGCGACTGGGACTGCTTCAACAGATCCTCGGTGCGCATGTTGGCTTCGATGGTGTTGAGCACGATGCCGATGGACTCGGTCAGCTGTTCCAGGAAGGTCTGATGGGTAGCGTTGAACCGCTCGAATGAAGCCAGCTCGATGACGGCTTTCACCTGGCCTTCGAAGATAACGGGGAGCACGATGATGGAAAGCGGCGGCGCCTCCCCCAGCCCGCTGTTGATCATGATGTAGTCGGTGGGCACGTTGGAGAGAAGGATGCGCTCCTTTTCCAAGGCGCACTGTCCGACCAGACCCTCCCCCATCCGGAACTGGGTCGCCACCAGACGGCGTTCCTTGTAAGCATAGGAGGCCATCAGCTTCAACACCGGCTCTTCGTCCTGCTGCTGCACCAGGTAGAACACGCCATGCTGGGCCGCCACCACCGGCGCCAACTCGGCCAGGATGCGCTTGGTCACGGTGAGAAGGTCCTTCTGGCCCTGCAACATCTGGGTGAACTTGGCGAGATTCGTCTTCAGCCAATCCTGCTCGGCGTTCTTCAACGTGGTTTCGCGCAGATTCACGATCATTTGGTTGATGGTATCCTTCAAGGCTTCCACTTCGCCCTGGGCATCCACCTGGATGGAACGGGTCAAATCGCCCTTGGTCACGGCCGTCGCCACTTCGGCGATGGCGCGCACCTGGGTCGTAAGATTGGCGGCCAGCTGGTTCACGTTATCGGTCAGGCCCTTCCAAGTGCCTGCCGCGCCGGGCACCGAGGCCTGGCCGCCCAGTTTACCTTCCACGCCCACTTCGCGGGCCACCGAGGTCACCTGGTCGGCGAAGGTCGCCAGGGTATCGATCATGCCGTTGATGGTATCGGCCAAGGCCGCGATTTCACCCTTGGCCTCGAAGGCCAGCTTCTGCTTCAAATCGCCGTTGGCCACCGAGGTCACCACCTTGGCGATGCCGCGCACCTGATTGGTCAGGTTACCGGCCATGAAATTCACGTTATCCGTCAAATCCTTCCAGGTGCCGCCCACGCCGCGCACCTGGGCCTGACCGCCCAGCTTGCCTTCCGTGCCGACTTCACGGGCGACGCGCGAAACCTCCGACGCGAAGGAAGACAGCTGATCCACCATGGTATTGATGGTGTTCTTCAGCTCCAGGATTTCGCCCTTCACGTCCACGGTGATCTTCTTGGACAAATCCCCGTTGGCCACCGCCGTCGTCACCTGGGCGATATTTCGCACTTGGCCCGTAAGGTTCGATGCCATGAAGTTCACGTTATCGGTCAAATCCTTCCACACGCCGGCCACGCCCTGCACATAGGCCTGGCCCCCCAGCTTGCCTTCCGTGCCCACTTCGCGCGCCACGCGGGTCACTTCCGACGCGAAGGCGCGCAGCTGATCCACCATGGTATTAATCGTGTCCTTCAACTGCAGGAACTCTCCGCGCACGTCCACGGTGATCTTCTTGGACAAATCGCCGTTGGCCACCGAGATGGTCACCTCGGCGATGTTGCGCACCTGGCCCGTTAGGTTCGAGGCCATGGAGTTCACGTTATCGGTCAAATCCTTCCAGGTACCCGACACGCCCTTCACCTGGGCCTGGCCTCCCAACTTGCCTTCCGAGCCGACTTCACGGGCGACGCGCGACACTTCCGAAGCGAACGAGGACAGCTGATCCACCATGGTATTGATGGTGTTCTTCAGCTCCAGGATTTCGCCCTTCACGTCCACGGTGATCTTCTTGGACAAATCCCCATTGGCCACCGCCGTCGTCACTTCCGCGATATTACGCACCTGCGACGTCAAGTTGCCGGCCATGTAATTCACCGAATCCGTCAAATCCTTCCAGGTGCCGCCCACGCCTT
>JBDSIO010000371.1:0-7412 GCA_039917895.1 Fibrobacteria bacterium | reverse complement strand
GGGAACGGCCCATAAACCGCAATTTCCGCAGTTTTCCCTTAGGAATTCCCCGAATCAGGCAAAATGGGTTAGGCAAAGACCGCCCGTAATTTTTATGTTTGCCCCATGACGACCTCTGATCCCCTTTCCGTCTTGGCAGATACCCAACCGGAAGAGGGGCGCAAAGGGCCCGCCCGCCACGCGTTTTTCATCAGCACCCCCCGCAATCTCGAACCGCTCCTGGAAACGGAGTTGCGCGAGTTGGGCATCGTTGACGTCAACCAAGCCTATTTGGGAGTGGAGGCAAAACTTTCCCGTGAGGAGGTTTATCGGGTCGTTTACGCCTCCCGCCTGGCATCGCGGGTCCTTCGGCCCTTGGCGACCTTCCCCTGCCGCAATCCCGATGAACTCTACGAGCATGCGGTCAAGTTCAACTGGGCCCGCATCCTCAAGGAAGGCCAGACCCTGAAGGTCACGGCTTCCATCTCTGATTCGGCCATCACCCACAGCCAGTATGCGGCCCTCAAATTGAAGGACGCCGTGGTCGACAGCTTGCGGGAACGCACCGGCGCCCGCCCCTCCATCGATCGCGAGACCCCGGACGTGCGTCTGGACCTCTTCCTGCGCCACGATCAAGCGACCATCAGCCTCTATTACTCCGACGGCATCATGCATCGCCGCGGGTACCGCATCCAGGCCGTGGACGCGCCACTCAAGGAAAACCTGGCGGCCGCGGTCCTGCTTTTCGCGAAATGGAAGGGTGATCGTCCCCTGGTCGACCTCTTCTGCGGCAGCGGCACCTTCCTTATCGAAGCGGCCATGATCGCAACCCAAATGCCTGCGGGCTATTTCCGCGAGACCCAGGGTTTCGAGACCTTGCCCGATTTTTCCGAATCGCTTTGGGCCAAGGTGAAAAACGAATTCACCAAGAACATGCTGCCGCTTTCCAAGGGCCTTATCACCGGCGTCGACATCAGCGCCCGGGCCATGGCCGCTACCCGGGCCAACCTCGCGCGCACTCCTTTCCTGGACGCCGTAAAACTGGTGCAGAAGGATTTCGCCAAGTTGGAAGGCCCCTATCCCGATCGCACCGTGGTGGCCAATCCGCCCTATGGCGTGCGCCTCGAGGACACCAAGGAAGGTTTGCAGGAATTCTATAAATCCCTGGGCCAGTTCCTCAAGGTGAAATGCCCGGCCTCCAAGGCCTACGTGCTGATCCCGGATCGCGAACTGGAAAAGGAAATCTGGTTCAAGCCCGAGCGCCGCCTGATGATCGACAACGGCGCCCTGGAAGTCGCCGTGGCCGAGTATTCCATCATGGCCCCGCGCGAAGATTTGCCGGAGCGTCCCGCCAAGCCCGATACGGTCAACAAGATCGCCCAGCTTGTGAAAGAGGCTTCGGAGGCATCCCGGGAACCGGTCGATGCTAATGCTAAAAGTCCGGAATCACCTGGCGAAGAGGCTTCGGCCGGATTTTCCGCATCCTCCGAAGCTTCCGCCTCCGCGTCCCAGGCGGTGAAACCCGCTCCCGTGAAACCGGTAAAGCCATCGACGGCGTCCAAGTCCGTATCGTCTTCGGCCAAAGCGGCGAAATCATCCCGTCCGGTTCCGGCCAAAACCCCTCCGGGGAAATGATCGTACTGGTAACCGGCGCCTCGGGGTTCCTCGGAACCGCCCTATCGGCCCGGTTGACGGCGGCGGGCCACACCCTCCGCATCCTCACACGTAACGCGCAAGCGACCTCGGACCGGCTCCCTGAGGGAACCCGAACTTTCACATGGCCTGCCGGCGGTCCCGTTCCGGACGCCGCCTTGGACGGTGTCGACGCCGTAGTCCACCTCGCCGGCGAGAACATCGGCCAATGGCCTTGGAGCCCCTCCCGCAAACGCCGCATCCTCGAATCGCGCGTGCAAGGCACCCGGGCCCTGGTGGATGCCATCGGCCGCGCGGCGCGCAAGCCTTCGGTTCTGGCGGCCGCCTCCGGGGTCGGATATTACGGCGACGGCGGCGAGGACTGGCTAGATGAATCGGCGCCCGCGGGCCGGGGATTCCTGGCGGAAGTCTGCGTTCAGTGGGAACGGGAAAGCCTGCGCGCCGAATCCCTGGGCGTGCGTACGGTGGTGGTCCGCAACGGCTTGGTACTGGGCCGCGGCGGCGCGCTGGAAAAAATGCTTCCCGCTTTCCGCCTCGGTCTGGGACCCGTGCTCGGATCGGGCGGGCAATGGTGGAGCTGGATCCACATCGAGGACACCGCGGGCATTTTCGCCTTCGCCCTGGACAACCCGGCCCTGCGAGGGCCCGTGAACGGAACGGCGCCTGATCCGGTGCGGCAACGGGATTTCGCCCTCGCGCTGGCAGCGGCCGTGCATCGCCCCCGCTGGATCAGGGTTCCGGCCCCGGCCTTACGACTGGGATTGGGGGAAATGGCCGCCACTTTGTTGGAGGGCCAGCGGACCGACGGGAAAAAGCTGGCCGCAATGGGATATGCTTTCCGGTATCCCCGGATCGGTTTGGCCCTTGGAAATATCACGTCGGGAGCGGGACATGCTTGATCGTAAATCGTTGCTGGGATTTTTGCTGGGCCTCTCCGCGCAGGCGAGTCCTGCAATTGCCATGGGAGCCGCGACCTCGATGCCGACCTTGAAAACAGATACGGCCATCTACCATATGGAACCAGGCACTCTGCAATACGCGTTCACCTTCACCAATCCCACCGACAGCGTGGTTTTCCTGGATTGCCAGATCCCGCCCTATGCCCACTTGGCCGGCGGGGTGCTGACCCTGACTTTCGATCGCGGTGCGTTCCCTACCGCAGCAACCGCCCCAGCCGCCCCGGAGGTTCCCGCTGCCGCCGATTCCGTCGCTTCCGTCGCGTCCGCATCCGGTGCGTCGGGAGCATCGCCTTCCGTTGTGGGTGGCGGAGGCCCGGAGGTTCCCACTACCGGAAGCGGCCGCGCGCCCGTTCCCGCCCGCTCTCCGCAAGGCGTAATGGCGGGCGGTCCCGTCGACGGCGGCGCGGTGAATCCAAACGACTTCCCGCCCCAACGCGTGGCCGCGCATCAGACCTTCCGGGGCCAGCGTCGCCTCGATCGCGTGCTCGGCGATTGGAACGCGCGGCCGGTCTTCGCGAAAGTGCAATTGCGGATGGCGGTTCTGCCCGAACGAGACGAAGGCGATGGCGCCCCTTATGTGCTGGAACGGGCAAGGCGAGTGGAAGCGGCGCCAAAGAACGTGGTGCGCAATGGGAAGCCGCCGATGGCGCGCAAGGTCAAAAGGATCCCGGTCCCCTGATTCTTTACCTGAATTAGCGCTTCCCCAAGCGGTCACGCCTTGTTCAAGGTGAACAGGCTCGCCAGCCCGGCGAACCAGCCGGTATGCGATACCGTCTTATGATCCTTTCCGTGATGGCGGATCCACAGCCACAAGGCGGTGATGGCCCCCAAGACTACCGCCACCCAGACGATCAGATGCACGTAGCCGACGATAAGCTTGTAATCTCGGCCCATCAGGTAACCGCCGTAGGCCAGCAAGGTCGTCCATACGATATCGCCAATCAGGGTATAGGCCAGAAAGGGAAGGAAGGCCATGCGCGTGGTGCCGGCCGGGAGGTTCACGCAGGTGCGCAGGCCAGGGACCAGTCGGCCCAGGATCACGGCCTTGGCGTGCGATGAAGGGCGCCGAACCGCCGATTTACTCCCAAGTTACGGGCATTGCCATCAAATACCGAAAATCTTGTAAAAAAGCCCGGCCATCCCCTAAGATTGCAACGCCGCGCTTTCCGTCAGGGAAGGCCGGACTTTTCCGGCGCCCCAGCCTATAATGGGCCGGTTGCGTTTGGAATGCAAAGACATATCCGTTCCCACCCTTGGTGAGGCGCGGACGATTCGGAAGCGCCCCGTGCGCGCAAGGAGTATGATGCGACCCAGTCCCAGCGTCATCGTGGTGAAGCGGTTCATTGATTTAGTCATCGGCCTGGCCGGTACCGGCGTCTTTGTGTTTTTATATCCCATCCTGGCAGTGCTGATCAAAATGGAAAGCACCGGGCCGGTGCTCTACAGCCAGGAGCGGGTGGGCATCAATAAGCGTTCGAGCAAACGGGGCAGCGAATGGGACAAGGAAGAAGCCCTGCCCATCCGCAAGTCCGACGTGGGCGGCAAGCCCTTCGAGATATACAAGTTCCGCAGCATGCGCACGGATGCGGAGAAGAACGGACCGCAGCTCGCCGTCAAAGGCGCCGATCCGCGCGTAACCAAGGTCGGCTGGTGGTTGCGCGCCCTCCACCTCGACGAACTCCCCCAGTTCTGGAGCGTTCTCCGCGGGGATATGAGCTTTATCGGCCCGCGCCCCGAGCGCGCCCATTTTACGGTCGAATTCGGCCGCACCATCCCGCATTATCAGGACCGCACCCTGTGGGTCAAGCCCGGCCTTACCGGCCTCGCGCAGATCTCGTTGGGCTACGACGAAGGCATCGAGAGCGTGGTCCGCAAAACCTACTTCGACTATTCTTACCGCGCCTCCTTCAGCCATTTCGGATCCTGGGCGCGCATGGAATGGTGGGTGCTGATGAACACCGTGGGCTACCTGTTGATCAAGCCGCGCAAGGAAGGCGACACCCGCGACCTCGCGAGCCTCAAGCGCGTGAAGGTACTCAACCTTCTCGCCAAGACCCCTAGAAAGCAAGGCACGCAGAAGGTGACGGCCTGGGTCAAGCTCGACCACGACGACCGCTCCATAGTGCTGCAGGGCAAGGATCCTTCCGAGATCACGGATCGCCTTGCCCGTCTGGCCGCCCGCGGACTCAAGACCCTGGAAGTGAACTACACCCCGCGCAAGGATTTCGATCTGGAGGACCTGGGCTTCCTGGTGGATCTCTCCCATCGCGTCAATCAGGCCGGCGGCCGGGTATCGGTGCGCGATCCCAGTCCCCGCGTCCGCCGCATGCTGCGGGAAATCCATATGGACAAGGTGGTGGATGTCTCGCGCCAATCCGGCCGCGTGAGCAACTTCATGACCGTGGACGTGGAATGCTGGTTCCACGCGTATAATCTCAAGGAAAAGATTCCTCCGTCCACCTGGCACCTGCAGGAGACGCGCATCGTCAGCAACATGGAGCGCATCCTGGGGCTGTTCCGCTCCCACGAGGCCAAGGCCACCTTCTTCGTGCTGGGCTGGGTCGCCGATCGCTTCCCGGAAGTTGTGCGGATGATAGCGGCCGAAGGCCACGAGATCGGTACCCACGGTTATTATCACAACCTGATCACGGATATGACCCCGGCCAGTTATGAAGAGGATCTGCTGAAGTCCCTGGAAGCGATCTCGAAGCGAACCAGCATGCCCATCAAAGGCCACCGGGCTTCCAACTTCACCATCGTGCCGAATACCTACTGGGCGCTCGAGATCATGGCCAAGCACGGTATCGCATACGATTCCAGCATCTTTCCCATCAAGCGCGATCGCTACGGCATCCCGCACTATCCCAACCGTCTGCCGCACACGCAGCATCTCAAGAGCGGCAAGACTCTCATGGAGTTCCCGATGTCGACCCTGGGCGTGGGCAACAAGTTCCTGCCCATGTCCGGCGGCGGTTATCTGCGACTGTTCCCGCATTCGATCACCGAAAGCTTCATCGAATCGTGCAACCGCAAGGGCCATCCGGCCATGGTCTATTTCCACCCATGGGAACTGGATCAGGATCAGCGCCGCATCAGCGTGGGCCTTATGAAGACCTTCCAGCACTACGTCAATCTGCATTCGCTGGAATGGAAGCTGAACCGCCTGCTGCAGAAGTTCTCATTCACGTCCATCCGCGACGGCATCGATACGCGCCGGGTACAGGTGATGCTGCGTCGCAACCCCGTCTACATTCCCAGCAGCCTGGGAGCCCAAGGAGACCGGGAAGCCATTCGCGCGGCCGAGCGCCAGGAAGCGTTGGACAATCCCAATCCCGTTTCGAAGACCACGGCCGCCTGAGATTAAGGCTACTCGCTCCTGAGTTCGCTCAGCGAACTCCACGCTCGTCGCTATTTCGGGCTGTCAGGCTCCTCGCTCCGACCACGTCGGCCTTTATGCCAACGACTATATGGTCAACATGCTGGGCGTCCTATCCCAACTATTTCGGTACGCCTTCCTGATCATTCAAACCCGTTTCGCAGAACTTATTATTCGGCGTCACATCCTTCGACTTCAGCAGATCGGAGAAGAAGGAATTCAATGCACTGGCGAAGTCCAATATGCTCATCACCAAGGGAAGTGTCGGCTACGCGGGAATGGATGGAAATATCCTTTCCACCCTAGGCAGCGAGATGCTGGTCACCTGCCCAAGCAGCTGACTTCCCCCCCTTCCGTAACCATACGGTGACCTCCGTATAGAGTTGAGCTGGTCAGGGAGGAATGCTTAATTGGAGATGAGGAACGGGGACAACTGATCTCGGCAAGTCACTTTCCCGGAACGGGGCAGTCACGAGGCCTTTCTAGCTTACTCCACTTGGAGGGCTTCGGGTACTTGGGAGAGAAGCGCAGGATTTCAAAGGTATGCCTGGCATGGGCACGCATAACGTACCGTATTTCGGGAATCTCAAGGTTATCCACTTGCCATGGCATATATTCGCTATAAAGCGAGCTATGTATGCTCTTTAGGCTGAGGGTATCGCCATCGATTTCGTACGTGCCATGCCCGAGAAAGTCCCTTCCGGGTCCTTCGACATTTTCCAAAGTGAATAGGCCGTCCACGTAAAACATAATCCGTGTCCAGGGCAGATCCGTCGCCGAGTCCGGCGTTGAGCGAACGAATGGCCCATAATGAATGGTGGCCGGTAAGGATTCATGAGCTTGAATCGCATGCACGGAAAGAAAGAATAAAATCCAGCTTCCTATCCTGCCCATTATTACCCCCTTCATCCGGCTTGCAAATATAGGGTCTTTATTTCATTTGCCGCCGAAAAGAATCACGGCTCAACTACCGCGTATCCTAGCCAAAGCCCCCGTCCCGGCCAGCAACAGGATGAAAGCCGCCACGATGGCGGGACCGACAGACCAGTCCTCGCCCAAGAGGCGCGTCGGCCCTATCCGTCGTTCTCCGTCCGGAAAACCTTTTCCGTCCAACGCTGAATGCTCCCAAGGCCCGTGGAAGTATACTCTAGGGAATCCGAAGGGAGCGCGAACATAAGTCCGACCATAGCCCTCCGCTTTCTTCCCTTGGCTGTTCGTCCCGTGTTTGCCGTCACTCCCGGTCCGTGACCCGAGAGGACCATCTGGACTATTCCGGCTGCGCTCCACTTGCCGAGGGCCACCGAGGGAGACCGAAATCGGGCCAGCCCAGGGGGAATCCGACCTCGCCGGGAGCAGAGAGGTTGGGGAGGCCGACTGAGCGAGCTTGAACGGAGACTTCTCCCCGTGGGGGGGGGGGAGAGGAGGGGTGAGTCCTGGGTAGAAAA
>JBDSIO010000370.1:0-7111 GCA_039917895.1 Fibrobacteria bacterium | reverse complement strand
CCCACGGGCCCGCCTTCGAACTTGTTGATGATGGTCTTGAGGATGTTCCGATCCATCTCGTCCAGGCCGTGCGTGTCGATGGCCAACATGTTCAGGGTCCGCGTCACGATGGTTTCGCCGATCACGGTAGTGCCTTTGACCTGCGCCACGTCGCGGCAGCGGCGCAGCACGCGGTTGCCGATGCGCGGCGTGCCGCGGCAGCGTGCGGCCAGCAACTCGGTGCCTTCCGGAGTCAGGTCCACTTTGAGGATGCGGGCCGATCGGTTGAGGATCTTCTTCATCTCCGCGTCCGAATAGGTCTCCAGTCGGAAGGTGATGCCGAAGCGGTCGCGCAGGGGAGAGGTGAGCATCCCCGTGCGCGTGGTCGCGCCCACCAGGGTGAAGCGCTTGAGCGGCAGGTTGATGGTCTTAGCCGACGGACCGGACTCCAGCATGATGTCGATCTTGAAATCCTCCATTGCGGGGTAGAGGAATTCCTCGATGACCCGGCTCAGGCGGTGGATCTCGTCGATGAAAAGGACGTCGTTGGTCTCCAGATTGGTCAGCAGACCCGCCAATTCCGAAGGCTTGTCCAGAGCGGGCCCGGAAGTGGTCTTGAGGGTGGCGCCCATTTCCCGGGCGATGATGTTGGCCAGTGTCGTCTTGCCAAGGCCTGGCGGTCCGGCGAAAAGGATATGGTCGATGGGTTCCTGGCGGTCGCGCGCGGCCTTAAGGAACACGGAAAGGCTTTCCTTCAGCTTTTCCTGGCCCACGAAATCGGCCAGGGAAGCGGGGCGTAGGGAGAGTTCCTGGTTTCCGTCGTCGCCGAATTGCTCGGGGGCTATGATGCGGTCCGCCATGGGTTGCCCTACACTTCCCGGAGGGCTTGGGTGATCAACTGGCTCGTGGTCGCCTTGTCGCCCAAGCTGGCGATGGATTTTTGGACCGCGGCCTGCGCGGCGGCATCCTTGACTCCTAAAGTGATGAGGGCCAGCACCGCGTCGCGCGCCGCTTCGCCGCCGGCGTCGAGCAAGGCGGGCTTGCCGCCCACCGGGGTCTGCAAGTCGAGTTTGGTCATGGACGTACGCAAGGACGCGACCATCACTTCCGCCGTCTTCTTGCCGATTCCCTTTAGCGCGGTCAGGCCGCGGATGTCTCCGCCGATGATCATCTGGGCAAGCTGGTGCGGCGCCACGGCGGACAGGATGCGCAAGGCGAGGCGCGGGCCGATGCCGGAGACGCTGAGCAGCTTTAGAAACAGGGTCTTCTCCACGGCGTTCTGGAAGCCGTACAGCTCCAGGCTCTCTTCGCGGACGTGCAGGTAGGTGATGATCTCGACCGTTTCGCCTTCCCGCGGATAAAGCTCGGAGGTGCGCAGGGATACGTCCACGCCCATGCCCACGCCGCCAACGTCGATGACGAGGCGGGCGGGTTGGCGGTGGGCCAATCTGCCCCGGAGGAATTCGATCATCCTGATTACCTGTGCGGCTGAACCGTCGAATCCGGCCAGGAACCGGACCCGCATATACGGGCTCGGTGACGGTTCGGAATGGGCAAAATCTAGCAAAAACCGGGAAGCATGCCGCAAGATGTTAACCTCGGGGTCGTGACGAGGGGCTAGCATGGATTTACCTTCTGAAGGCCTGCGACGATCGACCTTGATTTTCCGATGCACTTGCTTAGAATGTTTCCACCCTCCCAGGAGCGCGTCAATGCTGAACAAAAAGGCCTATTTCATCCGGGAACATGTCGGATTGCTAAAGCTGTCGGACACGTACGAACTCCTGGACCCGGAGACCTCGACCCAGGTGGGCATCGCGCAGGAGAAGCCTGGCCTGTTCGTGCACGTCCTACGGTTCCTGATCAACAAACGGCTGCTGCCAACCCAGGTTTTCGTCTATGAGGGCGCCAATGCCGAGGATCAAAGCCGCCTGCTGTTCTCCATCAAGCGCGGCGTGGCCCTTTTCCAATCCAAGGTCGAGATTTGCGGCAAACACGGACAACCCGTGGGCTCGCTGGTGAGCAAGTTGTTCTCCATCGGAGGCGCTTTTCGCGTCTATGACGCCTCAGGCAGGGAATACGCCCTGGTGCAAGGGGACTGGAAGGGTTGGAACTTTAAAATCACAGACACCTCCGGCGCGGAAATCGGAACCCTCTCCAAGAAATGGGCAGGCATGGGAAAAGAGATGTTCACCTCCGCTGACAACTACATGATCTCCCTGCGCGACGAGCCCGATGCGGGTTCGGCCATACTGCTGCTGGCCGCGAGCCTGGCGGTAGATACGATTTACAAGGAGAGGTGAGCGTTTGGATGCGGATAATGGCGGTTCGCCGGGCGCTATGAATTCCTTTGCGCTTGGATCAGGTGACAGAACGCTATGGCCAACGCGTCCGCGGCGTCCGCGGGAGTGGGGGGCGCTTTCAGTCCCAGATGGCTCTGGATCATGATGGCGACGCGCTCCTTGGTGGCGCTGCCCGTGCCCACCGTGGCTTTTTTGACCAGGCGCGGGGCGTATTCGGCGATGGGGATGCCTTCCGACTGAGCCGCGACCATGATGGCTCCGCGGGCATGGCCCAGGATCAGGGCCGACTGGGGAAAACGGGCGAAGAAGATGCTCTCCAGGGCCAGCGAGCCGGGGCCATAGACGGTCATCAGGGCTTTTAGCTCTCGGTGGATCTGTTCAAGGCGGAGGGGGAGGGGATCGTTCGCCTTGCAGCGGATCACGCCGTATTCCAGGACCCGGATCCGGCCTCCTTTGGATTCGAGGAAGGCGTATCCGGTGCGATGGGTACCGGGGTCCACCCCCAGCACGATCACAGGTTTTCCAGTTCCTTCTGATCGAATTCGGCGTTGGTATGGACGTTCTGCACATCGTCCTGCTCGTCCAGGGCTTCCAGGATGGCAAGAACCTTTTCCGCGTCGTCCCCCGTGACCTTTACCATGTTGTCGGCGATTTTCACCACTTCCGCGGTTATCGGTTTGAGACCTTTCTTCTCCAAGGCTTCGGTCAGCGCATGGAAATGCTCGGGCTCGACCTTGATCTCATATTCCGTTCCCAAGGAATCCAGATCCTCCGCGCCGGCGTCGGTTACGATCTCGAAAAGCGCGTCCTCGGCGATGGCGTCCTTGGCGAGGGTAATGATGCCCTTGGATTTGAACATCCAGGCCACCGACCCGCCCTCGCCCATGTTCCCGCCGTTCTTGCTGAAGATGTGGCGCATCTCGGCAACGGTGCGGACCTTGTTGTCCGTCATGGTGTCGACCATGATGGCCGTACCCGCCGGACCATAGCCCTCGTAGGTGATTTCCAAGTAGGTGACGCCTTCGAGTTCGCCCGCGCCCTTGGCGATGGCGGTCTCGATGTTCTTGTTGGGCATGTTGGCGCCCTTGGCCTTCAGGATGGTGGCGCGCAGCCGGGGATTACCTTCGGGATCGGATCCGCCCATGCGCGCGGCCACGGTGATTTCGCGCAGAATGCGGTTGAAGACCTTGGCGCGGGCCGAATCGATCCTGGCCTTCTTACGTTTGGTTGTCGCCCATTTGGAGTGGCCGGACATGGTACTCTCCTGTAATGCTCCGTGTACGATGCTAAAGCTAGAAACTGGAGTAGAATTCAAAGTGCAAAAGGCAAAGTTCAAAGTTCAAATTGAAGAAAAATCCAGTCGAAAAGTCGTCACCAAATCAGGGTCTCGTCCCTCCCAATTCCCCATTTTGCACTTTTCACTTTGACCTTTGAACTTTGCCTTTTTTCTCCTTCAATCCTCCGCCCATGGCTTTCCGATACGCCTCCACGGCCTTCGCCATGCGGTCGGCGATCTGCTTCTGGCCTTTTTCCGAATTGAGGATGCGGCGATCCTCGTCGTTGGTCAGGTAACCCATTTCGAAGAGAACCGCAGGCATGTAGGCTCCCACCAGCACGAAGAAGCCGGCCTGGCTGGCACCGGTGGCGTATTTTCCGATTTGGAAATCGCCGAATTCGCGGATGACGTGTTCGACGAAGCCTTCGCTTTCCTTTGAGTACAGGTTAAGCTGGTGTTCGAGCAGGATCCATTCCACGGGGGAGATCTCGGCCTTACCCTTGCCTTCCTCGCTGATGGCTTCGTTTTCGCGCCGGGCCAGGGTCTTGTCCTCTTCGCTCTCGCCTTCGCGAAGGATATAGGCGATGAATCCGGAGACAGTCTTCTTCCGCTTCATGGATCCGCCGATGGAATTGCAATGCAGGCTGATGAAGAGATCGCCGCCATGGTCAGAGGCGTACTTCGGCCGGTCGGGCAGGCTGATGAACTGATCTTCATCGCGGGTCAGCAGGGCCTGAAATCCCAGCTTTGTCAGGGACTTCTTCAGTTCCTTCGCCACCGCCAACGTCACCTGCGCCTCGTTCACGCCCGACACCATGGCTCCCTGATCCTTGCCGCCATGTCCGGGATCGATGATGATGGTGGAGATTTTTCCCGCGTTGCGGTTCTGGGCCGTTTCCTTACCGCCTCCGCCGCTGGCCAGGAATTCTCTCTCGGCCACGGCCTGGTCTTTTTCCCGTTCGCGCTTTTCGCTTTTGTCGCTTTTCTTCCGAACCGTCACCTGATAACCGTGGATTTCGGCCGAGTAGGCGACCTCCACGGTATCGATGGCGCGGGGAATGTTCAGGGTCAACTGCACCAGATCCTTTTCCTGGTTGGTGAAGATGTTCTTTACCAGACCCTTTCCTTGGGTCCTGGCAGGAAATGAGGGACCCAATTGACCCCCCTGGAATTTGAGGATGAAATGGGGCGGGACCCAGAAACTTTCCCATTCCATGGGACCGGCCGTACGAACGGAGACCAAGGTGCCGTTCTCGCGTTCCTCCGTGCCCACGTCCAGAATGTTGGCGCCGCCGGGAAGGACGATGGTCTTGAATGCTCCCTGAGCGGCCGACTTGGTATCAATTGGTGGTTTGGCTGAAGCGTCAGGCGCGGGAGAGGAATCAGGTATGCTAATCCCTAGGCCGAAGCGCTGGTTTACAACGCGCACCAGCGAAGTCAGGGGAAGGAATAGGAATTCCGGCCCGCGCCGCACGGGATAGACCAGGTTCACCACCTCGTCGCCGATGTTCATGTAGGGATTGTCGAGGGTGAAGAACCATTTCCGGCCCGAAGAATCGGGAATCACGAATTTCTGGCGATCAGGAACCCATGCGCCTTCCCGGCTGAACAGGCCTTCCAGGAATTGCGAGGAGATGTAACGGACGCCTTCGAAGGAGGTATCGGGAAAGGTACCCCCCTGCCAGCGGTTGGGCGCCTCGTTGGCCGGGGAAGTGATTTTCAAGGCCACGGACCCGCGGGCCTGTACCCCGGACAAAAAAACGAGGAGGGCCGAAGATGCCGCAAGGGCCGGGAACAATCGTGGGGCGCGGCGTTTCATATTCTCGGCTGGTTGCGTTCCTTAAGGGCCCGGTCGATTTCGCGCTTGGCTTCCTGCTTATGCTTGTCCTGGCGCTTGTCCCGGTCTTCCTTGCCTTTGCAAACGCCCACTTCGAGCTTGAGGTTGCTGCCCTTGAAATAGGCCTTCAAGGGGATGATGGTAAAGCCTTTCAGGTCCGTGGCTTCCTTCATTTTGGTGATTTCGGATTTATGTGCCAGAAGCTTGCGCTCCCGCCTGGGAAGGTGATTGTAAATGTTGCCCCAGTTGTACTCCTGGATATAGGCATTCACGAGCCACAGTTCCTCGTCCCGGACCATGACGAAAGCCTCGGCCAATTCAAGTTTGCCTACGCGGACGGATTTCACTTCGGTTCCCCGAAGCATGATGCCGACCTCATAAGTGTCGAACACGTGGTATTCATGCCGCGCCCTGCGGTTGACGGTTTCGGGCATGGTCTGGCGTGGCTTGTTCATGACTGAAGGGACAATTTAGTAAGAAGTGGGGTTCCGACTTCCGCTCGAAGGAGGGAGAGAGGGAGAGAGGGAGAGAGGGAGAGGGAAGGAGCGGGAAAGGAGTGCCGGTTTCAGCCCGCTTGAGTGGAAACCTTTAAATGGAATTCGGCTAAGCTATAAATCAGGGTGCTGGAAGTCCGCAGGTTTCCGTAGCTGTTCAGTCTTTGGTATCGGACCCGGCCCCGACTTCCGCGTCGTCCGAGTTCAAAACGTTCTTCAATTCCTTGCTGGCCTCGAAGATGGGCTTGAGACCGGCGTCAATATGGACCATTTCTCCGGTGCGGGGATTGCGGGCCGTACGGGCCTTCTTCTCCTTCACCTTGAAACGTCCGAAACCGCGGATCTCTATGTTCTTGCCTTGCACCAGGGACTTGGCGATGGCATCCAAAAAGCATTCGACGATGATTTTTGTGTCCACCTGAGTGAGTCCGGTGCGGGCTGCGATTTCATCCACGATATCTTTTTTGGTGACGTTCCCCATAGGTCTCCTGTGGTCCGTAACAGTAGGTATAATAACACTTTAGGTATAGGCACGCAAGATCGCGTAAACCTTTTTTCCCGGAATAATCGGGGTGGTCTTTACTGGATCTCTCAGGTTGTAAAGCCAACCGGCGATCCAAGGTGAAGCCTTAGAGGGAGGCTAGGACCATTGCTTTAGCTTGAAAAGAACCACTTTGTTCAATGGATCCAGCTCATAGGCCTTGTTCAAGTAGGCCCGTGCCCGCTCCGGTTGCTTGAGACTTTCGAAGGCGAGGGACAACTGGACCAGCGTGGGCACATGTCGCGAATCGGTCTTAAGGGCCGCTTCCAGATGGCGGATGGCCTCCTTATACTGGCCATTTCCGTTCAAGAGCACGCCGACCCGGTAATGGGCTTCGGCATGGTCGTTGTTCAGCTCCAGGGCCTTGAGATAGCATTCCATCGCCTCGGCGCGCAGACCTTGGATGGTTTCCGCCGCCGTTTCCCGGGCCGCATGGGAAAGATGGACTTCGCCCAGATTGTACCAGGTATTGTAATCCAGAGGATTCATTTCCAGTTCAGACTTGAATGCCTTTTCCGCCTCCTTTTCCTTCCCCAGGTGGTATAGGGCGATCCCTAGTTGGCCGAAGGCCTTGGCGTTGCGGGGATCCAGCCTGACCACCTTGCGGAAAGCGGCTTCGGCATCCTTGTAGTCGCCTTCCAACTGGGCTTTGCGGCCGGAAAGGTAGACGGCGGGAACATA
>JBDSIO010000369.1:0-4410 GCA_039917895.1 Fibrobacteria bacterium | reverse complement strand
GGCACCATCGGCCACGTTGATCATGGGAAGACCTCCCTGACCGCCGCCATCACCACGGTTTTGGCCAAGTCCGGCGGCGCCGTCGCCAAGTCCTACGGTGAAATCGACAACGCTCCCGAAGAACGCGAGCGCGGCATCACCATCAACACCTCGCACGTCGAGTACGAGACCAAGAACCGCCACTACGCCCACGTCGACTGCCCCGGCCACGCCGACTATGTCAAGAACATGGTCACCGGCGCCGCCCAGATGGATGGAGCCATTCTCGTGGTTTCCGCCGCCGACGGGCCCATGCCCCAGACCCGCGAGCACATCCTGCTCGCCCGTCAGGTCGGCGTTCCCTATATCGTCGTGTTCATGAACAAGGTGGACATGGTCGACGACCCCGAACTGCTTGAGCTGGTCGAGATGGAAATCCGCGACCTGCTGAAGAAGTACGAGTTCCCCGGCGACGATATCCCGATCATCCAGGGCAGCGCGGTCAAGGCCCTCGAAGGCGATCAGGGTCCGATGGGCGAACAGGCCATCCTGAAGCTGATGGAAGCCGTGGATACCTACATCCCAACCCCGGTCCGCTTGGTCGACAAGCCGTTCCTGATGTCGGTGGAAGACGTATTCTCCATCACCGGCCGCGGCACCGTGGCCACTGGCCGCGTGGAAGCCGGACGCATCAAGGTCCAGGAAGAAGTGGAGCGCGTGGGTCTGGGCGAGAACAAGAAGTTCATCGTGACGGGCGTGGAAATGTTCCGCAAGCTCCTGGACGACGCCCAGGCGGGCGACAACGTGGGCCTCTTGCTCCGCGGCGCGGAAAAGACGGACATCCAGCGCGGCCAGGTTCTGTGCAAGCCCGGTTCCATCACCCCGCATACGAAGTTCAAGGCCGAGATCTACGTCCTTTCGAAGGACGAGGGCGGCCGCCATACGCCTTTCTTCAACGGCTACCGTCCCCAGTTCTACTTCCGCACGACGGACGTGACGGGTTCGACGACGCTGCCCGAAGGCGTGGAGATGGTGATGCCCGGTGACAATGTCACCATTACCGCCGAGCTGATAGCGCCCATCGCCATGGCCAAGGACTTGCGCTTCGCGATTCGCGAAGGCGGCAGGACCGTGGGCGCCGGCGTGGTCACCGAGATTTTGGTCTAAGGTTTAAGGGATTTAGGCCTTAACCTTTAAAAAGGGAGAAATAAAATTTGGCGGGATGAATGGAAGATGGCGGCATAGAACCGACCACAGGGAGTCGCCCCCGATTACAAAGCCGCCCGAGGAGAGCGTACGCAAGTACGCCGACGAGGGCAATGCAGTAAGCGGGCGTCAGCTTCCATTCAGCCCCCCAAATTTTTAGGTCAGTAGCTCAATTGGTAGAGTACCGGTCTCCAAAACCGTAGGTTGTGGGTTCAAGTCCCCCCTGGCCTGAAAGTTTCCTTAGGTTTGCGAATGTATCTGGAAAGTATCTGAAATGAAAAGATTTCAAAATTATATCAGAGACGTGATCGCCGAGCTTCGCAAGGTGACATGGCCGACGCGGGAAGAGCTGAAGGGCTCTACTATCACGGTCATCATCTTTAGCTTGATGTCGACCGTCTTCGTGTTTTTCGTGGATTACATCCTTGGGCAGCTGGTGCATCTCATCCTCGGCTGAGGGGAGATGGGTCGCTTTTGAAACTGATGAGCCTGATCGGCAACGAACGGATAGGAAGCGCAGTGAAGAAGTGGTACGTGGTACATACTTATTCCGGTCAGGAGGGCAAGGTGAAGCAACACCTCGAAGCCCTGATCGAAAAGAATAACCTGATTGAATCCTTCGGCCAGATCCTGTTGCCTACCCGCGAGGTCACGACCGTCCAAAAGGGCAAGAAGACCACGAGGGACAAGAAGTTCTACCCCAGCTACCTGCTGGTCGAGATGGAAATGAACAAAGAGACGATGCACTACGTCACGGACATCCCGGGCGTCACGCATTTCGTCGGCGTCGGCAAGCCCCAACCGCTCCGCAAGAGCGAGGTGGACCGCATTCTGGGTCAGACCACCGTCGAGACCGCGGTCACCGGGGTGGTGGAAATTCCGTTCACGAGCGGCGAAAAGGTCCGCATCAAGGATGGGCCTTTCAAGGATTTCGACGGCGTGGTCGAAGAGATCAACCCGGAGAAGGGCAAGTTGAAGGTGATGGTCAGCGTTTTCGGACGCTCCACGCCGGTGGAATTGGATTTCGTGCAGGTGGATTCGGTCTAGGCGAAAGCTTCTATAGCCAGGACCAATCGGAACCAGCCAGTAAACAGTTAAGACGATTCAGGAGCGACAGTGGCCAAGAAAATTACCGGATACATCAAACTGCAGGTGCCTGCGGGCACCGCCAATCCTTCGCCCCCCATTGGCCCCGCTTTGGGCCAAAAGGGCCTTAATATCATGGAGTTCTGCAAAGCGTTCAACGCCCAGACCCAGGATAAGAAGGGGTTCATCATCCCCGTCGTCATCACGGTGTACGCCGACCGCAGCTTCACCTTTATTACCAAGACTCCGCCGGTTCCGGATCTTCTCAAGAAGGCCCTGAATCTGGAAAAGGGTTCGGGCGAGCCGAACCGTAAGAAGGTCGGCAAGGTCACGCAGAAGCAGATCGAGGACATCGCCAAGATGAAGATGCCGGATCTGAACACGTCCAATCTCGCGTCCGCCTGCAGCATGGTCGCAGGCACCGCCAAGAGCATGGGTTTGGAAATCATCGGATAAGTTCGGATAAGTTCGGATAAACAACCCGGCGCGATGGAGGGTCCCGGAAACCCCGGGACGGGACCCCTGGAGGGAAAAGTGGGAAACCGCGAAAGCGGCCGCCACTGTAACCTGCAGATGACCCTCGCGCCGAACAGCCGGAAACATCAAACCAAGGAAAGGTAGGAGCAATGAAGAAAAGCAAAAACTACCGCAGCCTGGCCGAGAAGATAGATCGGTCCAAGGAGTACCCAATCTCCGAGGCTGTGACGATTTTGAAGGGCGGAATCAAAACCAAATTTGATTCGTCCCTCGAAGTTCACATGAACCTGGGCGTAGACCCGAAGTATTCCGAGCAGGTCGTGCGCGGAAACGTCGTACTGCCCCACGGCACCGGAAAAAAAGTCCGCGTGCTCGTGTTCTGCAAGGGCGAACTGGAAAAGGCCGCCACCGCCGCCGGAGCCGACTATGTCGGAGCCGAAGAGCTGGTGACCAAGATCCAGGGCGGCTGGATGGACTTCGACCAGGTGATCGCAACCCCTGACATGATGCCCCTCGTGGGCCGCATCGCCCGCGTATTGGGCCCTCGCGGATTGATGCCGAGCCCCAAGGCCGGCACCGTCACCATGAACGTGGGCCAGGTCATCAAGGAACTCAAGGCAGGCAAGATAGCCTTCCGCGTAGACAAGGGCGGCAACGTCCATGCGCCGGTTGGCAAGGTGTCCTTCAGCCAGGAACAACTGGTGGAGAACGCCAAGACCCTCATCGATGCGGTCGTCAAAGCCAAGCCTCCCACATCCAAAGGCGTCTATGTCCGCAGCATCACCATCGCAGGGACCATGTCCCCGGGTGTGCGCGTGGACAAGGCCGTAGCAAGGTAAGAGGCGGAACATGACATCAGAAACCATCGAAAAGAAAAGCGCCGTAATCGCGGAACTTGAAGCCGGCTTCAAGTCGTTCCCCGGCGTGTATATAGCGGACTTCAGCCGCGTCACGGTGCAGACCGTAACCGGACTGCGCTCCAGCCTTCGTAAGAAGGGCATGAAGATGAAGGTGGCCAAAAACACCCTCATCAAGCGCGCCCTCGCGAGTGCCGGGATCAAGGGGCTCGACAGCCACCTGGTCGGACCTACCGCAGTGATTTTTTCGGACGATCAGGATCCGATGGCGCCGGCGAAGGCCCTCGTGGAATTCCACAAGGCCAACGAAGGCGTGCTTCCGGTCAAGGTCGTTTCCATCGACGGCGCCGCCTATCCCGGCAATCAGCTCGCGGTCCTGGCCAAAATGCCGGGCAAGCGCGAACTGCAGGCTTCCGTCGTCAGCTTGGCCCTCGGCCCTGGCGCCAACCTGCTCGGACTCATCAAAGGACCCGGCTCCCGTATCGCGAGCCAGATCCAGGCCCTTATTGAAAAAGGCGAAAAGATCGAAACAGGGGGCGCGGCATAAGAAGAGAAGGAACGACGGCGGCGTTATGCCGCTTGGCCGGAAGCCTCCTCGCGAAGGGCCACCTGCCGTAAAAACGGAAAAATAGTCGCGCAGAATTTAAATAAACGGATTTTTGAACAACTTAGGAGAATTGCAAATGTCGGAAGTGAATGCCACCGTGAAGGAAATCGGCGACAAGATCGTAGCCCTGTCCCTGCTGCAGGCCAAGGAACTCTCGGATTACCTGAAGAACACCTACGGCCTGGAAGCCGCCGCGGC
>JBDSIO010000368.1:0-20208 GCA_039917895.1 Fibrobacteria bacterium | reverse complement strand
TGGCCAAGGCGGGCCCCACGCTCTCGACCCAGGGCAATTTCAACAATCAGGTGGGCGTGCCGCTCACATTGTTCGAATTGAAGAGCTCCCACAAGTTCGCCGTGATCGAGATGGGGACCAACCATCCGGGCGAGATCGCGCCCCTGTCCCTGTGCGCCAAACCCTCCATCGCCGTGATCACGAATATCGGCTACAGCCACCTGGAGCATTTCGGCAGCAAGGAGAAGATCCGCGAGGAAAAACTGACCATCGCCGCCGGCTTCGATCCCAAGGGCACATTGATCCTGAACGTGGATGATCCCCTGCTCGCCGAGGTGCGCGCCACTTCGCGCCAGAAGCTGCTGACCTTCGGTATCGAACGCGGCCAAATCCGCCCCGCCGAACTGGCCTTCGACGACGACGGCTGCGCCTCTTTCCGCATCGGCCGAACCAGGTTCCGGCTGCAGGTCCCGGGCCGGCACAACGTATACAACGCCCTGGCGGCAATCGCCGTGGCCACCCAGTTGCGCATTCCCAAGACCGTGATTGCCGAGGGTTTGCATGCCTTCACGGCGAGCAAGAACAGAATGCAGATGAAGAAGCTGCCCGGCCTCACCGTGTTGGACGATTGCTACAACGCCAACCCTTCTTCGATGAAATCCGCCCTGGCTACCCTGGGCGGAATGCGCACCCAGGGCCGCCGCGTGGCCGTGCTCGGCGACATGCTGGAACTGGGCGCAGAAGGCGAGAGCCTGCACCGCGAAATGGGCCAATATCTGGTCGAGATGGGGGTGGACGAGCTGTTCACCTTCGGCAACCTGAGCCGCCATATCAACAGCGGCGCCCGCGACAAAGGCCTTCCCCGCGCCCGCGCCCACCATTTCTCCGATTTCGACCTTATGACCCAGGAACTGATGCGTTTCGTCATGGCCGGGGACGTGGTCCTGGTCAAGGCTTCGCGCGGCATGAAGCTCGAGCGCGTATTCGAGTTCCTCAGGGAGAAAGCGAAGGCTGGAGCTTTAAGGCAAGAGAGCCGGCCGACTGAGTTTTAAAAGTGAAAAGTGAAAAGTTAAAAGTGAAAAGTGAAAAGTTAAGGAGGGCGGCCCGGCAACCCGGCGGGGCATTCAATCGCCGCTTCCAGGGGTCGGGACGGCGCTTTTCCCCATTTTGCACTTTTCACTTTTCACTTTGCAATTTGAACTCTTTCTCCGGCGCAACCCCATGAAGCACCTGCGGATAGACCTCTTTCTCCTGCTAGGCGTTCTGGCCCTCGTCGGCTTTGGCATAGTCATCATCTATTCCTCCTCCGCCGCGTTCGCGCAGGGACGCGGTCTGCCGGATTCATTTTATCTGGTGAACCACATCAAAAAAGTGATCATCGGTTTCGTCGCCTTCCTGATCGGCTTGAGTGTGCCTTACAAGACCTGGGAACGGGTGGCCCGGCCTGTCATGTTCCTGGCCCTTGGCTTGTTGGGGGTGGTTATCGCGATGGGCGTTTCCACCCACGGCGCCCGTCGCTGGATCCAGTTCGCCAGTTTCGGCCTGCAACCCTCGGAGCTGGCCAAAGTGGCGCTGGTATTCTTCCTGGCCAAGCTGCTCACCGACAAGGTCGAGGTAATGAGCGCATTCCGCAAGGGTTTCGTCGCCTCCCTGCTGGTCTCCATCGTCACCTTCCTCATGATCCTGAAGCAGCCCAATTACAGCACCGCGGCCACCGTGCTCGCCATTTCCGTGGCCATGGTGTTCGCGGGAGGCTGCCGCGTTTCGCACCTGATGAGCTTAGGCCTGGTGGCAATTCCCGCCCTAGGCGCATTGATGGTCAGCAGCCCGTACCGACTTAAGCGCGTCCTGGCCTTTCTGCATCCCGACGACAATCCCGCCAGTTCCTACCAAAGCCTTCAGGCCCTGATCAGCCTCGGCAACGGAGGCATCTTCGGCACCGGCCTGGGCACCAGCACCCAGAAGCTGGGCTACCTGCCCATGCCCTTCACCGACACCATCTTCTCCATCCTCGGCGAGGAACTGGGCCTGATCGGGACGGTGCTGTGCCTTTCCCTGTTCGCCTTGGTGATCTGGCGCGGACTGCGGGTTTCCTTCTATTGCCCCGATCGTTTCGGGAGCCTGGCCGCCCTGGGCATCGTGGTCTCCCTGTCCGTGAACGTGATCATGCACGTGGGCGTATGCGCCAAATTCTTCCCCACCACGGGCCAAACCCTGCCCTTCCTCTCCTACGGGGGCACTTCGCTGTGCGCCTGCCTTTTCTCCATGGGGGTATTGCTGAACATTTCGGGCCACACCCTCGAATCGATTCCCGAATCCTGGAGGACCAATCCCCAGAAATGGCAAATGCTGGCAGGGGCGGCCCAGAACCGCACCGGCCGCGGCCGTCGCGGAGCCATGGCCGGCGTCCGTTCGACGGGCACCACCGGACCCGGAGCCATCCGAGCCGGCGTCGGAAGAAGCGCGGCATGAAGCCTTCCCCGCGCCTTTCCAAACTGCATTTCGTCGGCATCGGCGGATCCGGCATGAGCGTCCTGGCCGAAGTGCTGGCCTCGTGGGGATTCTCCGTTTCCGGATCCGACGGGCAAAGCGGGGAAGCGCTGGATCGCCTCTCCGGCCTGGGGTTGCGCGTTCATGCCGGCCACTGCGCCGACAATGTCGGAGACGCTGACGTTGTCGTATACAGCTCCGCCGTGCCGGACACGAATTCGGAATTGCAGGAAGCGCGCCGCCGCGGCATCCCCGTAGTCAAGCGCGCCGAAATGCTGGGCGAGGCCTTGCGCGACAAATACGCGATCGGCGTCTCCGGCACCCATGGGAAGACCACTACCACCACCATGCTCGGCCGCATTTGGCTCCAGGCCGGACGCCTACCGACCTTGCTTGCGGGCGGAACCGCCCAGGGGGGCGAAAACCTATCCGCCTTGGCCGGGACCGGCGATGCCGTGATCGTGGAGGCCGACGAATTCGACCGTTCTTTCCTGACCCTGCGCCCGGCAGCCGCCATCATCGGCAACATCGATTCCGATCATCTGGATTGCTACGGCACCCTGGAAGGCGTGCGCGACGCGTTCGTAGCCTTCACCAACGGCATGCCTTTCTATGGACTGATCGCCGCCAACCTCGATGACGAAGGCGTGCGCGCGGTTCTGCCCAGGTTGACGCGCAAGGTCGTCACCTACGGCATGTCCGCGGAAGCGGATTACCGCGCCATCGACGTCCGGACAAAGGGCGAAGGCATGGCTTTCTCCCTGGAACACAGGGGCGAGGCGCTTGGCGGATTGGTTCTCAAGGTGCCTGGTATCCATAACGTTTACAATGCCTTAGGCGCCGCCGTGATTTCCCTCGAAGAGGGGGTTTCCTTCGCGGACGTGGCCGAAGGCCTCGAAGGATTCCAGGGCGTGAAGCGCAGGTTGGAATTCCGCGGTCGCAAATCCGGCGTCACCTTTTACGACGATTACGCGCATCATCCCACCGAAGTCGCCGTCGCCTTGCAGGCGGCGCGCGTTCTGGTGGCGACCTCCATCGCGGTTGCGGGATCCGTTGTCCGATCCGAAGCCGGATCCGTTGTCGGATCCGTTGTCAGCAAAGGCCCGGGCCGGCTCATAGCCGTGTTCCAACCCCATCTATTCAGCCGGACCCTGCAGCTGCATGCCGAATTCGCCCTGGCGTTCCGGGCTTGCGATGAATTGTTTGTCACGAAAGTCTATGCGGCCCGGGAAAAGCCCATCGCCGGCGTGGAAGGCCATCTCATCGCGGACGGCGCCAAAGCGGTGCTGCCCGCCGACAAGGTCCATTATATCGAGGATCTGGAAACCCTGCCCCGGAAAGTCGCCGCGGTCCTGCGCGCCGGCGATCTGGTGCTGACCCTGGGGGCCGGGGACATCAGCGCCCGTTGCGCCCGCATCATGGAGGCGGTGGCATGAGCCGCGCGAGGCCAGGGAATAATGCGTCGAAACGCGGTGCGGCGAACAAGGGGAAGGCCCGCCGGGTGCTCCGGAATGTGCCTCCGCCCACGGCTAGGCGGGGAGTGAATTCCCAGAAGACCGACAAGGCCCGTGACGAGCGCCTCCGCGTCCGCCGCAGCGGTATTTTCCGCCGGACCTGGAACATCGTAAGGACCCTGATTCTCGCTTCCCTGGTTACCGGAGGCCTAGGGGCGGCAGGCGTCCTTGGATGGCGTGCCTTTCAGAGCCACGGCTTTCTCGCTTTGCGCGAGGTCGTAATATCGGGAACCTCATGGGTATCCAAAGCCGATATCCTGGAGAAGGCGGGACTGGAACTGGGTGTAAAGCTCCCATCCATCCCGGTATCGGCGGTGGAAGCGTCCCTGCGTACCCTGCCGGGGGTGGGCCAGGTCGAGGTAAGGCGTATGTTCCCGTCACGCATAGAGATCCGCATACATGAGAAGGAGCCCGTGGCCATGGGCCGGGCGCGCGGTTGGTACGGCCTCGCCCGGGACGGGTCCCGTATGGTCGGGATCGATTGGGTACAATCCGACCTTCCCGTGGTCGAGGGTTTCGCCGCGCTGGACTCATCTTCGCGGGCGGCACTCGGCGGATTTCTCGCTGGAGCCAAGCAAGGGTTTCCGGACCTATACGCGAACTTCTCCCAGCTTTCCCTGCGCGGCCCGGAGGAACTCGAGATTGTGATGCGGGACGGCCGCTTGAAAGTCCTGCTGACCCTGGATCCAAGGGACCTGGAGGCCGATGGGGCGCGGGCGTCGGCTGCAAAAAAGACTAGTCTCAATGCCAATAAGTCGTTGAATTCATTGGAATTCCTGCGGGCGCTGATCGCGCAGCAGGGCGCCGATCTGAACGACGGAGGCACCGTCGATCTTCGGGTCGAAGGGTACGCTTATGTGCGGTGAGATCGCTTCCGGGGCCGGATTGGCGGGCCTTCGCGCGGGGGGTCTGACGGATGTTACCCCGGTTCGGGCCGAAAAGTCCGAACTGGGAAAAATATCGCATCATGAAAGATTGATGCGGAAAACGTCGAATCGGAATTACTATAATTGAAGGAGATCCCCATGGCGAACCCAATAGTCGGATTGGACATCGGAACCACCAAGATCGGCGTGATCATCGGCGAGGTGGATCCGAATGGCCAGTTGAAAATCGTGGGCGTGGGCACCAGTCCCAGCGAAGGCCTGCGCAAAGGCGTGGTGGTCAACATCGAAAAGACCGTCAAGAGCATCCATCGCGCGGTGGAGGAAGCCGAGCTGATGGCCGGGGTCGACGTGGTGGAAGTATTCGTCGGCATCGCCGGCGACCATATCCGCTCCATCAACAGCAGGGGAGTGATCGCCGTCTCGCGCACGGACAATGAGATCACCCGGCAAGACGTGGCGCGCGTGATCGAAGCCGCCCGCGCCGTGGCCATCCCCATGGACCGCGAGATGCTACATGTCATCCCGCAGGAATTCATCGTCGACGATCAGCCGGGCATCAAGGACCCCGTCGGCATGTCCGGCGTGCGCCTTGAAGGCGACGTCCATATCGTTACCGGGGCCATCACTTCGGCCCAGAACATCTACAAGAGCGTCGAGAAGGCGGGCCTCAAGGTCGCGGACATCGTCCTCGAGCCACTGGCATCCTCCTACTCGGTCCTGGAGGACGACGAGCGCGAACTCGGCGCAGCCGTGATCGACATGGGCGGCGGAACCACCGACCTGATCGTCTTCATCGAGGACAGCGTCCGCCATACCGCCAGCATCGGCCTGGGCGGCAAGAACGTGACCAACGATCTGGCCATCGGCATCCGCACCCCGCTGGAACGCGCCGAGGAGATCAAGCGAAACCACGGCACCTGCCTACGCTCGGGCCTGGAGAATTCGGAATACATCGCCGTCCCCGGAGTGGGCGGCCGCGAGCAGCGCGAGGTGAGCCGCGCGGTGCTGGCATCGATCATCGAGCCCCGCATGAGGGAGATTTTCACCCTCATCATGCGCGAGCTCCAGAAGAACCACTACCTCGACATGCTCGGGGCGGGCGTGGTACTGACCGGCGGAGGCGCGCTCATGCATGGCGCCGTGGAACTGGCCGAGCAGGTTTTCGGAATGCCGGTGAAGCTGGGCGTTCCCAAGGGTTTCGGCGGATTGGTGGACTCGGTAGCTACGCCCGTGCATGCCACGGGGGTGGGCCTGGTCCAGTATGGAGTCATGCGCTCCAGCCAAAACCGGGACGAACAGGTGTTCGTCCAGGGCAGCGACAGGTTCAAGGAAATTCTGCGGAAGATGACGGATTGGGTCAAGCAGTACGTTTAGCGTAGTGACGATCAAGGTCGTTTTATGAAAGCGCGGGGCGCGGAGTTGCACGGCAACTACACGGCTACGAGCCTTCCTCAAAACTTTTAGGGTAAGGAGATTCACATGGTTTTTTCATTCGACGACAGCGTCAAGACGGTGGCCAAGCTCAAGGTGGTGGGAGTCGGCGGCGCCGGCGGCAACGCCATCAATCGCATGGTCACTTCCGGCCTCGCAGGGGTCGAGTTCATCGCCGTCAATACGGATGCGATGGCCCTCGAGCATAACCGCGCGGACATCAAGATTCAGATCGGCACCAAGCTGACCGGCGGCCTTGGCGCCGGCGCGAACCCGTCCGTGGGCAACATGTCCATGCAGGAGGATCGCGAGCGCGTACGCGCCCAGCTGGAAGGCGCGGACATGGTCTTCATCGCCGCCGGCATGGGGGGCGGTACCGGCACGGGCGCCGCTCCGGTCGTGGCCGAGATCGCCCGCGAGATGGGCATCCTCACCGTTGCCGTGGTTACCAAGCCTTTCCTGTGGGAAGGCCCCGTGCGCGACAAGAACGCCACCAGCGGCCTGGACGCGCTTCGCAAGAACGTGGACACGGTCATAGTCGTGCCCAACCAGAAGCTGCTGTCCGTGGTCTCCAAATCCACGCCCTTGCGCGAAGCCTTCAAGATGGCGGACGACATCCTGAGCTCGGCCACCCGCGGCATTTCGGAAATAATCCTCAAGCACGGCGACATCCAGGTCGACTTCGCCGACGTGCGCGCCATCATGTCCCAAGGCGGCGACGCCCTGATGGGGACCGGCCATGCGAGCGGCGAGAACCGCGCGACCATCGCCGCTGACCGGGCCATCCATTCGCCCCTGCTCGACAACGTCAGCATCGCCGGCGCCACCGGCGTGCTGGTCAACATCACCGGCGGCGATGACCTCGGGATCATGGAGGTCAACGACGCCATGAACTTCATCTACGAGGCGGTCGGAACCGAAACCCAGGCGAACATCATCTTCGGCACCGTCATCAATCCGGAATTCAAGGACGAAATCGCCATCACCGTGATCGCCACCGGCTTCGGCCAAGTGCATACCCCCAAGCAGTTCGGCCCCAAGCTCACGGGAGGCATCGACGGAAAGCGACCGGCGCCCGCCTATCCGAGCTACGGGGAACCCAAGCAGATCGTTGAACCGTACAAGGACATGGGTTACGACCGTCCCGCCCAGCCGGAACGCGTGGTTCTCCCTGAGCGCGGCATGGTTCCGGAAAGGTTTCCCCAGATCCCGGAACGGCTCGCGCCTCCCGAGCGCGTGGCCGGGTTCCAGGACCGGATCCTCGGCATTCCCAAGACCGCCGAAGAGTCCTCTACGCGTTCGCCCTTCGCCAAGCTTGGTAACGGCGCCATGTCCCCCAAGTCCGGTTTCGGTCAACCGACCCCGGCTCCCAAGGATGACGAGAATCGGGTGCTCTTCAACGACGGCGTGGACCAATCGCCCCGCAAGTTCGGCACCTCCGCGCAGCCGCCCCAGAAGGGCAGATACAAGGATTTGGATCCGGACATCGATTACGAAACCCCGGCGTTCTTGCGCAATCAGGCGGACTGAAGGGGACCGTTAGGAAAGCAGGGCCGGATGTGAGGGGGCTTTTGCTTGCTCTGGCAAGGGCCGGGTGCCGGGAGCAAAGCGAGTAAAACCTTCAGACAATGACGTGATCTCAAAAAGCCGAAAGGGAATATCCCTTCGGCTTTTTTCTTGGTACGCCCGGCCTCCGTCTCCCGGCCAAATGCCCGTTAAATGTCCATCAAATGCCCATCTAACCAGCTTCCGCCTCAAATCCGCCAATACTCCGTTCGTACCTCCCTTTGTACATCTTGGAAGCGCGGGGGAATGCCCCGCCGTAAGCCCCACGCGCCCTTTCTATATTCCATTTCCCATGCCCGCCCCCATCCAACTCTACGTCCACGTTCCATTCTGCGAGAAGAAGTGCCATTACTGCGACTTCGCCAGTTGGGAACTCCCCGCGGTGCAGCAGCGGAGGTGGACGGAGGTAATCTCGAAGGAATTGGCGGCCCGCGCGTCTCTGGCCCGGGGCCGTCCCGTGGACACGATTTTCTTCGGAGGAGGAACGCCTTCTCTGTTGGCAACGGAATTCTTGGAACGCATCGTCGCGGAGATCCGTTCGCTGTACGACCTGTCCCGCATGCGCGAAATGTCCATCGAATGCAATCCCAGCAGCCTGAAGAAGGACAAACTTGACCTGTACCATCGGCTGGGTTTCACGCGCATGAGCATCGGTATCCAGAGTTTCCATGCGGAGGAGCTGCTGCGGCTGGGGCGCGTGCATACGCCGGAGACCGCCCGCCAGGCGCTCGAGACCGTGGGCGCGGACGGCCGCTTTCAGTTCAGCGGGGATTTGATCTTCGGGGCGCCTGGACAGACCGAAGATTCCTTCCTGTCGAGCCTTTCGTCCCTGCTCGACTATCAAACCGATCATGTTTCCTTTTACGGACTCACCATAGAGGAGGGAACCGAGTTCGCCAGGCAGAAGGCTTCCGGCGCATTGATCATGCCCGAGGACGGGATTTACAACGGAATGTATACCGCGGGCGTGGAGCTATTGCGCAGCCGCGGCTACGAGCGGTATGAAGTCTCGAACTTCAGTAAGCCCGGCCGCCAGTGCCTGCACAACCGGGGATATTGGAACGGCGCGGAATATCTCGCTTTCGGACCGGGCGCGCACGGCTATTTCGCCGGAAAACGCGCGGTGTCGCCGCGATCCTTCGAGGATTATCTGGAATGGGGAAACCGCGGGTTCGATGCGGGTTCGTGGGTGGAAGAGGAATTGACCCGCGAGAATCTCATCTCCGAGTCCGTACTGCTGGGGCTGCGCCAGGCTGCGGGAGTCGACCTGGATAGGCTGGCCGCGCTGGGATTTACCCTGCCGGAAGCGGTGATGGCCAAATGGGCGAAGGTGGGAATGCTTGCACGGGAGCATCGCGTCCTGCGCCTCGTGGACGAGGGATGGCTGTTCCTCGACGAAATCGGATCCGATCTGCTCGCGCGCGGCGCTACGCACGTTCACGCGCTGACGGCCTGACCACGGCCACAGGGTTCATGCGCCTGCTTCAGGTTTCGCACGCCTGCTTCAGGCTTCACACGCCTGCTTCAGGCTTCACACGCCCGCTTCAGGCTTCGCAAGCCCGCGTTAGGCTTCGCACGCCTGCTTCAGGCTTCACATATCAGCTTAGGGGCGTAATCCAGGTAGTCGCAGGACACCAAGTGGTAGGCCACCCCCTGCAAATCCCCGAAAGCCTGCCCCTGCATGTCCTTCTTCACCGAGTGCAGGTGGCCGAAGATCACATGCTTGGCTCCGGCCTGCGCATAGAGCGCCGAGGCCCGGGAGGGCTTCAGCAAGTGGTCCAAAGGCGGATAATGGCTCAGACCGATGCGGATGCCGGAAAGATCCGCGGGCACGGAATCCACCGAGAGCTTCAGGCGCATGAGCTCGCGATCGTAGATGCGTTCCTGCTCCTTCAGGTCGCCGCCGCTCTTGACGCCGGGGATGGCGCCCTTTTTGGGGTCCCACTCGATCAGGTCGAACACGGAGTATTCCTCGGTATCCCACATGCGCGAGCCGAAGAAAATGAAGGGTCCGATCTTTACATGGTTGTTCTGGATGAAGGAGATGCTTGGATGCAGCTCCCTTTCCAGCAGGGAGGCGGATGGCCACCACAGGTCATGGTTGCCGCGCAGGATCACCTTGCGACCGGGCAACTCGCCGATCCATTGCAGGTCCGCCAGGGCGGCTTCGAATTTCTTCCCCCAACTGATGTCGCCCGTTACCGCAACGACGTCGTCGGGACCGACCACCTTCTCCCAGTTGGCTTTGATTTTTCCCGGGTGATTGACCCACTCGGCCCCGAAGCGATCCATGGATTTGCCGGGCACGCCGAAGGAGAGATGTGGATCGGAAAGGGCGTAAAGCTTCATTTAAGTAAGGTAAATCCCAAAGCGTAAAACAGATTGTAGGGAATGTTAACAAAATCGCGGGTTTTAGTGGCCTTCTGATGGACTTCTGATGCCCGCTAGTGGCCCGCTAAGGGCTTATTACCTGCCCCATTTTACCCCCAATCATGCGCGCTCGCGGGGATCTTTATGCGACCTCCGCACTTGCTACTTTTCCCGGCAAGGGCGCAGAGTGCGCGTAACCTTCGCGTCAGCAGCGGGGCAAGGGACCGATGGCATCCAGATCCCAATCCGAATTTCCCGATCGCATGGTCTTCCATGTCGACATGGATGCATTCTACGCTTCGGTGGAGCAGTTGGAGAATCCGGCCCTGCGCGGCAAACCCGTAATCGTGGGGGGAGTGGATTCGAACCGCGGCGTCGTATCCTCTGCGTCGTATGAGGCGCGCGGCTTCGGGGTGCATTCGGCCATGCCTGTGATGCAGGCCCGCAAGCGTTGTCCCCACGGCGTCTTCGTGCCGGGCCGCCATGCCCTATACGGTGAGTATTCCCGCCGTCTGATGGACGTGCTCTCCGAATTCACGCCCGCGCTGGAACAGGTTTCGGTGGACGAGGCTTTCCTGGACATGACCGGAACGGAAGGCTTGTTCGGTCCCGCCGCAGAGTCAGGGCTAAAGGTGAAAGCGTCCATCGTCGAGCGGCTGGGCCTGACCGCCTCGTTGGGCGCCGCTGAGAACAAGTTCCTGGCAAAACTCGCCTCGGACGCGGAGAAGCCGGACGGCATCGTGGTGGTGAAGCCGGGCGGGGCGCAGTCCTTCCTGGATCCCATGCCCGTGGATCGTTTGTGGGGCGTGGGGAAGAAGACGGTGCTGGAATTGCACCGCGTCGGACTGTATTCCATCGCCCAGTTGCGCGGACAGGATCTGGAGACCCTGACGGGATACTTCGGCGCCAACTTCGCGGGCCACCTTTTTGAATTGGCACGCGGCCGTGACAATCGTGACATTGTCACCGAATCGCAGGAAAAGAGCATTTCCCATGAAAGGACCTTCGAGGAGGATACTTCGGAGGCGGAGACAATCACGGCGATCCTCCTGGATCTGTCGGAGCGGGTGGCGCGGCGCGCCCGCAAGGAGGGCCTGGCCGGGCGCACGGTGACCTTCGTGTGGCGCAACCCGGATTTCTCGAGACAGTCGCATGCGCGTTCCCTCCCGGAACCTACCAGCTCCAGCCCCGCCATATTTGCGGCGGCGTTGGACCTGTTCCGCGAGATTGCGCGCATCGACCGGCATCGCGGCGATTCGCCGCGCCTGGAAAGCCATGCGGGGAGGCTCTCGGCGCGGAGGTTCCGGCTGATCGGCGTGCGCTTGTCGAACTTCCACCCGGACGTCCAACAACAGTCCCTTTTCCAAAACCCCAAATCCGCCTCCAATCTGGATACGGCTATGGATGCGGTGCGGAACAAATTCGGAGAAGGCGCGATCCGCCGGGCCCGGTTGACCGATTCGGAGCAGGACGATTAAGCGATTTGGCGGCGGATCAGGGTCCGATGGCGGAATATCGGCGACATCGTTGTCGCCTGCGCAAGAAAAAATCCTGTCTCCGTCCGGGTTTTGGATACCCGGATTGGTCTTCCTGTCCGAGATGCCTGCTGATTTGGGTTTATTTTTCCCCGCTTCCGGGTTACCTTACTCCCGTCACCGCGTTCTCCGGAAGGGACCGGGAATAGGCAATTCAAGAAAGGGTAAGCATGAAAACGGATACCTTGGCAACGCCGTCCGCCGCCGCTAAACAGACGAGTAGCCTGGAAGGCAGCGCGAAGTGGATGGCCTTGGCCGCCGCGGTCCTGGGATGGATGTTCGATGGACTGGAAATGGGGATTTTTCCTCTTGTCGGCCGTCCTGCATTGACTGAAATGCTCGGCGGAGCCGATATCGGCCCCTGGTTCGGTCGCATCATCGCGGTTTTCCTGATCGGCGCCGCCTTCGGCGGATTCGCCTTGGGTTGGCTTGGCGATCGGATCGGCCGCACCCGCGCCATGGTCTGGAGCGTGCTCGCCTACTCCGTGTTCTCCGCCTTGGGCGCCGTGGCCACACAGCCTTGGCATCTGGCGGTTTTCCGCTTCCTGGCGGCCCTCGGAATGGGTGGCCAGTGGGCTTTGGGCGTGGCATTGGTGATGGAGATCTTCCCCAACAAGTCGCGTCCATTGATGGCCGGCATCATCGGCGCATCCGCCAACATCGGCTTCCTCCTTATCGCATTGCTGGCCATCGGCCTTAACTCCATCCTCGCCGGCCTTTCCGGCATGCTGCATGCGATAATGCCCGATGCATGGGCCACCGTGCTCCTGCAGAACGGCAGCTGGCGCCTGCTCATGATCCTCAGCGGCTTCCCCGCACTGCTCACCTTCCTCATCCGGGTATTCGTTCCCGAGTCCGAGATGTGGGAAGCCAATTCCAAGAAGGCGAACAGCAAGGTCGGCATCGCTGATCTGTTCCGGAACGGGTTGGCCAAGAGCACCATCTTGGGCGCCGCGCTCGGCGCTGTCGCCTTGATGGGCACCTGGGCTTCGGTGCAATGGATTCCCGCGTGGGCCGGAAAGCTCGCGACCGGCGTTCCCAACGTGGCCGCCAAGGTGCAAATCGCTTCGGCGCTGGGCGCCATCATCTTCAGCCTTTGTTTCGGCTTGATCGCCGAAAAATTCAATCGCCGCAGCGCCTACTTCACCTTGTCCCTGCTTTCGTTGATTTCCTGCGCGGTCCTGTTCCGCCTCAACATGCAGTTCGGCGCCGGCTTCCTCTTCTGGACCTTCTTCGTGGGCGGCATCACCGCGGGCTTTTACGGACTGCTCCCGCTGTATCTGCCGGAATTGTTCCCCACGCGCGTGCGCGCCATGGGTTCCGGGGTCACTTTCAACGCCGGACGTTTCATCGCGGCGGGCGGAGCGATCTATGGCGGAACCATGGTCAAGTCGTTCGGCGGAGACATCGCGAGGATGTGCTCGATCGTCAGTTTGGTTTATATCATCGGCTTGGTCGTTATCTGGTTCGCCCCGGAAACCAAGGGCAAACCTCTTCCGGAGTAGTTCCGGAGAAGTTCCGGAGTAGTTCGGGAGAAGTTCCGGAGAAGTTCCGGAGAAGTCCGGGAAAGGGCGGAGATCGTCCGTCTGAAGGTTTCCATGATTCCATCCTCCTAGGCCGGCTTGTAGCCGGCCTTATTATTTGTATGCCCGGCACTGGTCGCTCGCCGGAATTTTGCTTTTAGGCCCGCCGCTTCTCCGCGCACAATGCAATCACCGGCCTTGACCACCCTTTTCCTCCGAGCCCGATTGCCAAGTCCTTTTCTGATTATTTTTAAGGCTCCCTCAACGGAGACTTTCCTTCCATGGCATCCTTGTCCATTCCCGCCCTTCGCTGCGGCGGCCCAGCAAACCTCCCCCAGTCCCACGTCCTGCGAGCGGGCCCCTTCTCCATGCTGTTCGAGCAGGGGGAACTCCGCCGTATCCGACTGGGCAACCGCGAGGTGATCCGCCGCATCTACGTAACCGTGCGGGGTCCGGACTGGAGCACTATCCCGCCGGATATCAGGGATTTGACGATTGGCCAAGAACCGGAAGCATTCGTCATAAACTACCGTGCGGTCTATAAAAAGGGAGAGATCGATTTCGCCTGGAACGTCGGCATCAGGGGCAATGCGGACGGGGAAATCCGTCTGGAAGCCGCGGGCAAGGCCGAAGGTGGGTTCGCCACCAACCGTGTCGGCATCTGTGTCCTGCATCCCTTGCGCGAATGCGCGGGCATGCCTGCCTTGGTCCGCGGGATTGATAATTCCGTGCTGGAAGGCCGCTTCCCCGAAGCCATCGAACCCCATCAGCCGTTCCTGGACTTCAAGGAAATCGCCCATGTGGTGGAAAAAGAATGGCTGGCCCTGGTGCGTCTGGAAGGCGAGACCTTTGAAATGGAAGATCAGCGGAATTGGACCGACGGTTCCTTCAAAACCTACTGCCCGCCGCAAATCCAACCCAAGCCAAGGCGTATCGAAGCCGGATGGGAAACCCTGCAAATCGCATCCGTGATGCTCCAAAATCCGGAAGGCAAGCCGGTCTCCGATCTGGTCGCGGCCCTGGCCGCGGCCGATGCCGCAAAAGCATCTTCCCCTTTAGCCGAGCGATTCGGAGCGGGTTCCCCTGCTTCCATGCTTCCGCCAGTCCTGAGGCCGGATACGGATAAGGGGCATACCCTTCCTGCCCTAGGATTCGGTCTGCCCAGCCACGGCCATCCCATGTCTCGGGAGGATACGCGGCGACTGAAGCAATTGGCCCCGTTCCACCTGCGCGCGGATTTCCGCCTGTCCCAGCCGGGATTCCAGGAAGAGCTGGCACGGGCGGCTAGCGAAGCGTCGGCCACCTCCCTGCCATTGGAAGCGGCCCTTATCCTGCCCGCGGGCGGCAGGGTCGAGCTCGAGGAATTCGCGCGGGCCTGGGAAGACTGCGGCGCCGAAGCCGTGCGCTGGTTGATCTTTTCCGAAAGCGCCGACGCCACTTTGGATGCGGATATGGACGCGGCTCGCGAGCTGCTGGGGCCTTTGGATCCCCTGGCCACGTTCGCGCGCGGATCGAAAGGCGATTTTGTATTGCTCAACCGCAATCGGCCCGCGGCCCGGCCGGGAATGTCCCTGGCCTATGCCATGTGCCCCCAGGTCCACCTGAGCGACAACCGCACCCTGGTGGAGTCCCTGGAAGGCCAGGCCTGGACCGGATCGACCATCGCGGCCACCTGGCAAAGAGCCAATGCCATCGCGACACCGATCACATTGAAACGTTCGCCTTTCGCGGTCGCCTTGAAGAAGTCTCCACCGACCGATCCCGGATCGCCCGTTGCCGGTTTCTGGCGCGGCCAGGTCGACACGCGGCAATTCTCCCTGTTCGGGGCGGGTTGGACCTTGGGCACCTTGAAAAGACTGGCGCTCGGGTCGGTCAATTCGGCTACTTTCTATGAGACCACCGGCCTTTTGGGGGTGATGGCCGGACAAGGCATTCCCGCGGATCTCCTCCAATCTCCGGCTTTTGATTTCTCCATCGCTCCTGGCTGGGTCTATCCCATGTACCACGTGTTCGCCGACTTCGCAGAGTTCGTGGGCGGGAGCGCGTACGAGGTGCATTCCGATCAGGCCCTGCGCTTCGACGCGGTGTTGCTGCATGCGGGGGAAAAAGCTTCGGTGCTGTTGGCAAACCTGGAAGAGACTCCGGGCATCGTGCGCCTCATCGAGCTGGGAAATGTCGGCGGGATTCGCCGTCTCAACGAAGAAAACGCCATGCAGGCCATGGAAGATCCGGAAGGCTACCGCGCCCTGCCTTTGGAACCCTGTCCCGGGGAAAACGACGGCTGGCAAATCCGCCTGCAACCCTTTGAATACGTCCGGATCGACCTCTCTGCGGGCTGACCGCGAATGTCTTCCGGGGGGAACCGCAGCGATGGGCCACCAAGGCCGGGCTCAATCTTTGGCGGGCTCGACGATGAACACTCCGGTTCCGCCTTTGCGGATCGTTGCTGCCAGCAGCGTCAATGCCCTGAGGTATTGCAGCTTCCCGGCGCTCCTCAACTTGAATTCCCTGATCCTGCCCTTCGGCCGCGGCGGCCACCGGGGAACCTTCACCCCCGCGGCGCCCGCGATTCGATATATAGCGTAGGCCGCCACGGCCGCGCCCAGGAAAGACAAGGGGATCCGGGCGCGTTTGAGAGCCCCCCGAGGCGCGAATTTCCTTCCCAGATCGGCTAGCCGTTCGTCCATGTGGTTTCGGGTGCGCGCAATGCCCGCTTTGATTTGGGAGAGGCTCAGTTTATCCCAATCCGTACTCGTGACCACGGGCGTCGCGATCAGGGCTCCGTTGTTCGTCATGGCGTCATCCTTTCCTTTTGTCTTTAATCCAGTCGCGGTTTTCGCGCAGGGAGTCCGCCGTCGCACTTGGCACGGCCACGTCCTTGCGCATGGAGCGCAGGCCATTCAATATCGTCAGTAATCCTCCGATAGCGACCACCATGCCGAGCAGCAGGGGCGCAAGCCAGGAGGCAACCGCTGCCCCGATTCCCGCGGATTGGAGGCCGGTTTGCATGAGGTTGTTGACTCCCAGCAAAAGGAAGAACACGGCATAAAGGCCAAGCAGACCGCCGATGGCGGCCCAAGCGAAATGCTTCGCCAAGGCCGAAATCCGGGCGGCCAATTCACGCTTGGCCAAGGCGGCTTCTTGGCGGAACAAGGTTACCGCGTCATCTCTCAGATCCTTGACTATCCGGAGCAAGGACGCTTCGGGATGGATATCTAGCGTGCTCATGTGCAACCCCCCTTTTCACATCGAAAATATGTTCTGGAATCCCCGAAAAAAAGAACGGTGTATCGGAGCGCCGGCCCAAGGATGCTATTATTCCAGCTTTCCCCGTGTTTTTTGGGGACAGCACCCCTATCGGAGCCCCGAATGCACTCATATCGCGAAGAAACGGAATTGGCCCTGCGCATGGCGGAAGCTGCGGGGAAAATCATCCAAGGCTATTTCCGGACCGACATGCAGGTCGAAACCAAGCAGGACAACAGTCCGGTGACCATTGCGGATCGGAAGTCCGAAGAGGCATTGCGCGTCATGATGGAAAAGCATACGCCCGGCTACGGCATCATCGGCGAGGAATTCGGCGCCCAAGCGGGAAGCGCGGATCGGGAATGGGTGGTCGATCCCATCGACGGGACCAAGGCCTTTATCCATGGCGTGCCCCTGTTCGGGACCTTGCTTGCGTTATTGGAATTGGGTCGGCCCGTGGTGGGCGTGATTTCCCTACCGGCGTTGGGGCAAGTGATGTACGCTTCACTGGGCGGCGGTTGCTTCCTGGACGGGAAGCCTTGCCGCGTCTCCGGCGTCGCGCGGGTGGAGGATGCTCTGTTGTTGGATGGAAGCATAAGCACCATGGAACGCCTGGGCCATGGGCCCGCCTGGTCCGCTCTGCGGTCGCGGGCCAAGCTTCACCGCGGCTGGGGAGATTGCTACGGCCACCTGCTGGTGGCCTCCGGCCGCGCCGAGGCCATGGTCGATCCCATCGTATCGATATGGGACGTGGCCCCGATGGCCATCATCCTGCCCGAGGCGGGCGGACGGTTCACTTCGATGGGCGGAAGGGATTCGATCACCGAGGAGTCGGGAATCTCGAGCAATGGATTGATCCATGAGGATATTTTGCGGGGTATGTCCCGTAGCTAGAAGTCAAAGATCAAAGATCTCTTAGTCGGTAATCCACTCCGAATCATCTTCCTCCCCGCCTTCTTCGATCTCCAACAGCGCCATCGGCAGATAGAGCAGCAGGTCGGATGCGACCAATCCCAAAGTCCCCCGATCCTTGCGCGCCAAATCCCCCGCTTTGCCGTGGGAGAAGGTGGCCAATGCCGAAGCCTGATCGCAGGGGCGTACTGCCAAAAGGCCGGCTACGATGCCTGCAAGCACGTCTCCGGAGCCGGCGGTGGCCATGCCGGGATTGCCTACCGGCAATACCACCACGCGCCCGTCCGGGGCCGCGAACAACGAGGTCGCGCCCTTGAGGATCAGATTCAGGTTCATGCCTTGGGACCAGACGCGGGCTTTTTTCATCAGCTCGAGAGGATTATCGTAATCGTAGTCCCCGCCCATGCGCTTGTATTCTCCGGCATGGGGCGTGACCACGAAATTGTCGTAGCCGCGCAGATCGGCCTGGTTGGGGAAGTCGATGGTGATATAGGATAGGGCGTCGCCGTCAAGCACGGCGCGCTTGCCCTTGAGTTTGGGCAGCAAAGCGTTCAGGAACGAGGCGGTATCCGGGTGCTTGCCCAGGCCAGGCCCCACCAGTACGCTATCGGCCCATTCGATCATCTCTTCGAGTTCCGCAAGATGCTCGGGCTTGAAATGGGCGGGACCCTGAGGACCCACGCCGTTCTGGGCGCCGATGGGCACGCCGATGATTTCGAGGATGTGCACGGAGATTTCCGGATGGATGCCTGCGGGATAGGCGAGCTTGACGATCCCGGCCCCCGCGCGCAAAGATGCGTTTGAGCACAGGGCCGCGGCCCCATGCATGCCGCGCGAACCGGAGATGCAAAGCACTTTGCCCGTGGTATATTTGTTGGCTCGGTAATCGCGCTCGGGATAATCCGCCACCGCGTCGTCCATGGTATACAGGCGCAGGCGCGAAGGTTGGTTCAGCAACACCTTTTCGTCGAAGCAGATGGGGCTGTAGCCCACCTTGCCGAACGCCAGCGAGGAAGGGTAGAAAGCCGCCGACACCTTCATGGCGCCGAGGCAGACGGTGGCTGTGGCCTGCACGGTGCTGCCGGAAAGGGCCGGCGAATCGCAGCGCACGCCCGAGGGCACGTCGATGGAAAGTATGGGCACCCCGCTCTGGTTCATTCCGAAGATGCACGACTGGATCAGCCCCTCGGGATCGCGCGAGATGCCGCTGCCGAGCAGAGCGTCCACGATCAGGGAGATGTCCTGGAACACCGGCAGGTCCAGGGGCGAGCGGACGCTGTGGATCGGGAGATCGGCGTCGGCGATCTGGTGGCGAAGGCGTTCCGTGTCGTTGGAGAAGCCCTTGTCCGAGGGCACCTGGTAAATGACGACTGGGAATCCCGCCTGCGAGGCCAACAGGGCGGCGGAGAGCCCGTCCGCGCCATTGTGCCCAGGACCGCAAACGAAGGCGATGCTCTCTTCGCGGCGGCCGCGGAGGGGCCGCGGGGGCTCGTCCGGGGCTCCGGTGCTGATGTCTTCATCCATTTCCTCGGGCGGGAGCTGAACTGCGGTTTCTTCGTCCTGGGCCAGCATGGTCTTGATTGTCTCGAAGACGGCTTCCCCGGCGCTCAGAATCATGTCGTACTCGGTGAGGCCCGAGTCCGCGATAGCCTTGCGTTCGATTTCCTTGATCTCGGCCAAGGTGAGGATGGGGATCATGAGCGCTCCATTCGGGGTAATTGACGGCCATCCGGTTCGTAGAATGGGGCCGTCCTGAAAAGTCCTGAAGTCAGACCGGATGAAAATAAAAAAACCCGGCTTTGGGACCGGGCCGAATCATCTGGAAGAGGGAAAAAAACAGTAGATCAGGAGTTCTCGATGTCGCCCAGGATCTCGTCGATTTCGTCCTGGACTTCCTGCTCGAATTTGGTGGGCCGGCGGCGCTCGATGATGATGGCCCGGGAATTGATCGCCTTCTTCAGATCAGTGATGCGCTTCTGTTCCATCTCCAGATTCATCCGCTCCAGCTTGGCCAGCCTGATGCGGAGCAACAACTGTCCCAACGACGCCCCCGTAATGAACACGGCGGCGAGGATGGTGAGAATGAGGATGGTTTCGGAAATCATGGTTCCGCCGCTTTTCGGGAAACAGAATATATCTTGGCCGATTCAGTATTGAAATTTAATCTATCCAACAGCAAAATGGCATCCTCAGGATCGAATTTCATCTGGAAGAATCCAGTGTCTTTCCACGAATTTAGGGCTTTTAGAATGGGAAAGGCCAAATTCTCAATCCGGTATCGCTCCAGGTTGAGTTTTAGGGTATCCACGAGATCTAAAAGCGCAAAAAACGGTTTCAGGTCCGTTTTTTCCTTCGACTCCATCAACCGGCGGCCCAACAGCAGAAGGTAATCGTGCAATCGATTCTTAGCCGGCCCAAGATGAGCGACGATTCCCTGGCTGCGCAGACGGGTCGCCAGGCCGAGCGCACGCAGCATCTCGCCGACATCGTCCTTTTGCATCCCGGCCAGCAGCGCTTCCACGAGACGGAAGTTCTCGATGATGTGCATGGTTTGCAGGATGCTGTGGGGCACCGGCCAGCCCAGGCGTTGGAACTGCTGCTGCTTCACGGCCAGACGCCATTCCTGCATACGAACTTCCGGCTCGGACTCGTGCCAGAATTCGTTCTTCAGATGCAGGGACATCTTATCCTTGATGTCCAACGGGAGGATTTTCGCGGTAAGGATCACCGGATGCAAGGGGGCGAGCCATTGCTC
>JBDSIO010000367.1:0-14477 GCA_039917895.1 Fibrobacteria bacterium | reverse complement strand
ACTCGGCCGACACCGTCTGCCAGAACCTACGTGCCCAATCCGGCAACGGCGGGGAAAAGGTCGGGGACTCCGCCATCACCCAAGTCAAGAAATTCATCCAGGACGCGGGTTCCACGATCGTCATCTATAAGATCTTCGACAAAACCGATAACGATGGCGACGGTTGCATCGATGAGGAACTTTTGGACGGCATCGACAACGACGGGGACGGCCGTACCGACGAGGATTCCCGCGGCGCGCCGGATTCGGTGGGAAACGCGAATTTTTACGCGGACAAGGACAAGGCCGACAATAATCTGGACGGGAAAATCGACGAATCGGGGGAAACGGAATTCCACACCCGATATCTGGCGAGTTTCGAGGCATTGCAACTCATCCTGCATCCCGAGCGCAAGGGCCAGCTTTTCTGGGCCGATTCCGGCGCCGGCCGCGTGGACAGCCGACGAAGGGAACTGGTGGTGCTGGATTCGACATCGACTCCCAAGCTTATCGATACCGTTTCCTCCTTCGACCTGTGCAAGGGAGCCGTGAAGGGCTTTAAGTTGGGGAAATGAGATGAAGCATCTTCCCTTTGATCGCCCGGTCGTGCAAACGGTTCTCGTTTGGGTCCTGCTCGCCGCCCCTGCCGGCTGGTGCGTGCGTGGCCCGCAATATCTCGGAGGCCGTGCGCTGGGCATGGGAGACGCCTTCGTGGCCTTGTCGGACGATTACAGCGGCCTTTACTACAATCCCGCCGGCCTGGCACGTCTGAATACGCCCCTCGACGCCGGCATGTCGCTTAAATTCGACGTGGGCGACCTCTTCGGAGTGGCCGGGGACGCCCTTAACGTGGCCGGCGAACATACCAACAGCTTCAGCAGCGTGGACAGCATGGCCGCGGACAATACTCTGGTGGACGATATCATGGTTTTCGACCGCCGGCAGGTGGGTCTGGGCACGCTCCCGGAAATGCATTTCGCCGCACGCAGCACGGATCCGGATTTCCCCATCGGCATCGGCGCGGCCTGGTTCCTGGGTTCGCAGGGCCGCTTCATGCTGGACAAGGGCATATATATCCCCGCGGCCTCGGCGCATGTGCGGACGGATCTGGTCGCCAAATTGGCCGGCGCCATCCAACCGTTTCCGGGCCTGAGCATCGGCCTTTCCCCGACCCTGGCGACCTACAGTACCTTTGATCAGTCCCTTTCCATCCAGGAATACGCCTCCGCGGCGGATACCCTGGAGGCCCGCCTCGAGGACGAAAAGGAGCGGATTTACCGGCCCGGATTCGGGTTCGGCTTAAGCGCCGGTGCGCTATACGATATCGTCCCCACCGAATTGCGGGTGGGCGCGGTGGTGTACAACATGTTTCTCAGCATCGATCATGACCCGGTGCCCGTGACCTACAGCGTCGGCATCGCTTACCTACCCGCCATGCTCCGTAAGCAGGGCATGTTGCGCTACGTCAACTTCGCCCTGGACATCCAGGACGTGATGGCTGACAAAGCGTTCCTGGGCAAGCTGAATATGGGCGCGGAGATGAACATGTCCCTGGCGCAATTACGCGGAGGCTTCAAGGGCGGATATCCCTGCTACGGACTGATGGCGAATCTTTACTTCATGCAGATGGAGTTCACTTCCTGGGCGGAAGAGGCGGGCCTGTACGTGGGCCAGTTGGAAGAACGGCACTACTTGTTGAGCTTCAGACTGGGAATCTAGACCGCTTAGGCCCCGGGCTCCGGCAGGCTCTTTGGCTCTTTGGCTCTTTGTCACCGGCTCAGATTGAACCCTACCCTCAGATTATTATGGTGCTCGAAATTGTAGACCCATTCGTAAGCCGCATCCACGGCCAACTTCATCCCGAAACTCCGGTAGGCCATGCCGCCTCCCAGGGAAAAACGGTGGGACGCTTCCTTGGTGAACATGTTGCGGGCGTATCCTATGCGCGCCGCCAGAAGATCGTGGACGAATGGCTTGAGCCTGGAATCGGGCAGCATTTCGAACGGCACCACCTCCACGCCTGAGGCCAGCTTGGTAAGGCCGTCATGGTAGAGCGACGGTTCGTAATCGACCACCAGATCCAGGAAGGGATCGGGATCGAAGAGAAAACCGTAGCGCAAAGTCACGGGGACATACTCGGCGTATTGGCCCTTGGCGGTGCCCGCCTCGTTATGGGTATCCCAGGAAATCCGGGAGAACAAATCCTTCACCACGACTCCCACGGTGTATTTCGGTCCGAACGGTTGCACGGTGGCCCCGAGATCGAATCCCAGCAGACCCAGCGCGGCTCCTTGCACCTGGTGTCCCTGGTTGCTTTCCGGATCGACGAATTCCGATCCTCCTCCACCCGTGCCGGCGAAGCGCAATTTATAGGTGGCTCCGAGGCGGACCCAACCACGTTCCATGGCCCCGCCCAAAAGGACCTCGTTTTCCGAGTAGACCTCGTCACCGTTCTGGGTCCAGGCCGCGCCCACAACATATGGTAAGCCTTTTATGCGGTAGGTTCCGGAGGTGAAATGATAGGGAACCAGCGCATACATGTTCGAGTAGTAGTAGCCGCCGGTCCAGTCGCGGGTTACGGCCATGGCGGAGGGATTGTAGAGGATGGCTTCGACGCCGGTGGGCGCGGCCGTCTGGGCGCCGGCCAGGGCAGTGCCGCGTCCGCCGATGGGGATGGGCGCGAACGCGCCAGGAGCGCCGGAGACGTCGATGGCCCGGGCAGTCCGGGTGAGACCTAGGGCCGAAGCGATGAACGCCGCGGCCAGCAGGGTGCGCGTAGCCTGGTTCATTTCAGCATCACCACCTTCTTCAGGTATTCTTTCTTGCCCTGGCCGTCCCGGACGATAAGCTTGAGCAGATAGCGGCCGTTGCGGCAGGCGACGCCGTGGCTGTCATGGCCATCCCAGACGAAAGGCCCCAGGGCCGCTCGCCGATCCGGGGAATTGAGTCCGGCCTTACGCGAACCCGGTTGCACGTTCTCGCCCTTGCTCAGTTGCACTTCCTGGCTTTCGTAGACCTTATCCCCCATCATGTTATAGACCTCGACGCGCACCCCGACCTGGCTCGAGACATCGGAAGAAATCTTGTACCCCAACTGCAGTCCCCAGGGATCCTCCGAGGTGAAAGGATTCGGCGTGGCGATGAAATCGTAGGCCCCCAGCGGCAGGCTGCCCATGATCACGGCGTACTTGGAAAAGGAATAGACGATTCCCGCGACGACCTCCCCGCCTTGGGCGCTATCCAACTTTTCCCAGCTGAGCCTTGAGGTGTTCCAATGACCCAGATAAACCTTGCGCTTCTGCGCGACGCCTTGGGTGACGGGCAGGCGCATCACGGCGCCGCTATCCGCCTTGAAAGGCTGGCTCTCGCTTAGTTCGATGTCCAGGATCTCCCCCACCACCTCTTCCTGGGGCGAGGACCGGAGCAAACCGCTCACCTTGGGCTTCTTCACGCTGACCGTGAAGGCCTTGCTCAATCCGGCGAGGTTGAAATCGAGGACCGCGCCCTCGCCATTGGTCACCACAGAGCGTCCGGCGGAGGCTGGCGCTACTTGGGCGTAGGTCGCAAGGTTGGCCACGAAGCTGAAGGCCGCGTAGACGGGCGTTCCCGAATTGGTGGCGCCTACCTGGAGGGTGTCGTAAATCCACAGGGCAGCGCTACGAGCCACGTCCGGGTCCGGGGAGAACATGCCGAGTTGGCTGACGGTCCCCACCGCGGAATCGGCCGCGAAGGTCCAGCGCGGGGAGATGTTGAAGAATCGGCCTTCCTTGGTCTTGGCGACCGCGGCGAACTGGTATCCCGCTTGCGCGCTCGCCAGCGCCAAGGCCGCCACGTCGTTCTCCAGGAGCTTATTCTCCTTCACGAATTTGATCCCAATGGACACGGGGGTCAGGTCCTGGATCCTCACGTAGAACGATTGCTTCAATTTCACCGCGCCCATGCGCGCCAGGCAATCGATGCGGAAAACCGTATCGCTGGGCACGTAACCGCCGCGGAACAGGCACATGCGCGGCAAGGCCGGATCGGTGGTTAAGGAGAGACCGTAAGCCGCGGCCCGGGACGGTTCCGCGAATACGAATGAAACCGAAAAGCCGGTGTCGCCCTCCGCGGTCTTGGCGTCGAACCGGGTATCCAGGCTGCGTCCGTTCTCGCCACGGAACTGGACCTGGAACTGATCGCGGGCTCCCAGGGAGTACAGGGAGGTATCGGCTTCGAGGCGTTGGGGCAGCAAGGCGATGGATTGCAGCAGGAAGGGATCGCGCAACCGGAACCTTCCCGGATTCTGGATTCCCGTATAGGTGAGGGGGGCGGTTGAGGATACATCGCCGTCCGACGTTTTCACGCCGATGCGCGCACCCGCGGGGGAACGCAGGACTTGGTAATAATCGTATTCGCCGGCTTTGGGTTGCGCCGGCAGGATTCCGGAAAACCCTCCCCACACCGAATCCAGGAGGATGGCGCGATAGACCGCGTCCCCGGTGGGACGGTAATACAAGCTGCACGTTACGGCCGGGGCGGTTCTCAGCGAATCGGAACGCCGCACCCGGACCACGAAAGGCGCATCCAGGGTGGTATCCGCTATGGGCACTCGGAAGAACGGCTGCGACAAGGTGTCTGTGCGGACGCTGTCCTCTCCCAAGGCGATGAAATATTGATCCAGCGGAATGAGATCGGTTTCCGGATCCTTGACGGACACCTCGTAGCGGCCGGGCTTGAGTTTGGCCGGGCCGGCGTAGAGTCCCGCGGTATCGGCGTTCTCCCGGAGTTTCGCGCCATTGAGGGCCAGGTCCACGCCTTTGCCGTGTCGGCCGTCGGAGGTCACGAATACCCTAATGGCGCTGGTGGGGTAATTCAGCGCCACGTTCAGGACCGCGTCCTTGGAGGTGAGGTCCACTACCTTCAAGAGGTCCTTGAATCCCTCGCGCTTGACCTTCAGGGTATATGGGGCCGGGCGGCGTAATCCCCGGAAGGAATTGGGCGCGCTGCCGGTCAAAGAGAACTTGAGGCTGTCGTCGGGATGGAAGGATTGCACCGTGAGGAACAGGTCCGGCACGGGAACCTTGCCCTCGCTGACGGTCACGGCGATCTCGCCATCGAACTTATAATCGGCGGAGAGCACGATATCCTGCGCGGCTGAACCATCCGAGTCGGGAAAAACGGGAATGCGCGCGCTGGGCAGGTATCCGTCCATCGAGGCTTCCAGGAAAACCGGACCCGGGGCTCCGGTTGCGTCCAGTTCATAACGGCCGAGACTGTCCGCCGTGGCCGAGGCTCCCCCTTGCAGTGCGACCTCGGCCCCTGACACGGGGGTATTGGTCAAAGCATCCCGGACCAAGCCGAAAACCAGATTGCCGCGGCGGGCCAGGAGCAGGTTGCGGATCTCGAGGCCCTTGCCGTTATAGACCACATCGATGGGGACGGGCGAGGCATAGCCGGGCTTCAGGGCGGAAAGCCGGTAACTTCCCGCCGCCTGGCCGCCGAATACGAATTGCCCTCCCCCATCCGTCTGAACGCGCAGGGTATCCGCGCCGCGAGCCAGTAAAACCGTCGCCGCCAGGCCCCTGCCGCCTGCGTCGGCGACGACGCCGGAAATCCCCGCTTCGGTTTCCTCCAGTAAAAAGTCGGCCCGCACGATTGCGCCTTTGCCGACCGTAGCGGAAACCGGTTTCGGGGAACGGTATCCTTTGCGTTCGACGGCGATCTCATGGGATCCGGCCGCCAATCCCAGGATCGAGTAATGTCCCGCCGAATCCGAAAGCGTCCAGGTGGAAAGCCCCGTCAGGGGATTGCGGACGGTAACCGCCGCTCCCGCCATGGGAGAGCCAGGCGCGGATCCGCCGGACACCACGCCTTCCATGCCGCCCCAGGCTTCCAGAACCGGATCGATGCGTCTGGCCGCGCCGCCATCGGCCTGGAAGGAAACCGCCTGGGAACTCAAGCTTCCATCCACGGCCTGCAGTGAATAGTCGGTCCGGTTCTGCAGACCCAGGAAGGCATAGTACCCGCCGGCCCTGGTCCGGAAGGTGGAAACCTGGCCCGTAGCCGCATGCGACAGGGTCACCCGCACTCCGGACGCGCCGTTCTCCACCCGGCCCAGGACGGTTCCGGGGAAAGGCCGCAACTTGAGGTCGAGATTCCGGGCCTCGAGTCTCCCCACGATGGAATCGGAAACGGATACGTAACCGGGAAGCGACAGCAGCACGGCGTATTTACGGCCATCCGCCAATCCGGCCACGGAATATTGCCCCGATGCGTTCGCCGTATCCCTGAGGGTATCCCCCGGCGCAACGACGAGGATGATGGCTCCCGGCAAGGTGCGGCTTCCCGCCGGATCCGCCGACCTGTCCAGGCCGGAATCGCTCACGGTACCATAGATGCCACCCTCCACCTTGGTCAACGTCAATGTCACGATCGCAGCGGTATCGCCGGAGAGGGTCAGGCTGCGGTCGGATCCGCTTTTGTATGAGGATTTTCCGGCGGCGAACCGGTAATCGCCACGCCCCAGGAACCTGGCCAGAATCTTTCCCTGCAAGGTGCGGCCCAGGATTTTACCGTTCATCAGGACATCGGCCCCATCCAAAGCCGCGCCCACCTGATCCTGGACCCGGATTTCCGCGGTGGTAGCGTGCACACGGGCATTCAGCGCGATCAAAGTGTCCCGTTCCTTTACGAACACTGAACTCTCCAGGTTGTCGAAGCGGTCTTTATCCAGCAGCGTCGCCAGGGTAAGCGATTGGTTGGCCGGGATTCCCGCGAGCGAGATTGTTCCGTCCGATCCGGCGGTCAGAGTATCCAGCTTCTTCGCCGAAGCCACGGCCACCTTCGCCCCGACGAGGGGTTTGCCTTCCGAATTGGCCAGGGAAACGGCCAGCCCCAGCTTGAGGGTCTTAAGCTTCAGCTGCATCCCTGCCTTGGTCTCCCCCGCTTTCAGGGAAAGGGATGTGTCCAGGGTACCGGACCCGTTACGCGTCACCGTCAGTTTAAGCGGTGAGGAAAACCCGGCCACTCCGATCACCTTGAAGATTCCGCCCGGCTGGCTGAGGGTGGCGATGTTGTTCCCATTGCCTACCACCCGGATCGATGCGCCTTCGACAGGTGCGTCGTCCAGATAGGCAATGCCGCCGATTCCGGCGAGCCGGGAAAGGGTGCGCAGATCGGCGCTCACTTGCGCCGGGGCGCCCAGATCGAGGGCGAAAACGGTATCCTTGGCATCGTAATCCGCGTTCGGGGGTTTGACGGAAAGCTGGTACTCCCGGCCTGCCGCCACATCGGCGAAGACGAAGGATCCATCGGCGCCGCTCGTGATCTTCAATCGATCCGCGCCGATCCGCAACTCGACCGGAAGTCCCGCCAGGCCCGCATCCGACTGGTCAAGCACCCTGCCGGAAAGCCTGAAAACGGCGGGCACTAGCGAAGGATTGAACTCTTTCGCCCCCGTCACGTCCAACTCGGGATTCTGCGTGGCGCCCGCCAGCTTGTATCCGGATGCGGTTACCGTCACCGTATAGACATCGGCCGGTATCGAAGCGATGGAGTACTTGCCCGATCCGTCGCAAACGGCATAAGCCCTTCCGCCCTTTTTTCCGGTCAGGGAGATTTTCACGCCCGCGGGCGATGCCGCGCCGGAAACCGTTCCCGAGAGGCCGCCGGCATTGCGGGTCAGATTGAAATCCAGGTTGGCCAGAGACGCGTTCGCCGCCAGGGACTGGCTTTCATAGGATTTATCGGCGCCGTATCCCGCAAGCACGGCGGAAACGGAATATACGCCGGAAGGCAACCTGTCGATCCGGTAGCGGCCGTCCGGACCGGTGGCCGCGGAACGTGAAACTCCATAGGCATTCGCGGTCACGGATGCGTTTGCGGCCGCCACGCCTTCGATCTTTACCAGGCCCGTCAATTGGCCCCGGTTCGCGGTCAGGACGAATGCGGCATTCGCCTGGGATGCGGCCGACACCGTGAGCGAAGCCAGCCGCCCCTGCGAGAATCCCTCCGCGTCCGCCGTCAGGCTATAGCTTCCCGAAGGAAGGTTTTCGCCGGCGAACCGGCCATCGGCATCGGTCGTGAACGTCCCGCCGCCGACCTCCGGCGTGAGTCCAATCAGGGATACCAAGGCGCCCGCGATGCCGGCCCCGTCCGAGGTCACCCGTCCTGAAAGGCGGCCGAGGGAGGATGCCAGGGTGTCGAGTGACAAGGCTTTGTTTTCGCCCAGATCCAACTGTTGCGTCCGCGAGACGGAACGATAGCCCGATTTGGAAAAGACCAGGGCATAGGTCCCGGCTCCGAGCGAAAGGGAATATTGTCCGGAGAAATCCGTCGACACGGCCACGGCTTCGCCGTTCTTTTCAGCGGTCAACTTCACGCCTGCCAGCGCAGCGCCCCTTTCGTCCACAACCTTGCCTTTATAGGACGCGCCCGCCTTGGCCACGCTGAAATCCTGGACCAGGATTCCGGCCCGGGGAAGGGACGCCGAAGTCGCGAAGGAGACTTGATAGCCCGCGCAGGAGGCCGTGAGCGCATACGCGGCTCCGGCCTGGAGCGAAAGCGAAAACCGGCCTTGCGGATCGGAAACGGTCTTGCCCGCAAGTCCGGGGTTCCCGGTATTCTTATACGCCACCTCGCATCCGCCCAAAGGCGCATTGCCGCTGGCCACAGTGCCGGTGATGCTGCCCTGATCCGGGACCAGGCGCAAATCCGCATCCTGGAGCATTCCTCCCGCCGGTAGTGAGAAGGTCAACGCCTGATCTAAGGCAAAGCCTTCTTTCGACGCGATGACTTGGTAGACCGCGCCGGGAAGGGAAAGCGAATAGGCCCCATCACCATCGGTGATCAGCTGGAAAGCCTCGCGGTTCGCCTGATTGATCGCCTGGATCATGGCCCCGGCCACCCCGGCCCCTCCGGAGACGGCGCGGCCTTTTACGATGGCTGCGTTTCCCGAGGCGGGAAAGTCGATGCCCGAAACGGTATCGCCCGGATTTACGGGCACCGTATAGGATTTGGAAATGAGATAACCTTCTTTGGCCGCCGAGACGATTTGCGAACCGCCGTTGACCGAAAGCAGGTAGTACCCGGAATTGTCGGAAAATGCGGACGCGTCCGCGGCCGAGATGCGCGCCCCGGAAAGACCAGCGCCATTGACGGTCACGCGCCCGGAGATGAAAGAGCGGTTCGCATCGAACAGGAAGTCCACGCCCTGCACGGTCTTCGAGACATCCAACAGGAATTTCTGGCTGGTGCGCGACGTAAATCCTTTCGCCGAAGCGGTGAGGATCCAATCCCCCGCGGACAGGCTGATCTCGAAGAAGCCGAGGTTGTCGCTGAGGATGCTCCGCGACGGACCGGCCTTGGGCGTGGCCTGCACGACCGCGAAGCCGAGCGCGGTCCCGGACGCGTCGCGGGTGCGGCCCGACAGGATGGAGGCATTGGGATCCAAAGCCAGGTTTATCGATTTATCCCCGTCCACGATGAGCGATTGCGGTTCCGGGGAGGCAAAGCCGGCGCTGGCGACCCGGAGGCTCAGGTTTCCCGAAGGTATCGAAAAGGAAAAGCTTCCGTTCCCGTCCGTATTCACCGTGCGCATCGCCCCTGCCTGCGTGAGGTATACCGTCGCCCCGAAGATGCCTTGGCGCGTGAAAGAGTTCTGTACGGTGCCCGAAAGCCTGAAAGCGTTGGCCGCCAAGCTCATGTCCACGGTCCGGGTGGAGGTGGAAACGTTCAAAGCCGCCCCGGCAGCCTGCGAGGCCGAATAGCCCTCCGCCTGGGCGGAAACCTGCCAATTTCCGAGCGGCAATCCCAATGAATAGTTGCCCTGGGAATTGGTCACCGTGGTCCATTGCGTTCCGTCCGATCCCGATGCCGTGACTTTCGCGTTGAGGATGCCCGTGCCTGTTTTGGCGGAGGAAACCTTGCCGAGAATCTTGCCCGTCACGGGACTCAAGGTGATGGTCTTGGAGGTGACGGTCTTGCTCGCATGGACGATGGTGTTCGTCTTCGTCTGGTAATCGTTTAGGTTCTCGATGCGCGCTTCATAGTTACCGAGCGGCGCGTTCTTGATGGAAAGCAGCCCGTCATTGTCGGTCGACCCGCCTTGGAATACCGCCGAGGACGCGCCACCCAGCCTGTTCAGCCTGACTGGAGCGTAGGCTATTTTCCGGCCCGCCTGGTTTCTTACCGATACAGCGATCTCCCCCACGTCCACGGCGAAAAAAAAGCTCCGCTTTTCCGAAAGCGAAGCGGCGCCGTTGTTCCCAATGGCATAGACGCGCCATTTGTAATTGTAGCGGCGCAGGAGTCCGGTGGCGTTTTCCAGCGTGATCTGCCCGCCGGTCGAGCTCGCCTTCCACAAGGCTATGTCGGCCTGGCTGCCGTCGACGAGGTTCTCTTCCAGCAACTCGACCTTATAGCTCACCGCTCCGTCGACCAAGGCCCAGCGGAACCGGATCTGGTCCGCGCCGGCAATCGTGTCCTTGTCCCGCGGTTCCAGCAATTGCGAAGAGGCCAAAGGAGGCGCGGGCGCATAGACAAACGAGGACGGCACCGGCGCCACCTTGGAGGTGGATGCGCTGTTGTTTCCGTAGTTGTTCAGCACCAACCAATTGTAGGTCTTGCCGGAAATCAGCGGCGGGGCAGGGACGGTATTGAATCCGGAGGGATCCGGATCGCCGTAGCGGGCCGTGGTGTAGGGCGTTATGATCTGCCAGATCGCGCTGACCCCGGAAACCGTGCCTTCCGCGGTGATCTTGAACGGCTCATCGGAAAGCAGGACGGCGTAGAACGGCGCGTCCCCGGTCCAGGAAAAGGTCGGCGTAAGGTCCTTGATGGAGACGGCATTGGCCGGGGAAGCCAGGACCGGAGCGTTTCCCGATTCGATGATGATGATGAATTCCGGCGAAACCTGCGCGCCGTCGGTGAGGATGCAATAGTTGATGCCCAAGCGGAGATCGGTATTGCGGTAGGCGACCGGGATATCCGGGTTCACCTTGAAGGTCCAGGTGGCGGCGTCTAGCTGGCTGGGTAGATGCAGGGAATCGTAATGCGGGATGGCGGCCCCGTTACCGCCCGGCGCCGTTGAGGCACGCAGGTGGACGCGTCCCTGCCCGCCCGTCCAGGCCAGGGTGATTTCCGCCGATTGCTTGCGCATTCCGGACGGGACCTGGGTCAAGTTGATGGCGGCCCGGGCAGTCGTCGTTCCCAGGGCCAGGAGCAGCAGCACGAAGTTCAGGCCGGAAGCCTTGCGGTGGATGCGGTTTGCCATGTCAGTAACGGTACTCCACGCTGGTCTTGAAAAGGGAAACGGGGAACGCGACCAGGGAGACGGTGGCGGTGAAGTTCGGCCCGATCGGGAAGTAGTAACCTAGGTTCATGGTGGGGAGGAAAGGCAAGGACTCGGGACGGTAGGCCGATGCTTCGGAAAGCAGATCGCCCTGGGTCACGGTGTAGACGATGCCGCCCAGCTGGAAAAAAACCTGATGGATTTGGATCCCCAGCGCGAACTGTTGCTCCAGCCCCAGGTGGAACGTATTCTCCCCGCGTGTGATGGTGACCGAGTCCTCGCCGTAGGCGTCGTGGTAGACGTCCTTGGCGCTGGAATCGTAGGCATCGACACTGTCGATGATGGTGTAGTTCACGGTCATGCCGCGCATGAAGTACGAGTAGTCCAGGTTCAGCCGGAAATTCTCCCAATTCGTATGCAGCGATATGGCGCCTTCCCAGGGCAGGTTCACCCGCATGTCCTGGACGGCGGTCTTGTTGCGTGTGGTCAAGGTGAGCTTGGTCGGATTCATCTTGGACGGATCCAGGAGATTGCCGCCGGAGAAATCCAGGGACGGCAGGACGTTGTATTCCCAATCCAGGGAGCCCTTGAGGAACATGGTTTCGGCAAGGCTGATCATGGCATCGGCGCCGAAGTGGCGCGAGAATTGCCAGGCTGCGCCCATCCGGACGCCATGCGCGGACCCAGTAACGTTCCCGTAACCCTTGGCATCCAGGTCGTTGTGGTAGTTGGCGCCGGTCGCGTGGAAATAGGACTCCTGGCCCGCGCGTTGCAGGATGCCGTCGACGCGGGCGCCGGCCTGCAGGAGCAGATCGAGAGTGTAACGCTGGTAGGCGAGGCCCAGGCGGATGCCTTTCCAGGGTTCGCCCGCCACACCCAGGGAAAAATCGTTCAACTCGGCGGAGAAGCGCGCGAAAGCGTCGGCCGACAAAAGGACCTTGATGCTGTCCGAACCGGGATCGCTCTCGTCTTCGGGAAGGCCGAGCCCCAGGCGCATGCCTCCCAGGGCGAAATCAAGGTTGCCCCGGAAAGGCTGCTGGACTCCCGCGCCCAGGGTGACGGAAGCGCCGCCGAAGGCTACCGAGAAACCGCCGAGATTGGTCGACTGGTACAGACCCAGGCTCACGTCCGGATACACCGGGCGTTCCACGTTGTTGTTCCCGCCCCCCAGAAACTCGTCTATGGGCGTGCGCAGGTTGTTCCGGAGCAGTTTGGTCCTTTCGCTGCTGACCCCGAGGCCGAGCCCGGGCAAGAAGAAATCCGTCTGCACCGACATGCCCTGCAGCCGCGACAGGGCGGCCGGATTGCCGAACAGGGAACTGGCGGAGGGATACAGGGAGGTTACGTTGTTCATCGCACCGCGCGCGCCGGTATTGCTGCCCAGGGCGAACGGGGACATGTTGCCTTCCATTTCCAGGTAAAGCTTGCCCCCCTGGAAATCCGTGAATTGGCCAATCGCCGGCGCCACCGCGGTCAGGCCCGCCGCGGCCAACCATCCCGCGCATCGGGCCATGCGTTCAGATATGATTGACATAGTCGAGGATCCCGATGGCGGCGCCGTAGAAGAAGACCATGAAACCGAGGCCGGTAATCGCTTTGGGCAAATAGCCGATCCTGGGATATTCGATGGGAGAGAAGCGATAGTGGCCCATGTTGGCGGCCAAGCCGATGAATCGCCGCTCCTCGCCGGGATCCGGTTCCCGGCGGTTGAAAACGCCTTCCTTTCGGAACAGGCTTACGGATTTGCCTTCGTCGACCACCAGTTCACCCGGGCTTTCCGGGCTTTCCTGAACGCCGGTCAAACCGCGCAGGCATACGGCCTGCAGGGAAGAGTCCGCCTCGGAAACCATGACGCCCGCCTGGAACGAACCGCGCCCCACGGCAATGCCCCAGGGGGAAACGACCCGGACCAATGCCTCCTCCTGCGCCGAAGTCGCGAGCAGGCGGCCCGCGGCCAATTCGATCACGAGCGGATCCTTCAGGGATTTCGGCGCGCGCGTAACGCGGAACCGGGAGTTGGGAAGCATACGCACGTGCACGCCGCTGCGGAAGAAGAGATCAAGTTCTCCGACGGAGTCCGTCTTGTAGGTTACCTCGAGATCCAGCTCCTCGGCGTAGCGAATACGGAAATATCCGCTGCGGTCCTTAGCCTGGCCCTTTCGGAAGGCGACCTTCACGGGTCCCCGCACGTCCCTGATGTCGTAATGGATGGTATCCACCTTACTTGCCGAAATTTTACGGGGGCGATCGAAGCGGTCGAAATACTTGATGACGGAATCCCGCTCGTCGGTGATGGATCCGAAGATGGTTTCGCCGGACTTAAGCGTGAGCTTGTCGGCCACGACCGGACCCGGGCACAGCGCCGCGCACCCAACCGTGAAAAGCAGCGCCGATGCGGCGAAGCGCATCAGCCTTTCCATTTTTTCCTCACCTCCACTTTGCGGGCGCCCTGGGCGGTCACCCCGTCGGCGGAGGTCACCCGCAAGGTCAGGGGGAAGATCCCGACCTTGCTGAAGGTGTATTGGAATTTTCCATCCGCGGCCGAGACCAAGTCGAACTTTCCGTCCCCATCCAGGTCCCACTCCCACTTTACGATCTTGCCGTCCGGGTCGGCCCCGCCGCCGTCTATTTCCAGAGGCTTGCCCAGGGTGGCCTTGAGATCCGCGCCGGGAAGGCAGACGGGAGGCGCGTTGAAAACCTCGACCTTGGCCTTCTGACAGGCTTCCCGGCCGTCGCGGGACGAAACGCAGAAAACCGCGGTGTGGTTTCCCGGCTTACCATAAGCATGCTTGAACCGCAACCACCATTCCCCGGGGCTTGCCACGCTGTCGGCGGGGCCGACTCGCGTCTCCCAGGCCGAGGCCTCGCCGGTGAAATTGAAACGGACCAGGGACAGCGAATCATCCGCATCCTTGGCGCGCGCCTTGAATTCCACCATCGCGGCCATGTTCTCCTTGGGATTCTTCACCCTGAGTTCGAGGCGCGGCCGGGCATTCACTCTCAAGGTCGCCGTCGCCTTTCCCTCCTGTCCCATGGAATTGCGCACCGACAGGATCGCCGTATACACACCGGAACCGGGCGCCTTCAGGGAGGCCTTAGCCGTGGTCGAATCGATCCAGTCCGGCTTTCCGTCCCCATTCAAATCCAGGCTGTATGCCAGGGCGCCGTCGCCCATGGAAGCCGAAGCATCGATGGCCACCGCGCCGCCCGGTTCCACCGTATCCGGACT
>JBDSIO010000366.1:0-18533 GCA_039917895.1 Fibrobacteria bacterium | reverse complement strand
GTCCTGCTTGTTCCAGATCGGATGGAATTTTCCATCATTGAAAATGGGATCCCATTGCGCGAAACCCGAAACGGCGGCGGTGAGAATGGAAACCGTGCTGGTGAATAAAGAGGCTTTTCCGACCATTTTTTCAATTCCTTTATTCAATTCCTTATCCCACCCCAAATATAAGCCGGAATCCAAGCATCACGCTCTGATTTTGGGCCATGAGCCATTGATGTTGGCTCTCTACCGGGTTTGAGTTTTAGATGCATGAATCCCTCATTTGTCCCAGTCTTTTACCGGGACAAGCAAGCTTCGGAAAAAGCGGAAGCGTTATTGACGGGATTACGTCAATCGCCGGATGGCGAAAGGAAAGCCGAGGAGACGGAACGGATGATCGACCTGATGCGAAATTTCCTCGGGTATCGTGAATACCCGAAGTACGCCATGATCAGCCGTTACTTCATTAACAAGCAGGCGTTGGGGAAAGAGGCCGAACGGCTTCTGCAAGCCGGAATGATCCGCGAAAAAGAGGATTTCCACTATCTCTCTTTCGAAGAACTGCGCGAGGCCGTTCAAACCGGGAGATTGGATTACCGGCTCATCGGCGAACGTAAAGACGAGCACGAATTCCATGCAAGACTTGATCCTCCGCGCGCCATCACGTCGGATGGCGAAATCCTCACGGGGGAATACAGACGGGAAAACCTCCCGGCAGGAGCCATGATGGGTTTGCCCGTTTCTTCCGGAGTCATAGAGGGACGGGCGCGCGTCATTTTAACAATGGAAGCGGCTGACCTGGAAGAGAGGGATATCCTGGTGACTTCTTTCACCGAACCCAGCTGGATGCCATTGTTCGGGCAACCAATCCGCGTGCAGGGAACCGAAGGTTATGTGGAAATCCTATAATACAGGCCAAAGAGGTTGGGGCGGCGAGGACAGCCGGGAGGGCTTCCTATACCTTGACGGTCTTCCACTTCCCCCGGGTGAACAGCCACAGGGTGAAGAGTCCCACCGAGGTTTCCGAGACGAATACCCCCCAGAATACCCCGGAATGCTCCCAGTCCAGGTGAATGGCCAGGAGCCAGGATAGGGGGATTTGGATCATCCAGAAGAATACGATGTTGATGAGGGTAGGCGTTCGCGTATCGCCCGCCCCGTTGAAAGCCTGGGTCGAGACCATCCACCAGCCGTAGACGAGGAAAGAATAGGAGAGAATGCGCAGCCATCCCGAACCGATGGCAATCACGCGCGGATCGTCGCTAAAAATGCCCATGAGCTGGGCGTTGAAAAAGAAGTAGACGATGGAAACCGCTCCCAGGAACCACGTGTTGTAGATGCCGATGCGCCAGACGGAGGATTCGGCCCGGGCCGGATCTTTTGCCCCGAGGTTTTGGCCCACCAAGGTGGCCGCCGCGTTCGACATGCCCCATGCGGGCATCAAGGTGAACATCATGACACGCAGGGCGATGGTGGCTCCGGCCACCGCCTCGCTTCCCACGCTCGCGAGGATGCGCATGAGGAAGATCCAGGAGGTCATGCCCACGAACATCTGCCCGATCCCGCCCAGCGAGGTCTTGAATACGTTCCAGGCCACGGCGGCATTCCAGCGGATATGCTCCCATTTCAAAGCGACCTTCTGGCCGCCCCGGAACAGGTAGTAGAATTGCATGAGCAACCCAATGCTCCGACCGGTGGTGGTCGCGATCGCCGCGCCTTCCACGCCGAATGCGGGGATGGGCCCCCATCCGAAAATGAAGATAGGGTCCAACAGGATATTGGCCGCGTTAGCGGTCCAAAGCACCCGCATGGAGATGGCGGGATTGCCCGCGCCGCGGAATACGGCGTTGATGACGAAAAGGAGAATGATGACCGCGTTGCCTCCCAGCATGATCCGGGTATACCGGTAGCCGTGCTCGACGGCCCAGGCATCGGCCCCCATGAGCGCGAGCAGGTCCTTGGCGAAAAAAATGCCGGCGATGGCGAAGGGAAGGGAAAAAAGGAGCCCGAGCAGGATGGATTGGACCGCGACCGTGCCGGCCTCTTCCCCGCGCTTCTCGCCGATGCGGCGGGAGACGAGGGCGGTGACCGCGGTGGCGAGACCCATGGCCATGGAGTACACGAGGAACAGGTAGGATTCGGTAAGGCCGACGGTGGCTACGGCGGAGGCGCCGAGCTTGCCTACGAAAAAGATGTCCACTACCGCGAAGGTGGATTCCATTACAAGCTCGAGGACCATGGGGATGGCCAGCAGCAGGATGGCGCGTTTCAGGTCGATGCGAGTATAATCCGCATCCGTGCCCAGCACGGCGTTCCTCAGTTCCCGCCAAAAGCCATTCCGAGACGTTCCGATTTCCTGGGTCATATTCCGCCGATCTCCCCTGTCGCAATTTAAATATTTCCATCTTCATCCTGGTAACGCGGCAGGCTATGGCAGCGTCTAGGAAACAAGAGTATCTTGGGAGAGCGGGAAGAAATCGAAAGGTCATCAATGTCCGAAACGACGGTTCAAATCATCGGGGTCGGTTTACTGATCCTTATCGTGCTTTTCGGAATCGCGAAAATGAAAAGCCCGGACAAAGGATCCGATACCATTGGCGCTGTAATGGAAGAAATCCAAAAAGTATTGGAACCCCAGGTTAAACAAGTCCGCGAGGCAAAAGAAAAAAAGAATCTCGAGGAAAAACAAAACAAAAAGGGCGATGACAAAAAATCCGCCGCATAGCGCACAGCAGCCGGCCCCGCCTTGAGATTCAGGCGCACCGAATGGATGCCTGCCGTCCGGAAAGGTTCTAAAAACCGGGGTCGAAATCCTGGTTTATTGAGGTCCAATCTGAACGGATCCGCGCCAGGAGCCGTTGGACCCATTGGAATAACGATTCAAATTCCTCCAGAGCGGCTTCCAAGAACGGTGAATTGACCCGGATTACGCGTGCATGTCCTTCGAGCATTACGTACCTTGGATTTAACCCTACTGGCGGCCCCCTACAGCATATATTGAATTTAATGGCAAGTCCGAGGGAACCGGATATTCCCTTGGATATGGCGATTTACTATTCTCGTGCAGGGAACGATTATGCGGGTAAAGATGAGTTTGATGGGTCTGGTTCTCTACGGGTGTTCAGCTTGGGTGTCCGCGCATGGTGTCATTGAGAGCCCACCTTCCCGGAACTGGATGTGCGGCGCCGTCACCAAGCCGGATGAATTGTCCAACGGAAACCAGTCGGGCAAGTACCCTGCCTGCGCCACCGCTTTCGCCGTCAACCAGATAGCCGCTTATAATTTCATGGCCGTCGTGACCCATGCCCTCGGCCGATCTTCGGTCAATCCTTTGCCCAAGAACGTTTGCGGGTTCGACGGCGAGACCTGGAAAGGCGCGGAAACGCCCTGGGACGCTCCCATGGAATGGATGACCACTCCGATGGCGGCGGGCCCGCAGACTTTCACCTGGAACATCTCGTGGGGGCCGCATTTCGACGATACCGACGATCTCAAATTCTGGATCACCAAATCCGACTTCGTTTTCTCCCCGACCAAGGCGCTCGCCTGGGATGATTTCGAAACTTCCCCGTTCTGCGTCGAGAAATATACCGACAGGAATCCTACCGCGAATCCCAACGTGACCGCCGACAAGGCCAAATCCTTGCTCCACACCAAATGCAACCTGCCGTCGCGTAGTGGCCACCATGTCATTTATTCGGAATGGGGCCGCATCGGGCCGACCTTCGAACGCTTCCACGGCTGTGTGGATGGCGCCTTCGGCGTGGGCACAGGCATCGGGCACCGGCCCGCTCCGGGATCGGGAAATCCGGGCTTGGACCCCGTCACCGGCAAACAGTCGGACGCCCTCGGAAGGAACCGGGAAACCCCGGGCGGATTCCTTATGCTCGGCAGGTAACGGAATGCTTAATCCGGTTCGCCCGCCACAATAGCCCTCTCCAGACTAAAATCACCAAAGGTTCCCATAAAAGCGCGGGAGAACCGACCTGGGTTTCTGTCTGCTTGACATATTCCCATATAGGAATGTATTTTGCATGCATGCCGAGCCGCCGCGATGGCCGACAAATGCTGTATCGGACCAACGCCGCGGCCATCCGTCCCCTGAACGACTGGGCGGGCGGTTTCAAACCGTATTGGCGTCGCCAATTGCAGCGCATTACCGCCATCCTTTGAAGGGCCGCACCGCTTCCATGGTGATCACCGGTTCCGCCCCGGGACCGGCCTCTGCCGCTTTCCACAATTTGAATTCCGTATGCATCCCATTCCTGTACAGCCCGTGCTCGCCGTATGCGGGAGCGAAGAAGCCCTGGATTTCCGCCAAGGCCGTCCCTAAGGCATAGGTCTGGACTTTGGTCAGCACCGTCATCCCGCTGGGCACCTGATTCGACCGGGCGAGCAGCACGATGGGTTGGCCGGGAACGCCGTAGTGGTAGATGAACTGGTCCGAGATGAAGGCGGGATTCGCCTGAGTCACCGGAGCCTCCCCGGCCTGCGCGTTGATGTAGAACCCGGGTTCATACCCGGGCTCATCGAAAGGGTTGGCCGTGATCGCGACTCCGTTCGCCAATATGCCGCCTTCACCCCCATTCTCGCCGCTCTCCCCGCTCCCGCCCCGCACCAGGGCCCCCATGCCGACGGACTTGTGATCGATGCATCGGTAGCTGCGCTCCTCGAACGCGCGCAAATCCCATACGCCGGCCCAGACTTCCAACAGCGCCTGCTTTATGGAATGCGACGTATCGGTTCGACTGCCTGTCCTTGACCCGTATGTGCCGGCTCCGGTCAAACCTTCCAGATCTCCGGCATTGGTGCTGGAGGCGAAGCGGATGGTTTCGAATCCCGGAAATTCCGCCTCCAGCTTCTCATTCAACAACTTCCAGAATGAGGAATCGAGGGGTGCGCTCACGATGGCTTCGCGCAAGGCTTTGAGGCGGCGATCCTTCTCGGCAGGGTCCGCTTGGAATTTGGGATCGGAGAGCATGCGGTCAACGGTGTCGTTTAAGCCGTGCGTCCTCATGTGCTCCAGGTAATAACGGACCGGTATACCGAAGGCCGGCCGATAGGCCAACTTGGACCGGTCCATATGGGGAAAGGCGGAAAAATGACTGGTCATGCCGCCATAAGCAGGAATGGCCTGCTTCAAGGCTTCGGCAATTCCCAAGGACATGTCCAGGATCGCTTCCACATTCTGCATTCCGCCGGCGGACGTGTCCATGACCGGCACGGCTACGTTGGGCGGCTTTCGGGAGTCCCACCAGGCATCGGCCTCGGCTTCCGTCGCCTCGGATACGGAGTAATCGAAGGCATTCACGTTTAAATGGACCCATTTGCCTTCCAGCGCGCGCAAAGCCGTATCGGCAAGCGCTCCGCGCAATCCCATGTTCGGGGTCCCGCGATCCTGGGAGAGCGTGTTGACATGGGAGAGCGGGGTCTGGAATTGCTGGGTGATGAAGCCGCCCGCCGCCAGAGGGATACCATCCGGCACGGAATCCGAAACCACGATGTCCCGCGGTCCCGCGTATTCCAGTTTCAGCCTGTCGGCAGTGGTGAAGACCAGGCGTCCGATGCTGGAGGCGGTACTCAGCGCCTGGTAGTCGACGCCGGCATAAACCTTGGCGGTGGAAATGACTTTGATCGACGCGGGCAATTTCAACGCTTCCGCTTCGATGCCCAGGGAAGTGGCATGAAAATAGAGATCCTCGCCGCAGAAGCAGGCGTCGGCGATTTTCCGATGGGCAAAGGCGATCAGATCCGCCCCGGCATTGTCCGAAGGCGTGAGCTCCCAAGTCCAGACCCCGGGATTTTCGTAGTAGGCAAGGGTCCCAAGGACGAAGCGGCGATTCGGCGAATAGTATTCCGATGGGGTGAATTCTGGAAGGGGTGGCACCAACGGTTTGCCGTTCCCAGAGAGGTTATTTAAGATGAAGAAATAGTGGAGCTTATTTTTCGAGGTGTTCAGAAAATAAAGACGATCACCGTCAGACCGATCCACGATCACCTTGACCATGAAAGCCCCGGGAATACTCAAATCAAATGGACGCGCGGCCAGGGCGTGGTAATCCTCCATGCACCCTATGGATTGGACGAATTCCGGAGCGGAGCCGGCCGGAATGGCGCAGTTCCATTCCCTTCTCGCTTCGACATCCGTTGAGTGGACGCAAGATACGACCAAGAGCGCGAGCCCGGCCCATGCGAAAAAGTTGCGCATCCGTCGCATCCAACCGGTCAAGTTTTGGGGGTGCGTGTGCGTGATTTCGGGAGATTTGGCGATGGGTTCATTACATCAGATTGCAGCGCAAAAAGGGTGCCATTTCCTCCCTCGGCCGCTTCGGCATACTTTGACAAAGCGGGAACAGCGCAGGCGAAAAAATCCAAGGAGGATTACTTGCTCGCGTAAGCCTGCTTTATTTTGGCGAGGTTCAATTTCTTCATCTTGGAAACCGCTTGCATCGTGCGGTTCACCTTTTTAGGGTCGGCATCCCCGATCAATTCGTTGATGATTGACGGAACGATCTGCCTGGACAGTCCGAATTTGTCTTTGACCCAGCCGCAAGGCTGCTCCTCTCCCCCGGCAGCCAACTTATCCCAGTAGTAATCGATCTCTTTCTGGGTTTCGCAGGTCACGAAAAAGGAAACGGCCCATTAGTATATTTACTCCTATCACGCAAGTAATAAAGGAAACCCGCCATGCTGGGCAATACCTACGATGGGCAGATTTGTTCGGCGGCACGCGCGCTTGAAATCGTCGGAGAGCGGTGGAGTTTGCTGATTTTGCGCAATGCGATATTCGGTGGGATGTCCCGGTTCAGCGATTTCAAGCGAAGCCTCGGCATTTCCCCGAATGTCCTCGCAAAAAGGCTTGAAACCTTCGTTCAGGAAGGAATCATGACAAACTCGAAGGGGCCAGATTCATCCGGGCACTTGGAATACCAGCTCACCGACAAAGGCCTCGGCATCATGCCCGTGATCATCGCCTTAAGGGAATGGGGCGATCGGTGGGAGGCCCCCGAAGGGCCGCCCGCCTTGTTGGAGCACAAAGGCTGCGGAGGGCGCATCGTACAACGGTTGCATTGCAAAGCTTGCGAAAGCACGCCGAAAATGAAGGAGGTGGTCGCCAAGCCAACGAAAGCGATAGCCATTTACCAGCTAAAAACCGCGAGGAAAATAAGCACGAATGGAAAACGAATTCAATCAAGGAGAAATAATCTTCAGTCCCATTCAAGCTTTGTGACCTGTGCATTATGGCTACATTTTCAACAATCAGTTCCCCAAAAGGAGGATATCCATGGATCCCGTAGTTCATTTTGAAATGCCATTCGAAGATCAAAAGCGTCTGTCCGGATTTTACAAGTCGGCCTTCGGTTGGAAAATGCGGGCCTGGGGGGAGGAAATGGGGAATTACGTGACCGCCTCCACGACGGAAGCAGGGCCGCAAGGCCGCCCGAAGACTCCAGGCACAATCAATGGCGGTTTTTTCCCCAAGAGGCCCGATGGGCCGGGTCAATATCCCTCCGTTGTCATCGGCGTGTCCAACATCAAGAAGGCCATGCAGAAAGTCGAAAAGGCTGGCGGCAAGGTTTTGGGGGAACCCATGGATATTCCCGGCGTAGGCAAATACGTATCCTTCACGGACACGGAAGGCAACCGGGTCAGCCTCCTGCAACCCGCTCCGATGGAGAAGGCGGCCAAGGCAAAACCGATAGTCAAGAAATCCACCAAGAAAGCGGCGGTAAGGAAGAAGAAAAAATAAGGATCGCTCTGGTTTCGGGACGCAGAGGCATCCCGAGTGATGAAAGGGGAATAATGGCCGAAAACAAGACGAAACCGACTGCTGCAAGCGTGGAGAAGTTTCTCAATAGCATCAAGGATGCCCAGCAGCGTGAAGACAGCTTTACCCTCGTGGAAATGATGAAAAAGGCGAGCAGGGAAGCGCCGATAATGTGGGGTGCTGCGCTCATCGGTTTCGGACAGGTAAAGGTGAAGAGCCCTAGTTCAGGCCGGGAAGTGGATTGGTTGCGGATCGGGTTTTCGCCCCGCAAGGCGAACATCTCCGTTTACATCAGCGGGGATATCGTCGGCCAGCATGGCGTCGCGCTCAAAAAACTGGGCAAGCATAAGACGGGCAAGGGCTGCCTCTATATCAACAAACTGCAAGAGGTGGATTTGAAGGTCCTCAAGGGAATGATCGTGGCAGCCTTGAAGCGGAAGGATTTCTTCGCCAAAAAGTGAGGGCTCTGCCGCTCGCCTTGACGCGAGGGTCCGGGCCGGGTATATAATGGATCGGCAGCCGGAACCCCATGAAAATCATTTCCCGCAAGAAAAAACTTTTCCCCATCAGCGAGCCGCTTTCGGAATACCTGAAGGCCTATACCCGCTCCCGCGAACTTCCAGTCAGCTATTCGGATCTGACGCGATACGAAGCCGCCACTTCCTTGATCGACAAGAACGAGAAGGACACCTTGTGGGCCACCTGCATGTACAGTCACAGCGAATCGGAAGGCCTCTACAAAGGGCTGACCCAAATCTATTCGCAGTTGAAGGCCGCGGGCGATCAGGCCATCACGGACCATCTGCAAGTCGAACGCGTGGACTATTGCATGTTCGGCAACTCGAATCCGTTCCGGGTCCGCATCGTCAACCAGTACAATGACAATTACGATCACTTCTACGTGAAAAAGGCGGACGCCTCCCGCATCTATGGATTGGAGCTGGAGGACATTCTCTCTCCCAACCGGATCAATTATCTGGTCAGCGGCAACACCCTCATCGAAGAGCACATCGCGGGCATCCCCGGGGATTTTTTCCTCGCGGAAATCCTCGATCGCCCTTCCACCAACAAAGTCCGCATCGCCAAGGAATTCGTGAAGTTCAACGAGCGCTGCTTCGCGCGGCTGCTTGGGGACATGCGCGCTTACAATTACGTCATCGACATCACGCCCGACTTCGAGGACGAGCAATACCGGGTGCGGGCCATCGATTTCGATCAGCAGAGTTATGAAGGCAAGATCCAGGCCTACCTGCCGCATTTCTTCCCTGATAACAGGAAGGTCGTCGATCTGTGCCAGCAGATATTGAATCTGCAGACCATCCGCCAATACCAGTTGGAGGAACGGACCTTGATCGCGCGGCGCCTGAACTTCTCCAAGGATCAAGTGGTGCGGCTGACCGAGGCCATGCGCTTTGGCGAACTCTCGCTCCCCGAAAAGACCCAGGAGCTCAAACTGGGTTTACAGCGGTACCATAAGGATGACCGGTTCCTCCAATGCGCGAACATCGGCGATCTGCTGGTGATGAACCTGGAAACGACCCTGGCCTGCAAGCTGGGCACTTAATCCGGTCGGCCGGTGCTCTGTTTTAAGCGATTCGCCGGTCCGGAAACCGATTCCGCTTTTGATTCCAATGCTGAATCTGGCGGGGCCTGCCGCAGGCAAAAAAATCCAAAAAGGAATCCAGGGAAATATTAGATTTAGCAAAGACCGCTAATTGACCTTTTGACCGGGAAGGCTTGTGAAATCACGGTTGTTCCATTTCACCACGCTGCTTTTGGCTTTCTGCCTTGCTTCCTGTTGGGAAAGCGAGGGCGGCAAGGACCCCGACGGCACGGATCCCCAGTCGACCGATGGAGCGGTGAGCCATGACTATTCCTACGCTACAAAAGAGAATACCCTATACCTTACCCGGGATCAAATATGGCGCCGATGCCTGGGGGATTCCCTGGCTGCCGATACCGTCAGGGCGAGAACGGATACCATCGAATTCGAGATCGAAGGTAACACGTGGCGCCATCTCAAGCCTCCCGAGACCTCGGGATCGGCCGTGATTCGCTGGGTACGGACCTACAAACGCGTGGGAGCGGGAACGGGATTGGAAGGGGTTTGGAGCCGATCCGGGGATTCTTATCGCCTCGTCTCCGGTGTCCTTAATCTGTCGGAGCAAGCGCTTCAGGATGCCGTGATGAAGAATCTCAATCTTTCCCTCAAATACAGCGATGACCGTATCACCGTGACAGGATCGTCGTACACGGAACATTCGGACATCCGTCTCGCGGATCAATTCGTCGACTTTTGGAATGGAACCATTTTTCCGGGCCTCACACCGGACAGCGCGATCTTTGACATAGGGTTACGTGTGGTCGATAAGTACACGGTGGAACTCAAGGGCTTCAAAAACAAGGAGACGGTGAGATTGGCCCGGTATCCCAACGGGGACATGAGTATCACCAGCAGCAACCCCGGCCATGCCTCTTTGCATTATTATGGAGAACCCGAATCCTGTCCCAACACGCAAGAACCCCCGTGGTACAAGGCCTTCCTGGACGCCAACCGCAAAGGGCTTTAAGCGGCGAGGGCTTTAGGCGGAGCTCTCCTGATAATCCAGGTGGAAGCGCATTGTTCCGCTGAACGTTGTTATTGGACGAACTTCGCCGTTAAATGCCCCGTGGCATGGGAAACCGTAAGCACATGCAGGCCCGGCTTCAGTCTCTCCCGGAGATCCTGATACCAAGGGCCCTGGCTATCCCTGCGCCATTCGATACGGCCAGAAACATCGCGGACTTCCGCCAGGGACCGTCCTGCCAGGGAGATCCGGACCACTCCGTCAGCGAACTCCACGTCCTTGCCGGGGATGGTTGCGGACCGGGGACGGGCCGAGACCGGGACCTGGCAAGGGCCCTTGTATTCTACGCGCATGAGACCGCTGCGGGTGCCGGTGGTCCGATAACCATTGTAGTTCACAACGTAAAGTGCCCCATCCGGTCCGAAGTCCATGTCGATGGGGTTGGTGAGAGCTGGGCTTTCGTAGGCGATGATGCGGAGCGGAGTGCCCGAGATCTGGGTTCCGGCCGCATTGAGGGGAGCGACATCGACCCAAGAGCGGTTCAAATCGGAAAGCAGCCAGGCGCCATCGAAATGGGGCGGGAACTTGATCTTGGAAGGATTCGAGGCATCGAAACGATAGATCGGTCCGGTGATGGCACAGGCGCGCGCGAAGGGATTGATGGCGGGTATGGCGGCCGGAAGGGTCTTGATGCCGCTACCGCTGCCATTGGGGCTTTGCAACGAGCCTCCGCTGGACAAGGAAATGTTGTTACCCGCCCAATAGGGCCAGCCGAAGAAGCCGGGCTTGGTAGTGTAGTTATGCTCCTCGGTGAATTGGGCGGGGTTGAGGGAGCTTCCCGAAAAGTTATCCGGGCCGACGTCGCCCCATGCGACTCCCTTCCGGACCGGATCCAAGGCGATACTGTATGGGTTCCGGACTCCCATCACGTAAATCTCCGGAAGCGCGGCGGCGGTCTCATCCGTGAAAAGGTTGCCGTTAGGAATGTCATAGGTGGATCCCTTGCCCGGTGCGGGCGTCTGGCTGTCGGCGAACGGACGGGGCTTGATGCGGATGATTTTTCCCAGGTAGCTGTTGGTATTCGCGGCTTCGCCTTTATTCTCGTTGTCGGCGACGGTGATCCAGAGGTTGCCGTCCCAATCGAAACGCAATGCGCCGGCCATATGTTTGCTGTCCCCGCCGGTGGTGAACTTGAGGATGACCTTTTCCGAGGACGGGCTTATTTGGCTGCCTGTCAAAGTGTACCGGGAGATGCGCCAAGAGGACTCGATGGCGAAGTAAAGGTAGACCCAACCGTTGGCGCCAAAGTCCGGGTCCAGTGCGATGCCGACCATGCCTTCGCTATTGGTCTCGTCGATCTGGCTCTCGAGAGCGAAATCCACCAAGGTGACCAAGGTCTTGGTGTCGCCCTTGTAAAGCCGCACCTTTCCGTGGCGTTGGGTGAAATACACGTCCACGTTGCCTAGCGCGGTTTGCCGCAGGGCCAGCTTCAACGGCTCTTTGATATCGGCGTTCGTGCTCTTGGTGACCAGGGGGACCACGCTGAAGTCCGAGGCCTGCACGGGTGAGCAACCGGAGTATGTTAATTGGGCGGAGGAGGGCAAGGCCATGGCCGCCAGCAGCAGCAGGGCCCGCCATGCGAGGGGAAGCTTGTCTAACATGGGATTGGTCTCCTGGAATCTGTGGGTTTGATGAGTGGACGAATTCATATCGGTTGGGCTTCCGGGACCGGCTCCCCAACGGGTTTCGAAATTGGGTGAGACCAGCCGGGAATGCTAGTTTTCAAGCCATGGGTCGAATGGAAAGCAATGTGGAACGGAATACCGTGCGGGCGGCCGCCTTGCTTGCCTCGGCCTGCCTGTTGTCGGTTTCCGCCTGCTCCTTGGCCAGGGACGAGGTGGAGACGCAAGTGCTTGCTTCCCTCCGGGAAAGGATCCAGGCCTCCGGCGCCGGGATAACCGTGGACAGCATCCGGCTCGGGAAAAGGGAGGGAGCCGTGTACCAGGGAGAAGTTTTCCTGCGCTCCGGTGAAGTGAGGGAATGCGATACCATCCAGGTGAAGTCCGGGCTTTCCGGGCTGGAGTACGAGTTTCCCGTCCCGCATCCGCTCCTCACGCGGATTTTCGGCGGATCCTGAAGTCCGGTGCTGCGGCGCCCCTTCGGAGCGCGGTTCTGCGCCCAGGGATTTTGCGGCTCCCGCCCGGACCTCACGGAAGCGGGCCTCGGCTTGGCGCAGGTTCCGGCGGGCCTCGGCGTATCCGGTATCCACGGCCAGGGCCCGGCGATAGCAGGCGATGGCCTCGGGCAGCAATCCCCGCGACTCCCGGGCCACGCCCAGGTAGTTCCAACCCAGCTTGTGCAGGGAATCCGCCGTTACGCAACGCTCAAGATACGGTATCGCCTCGGGTACTTGTTTGAAAAGCATCAGGGCGAGCCCGGCGCTGTAGTTGGTTCCCCCGTTTCCAGGATTCCGATCCGCGACCGCGCGCAATTCGGGAATGGCCTCGGCCAATCGTCCCTGGGCCTTGAGGAGAAGGCCGAGGTCGTATCGGGAAAACATGTCCTCGGGTTTTTCCGCCACCGCCAGGCGGTATTCGGCGATGGCCCGGTCCATGTCCCCCCCTTTGGAATACAGCTGGGCCAGCACCCTGTGACCGCCGACGTCCAGGGAGGGGTTCAGCTCGTGGGCCCGGCTCAAGCTGGTCGCGGCCGCGGCGGGATTTCCCGCCGCTATTTCCATGGACCCGAGGGCGAGTTGCACTTCCCAGGTATGGGGAAGAAGCGGAGCCATTCTGCGCAATGCCTCCACTTCCGGGCCCGGGATGTTTCCCCATTGCGAATACCCGAGAACCAGCACCGGGACCACGAACAAGGCGCCCCTCAGACCGGTCCCCAGCCATGCATGCGGCCTCGGAGTTCCAGACAGGGCATCCGGATTATCCGCGGCCGCGGGCCCTTTCGCAGGCCGCCGCGCCGCGGCCCCGGAAATGGATGAAGGGGCATCGGCCACGCCCATACCGGCCCGGAACGCGGACTCCCTCACCTTCCAGATGAAACCGTCGTAATAGAAATGCAGGAAGGCGGAGGCGATGAAGAGATGGGACAGGATCAGGCTCCAGACCGGGGTTTCCGCCGCTGCCATGTCGGGAATGCCGAGGCCGCCATAGTTGGCCGCGGCGCCCAAAGCGCCGTATCCCAGGATCAAACCCAGATACAGGGCGATCCGGACGGGAGCGGGGTGGAACAGGAACCGCTCCAACATTCCGGTCGGTTTACCGCCGGCCACCCGGTTACGTTGGTAGCCCCAAACCAGGACGTTGTATTGCACGTCATGGAATATCTCGAAGAGCAGCAAGCCAAGGAGGGGAATGCGGACCTGGACCATGCAGAACCACCAGAAGGCGAAGCTGATGCCCATGGCCGCGAACTTGAGGGGATTGGGGCCCCGGCCTTTGCGGATCGCGCCGACCACGTTAGCGAAGAAGGCCGAAGTGACCACGGTCGCCAGGATGATCCAGCACTGCCTGGCGGAGAAGACCGCCTCCGGAGTGGGCAGGGGTATGCCGCAACGATGTAAGGTGAGGCCCAGTAGGTGGAGCTTGGCCTCGGAATACAACAGAGCGCCCCCGAACCAAGTCGCGCACATCGCCCAATCAAGCCAGGCCGTGGCCGTTGACGTCGAGCCCACCTTGGAGTCGTAGATACGCAGGAATCCGCTGACCTGCATGGCGCCGTGCCAAGCGCCCCAAAGCACCAGGATCAATTCCAGGCCGCGGAGACCGAAGGAAGCGAACAGGACGCTGATACCCACGAAGAAAACCGGAGCGGCCAGGAATCGGCCCTTGAAGCGGGAGAATAGACCCGGATCGGAATAAGCGCGTATGAAACCCGGGAGGTGGTGGCCGGTGGCGCCGACCGCCAGCAACATGCCGCCCAATGCGCCGAGGACGGCCCAATCCCTGACCGCCCAGGCCAGGGCGAGGATCCAGGCCGGCGCAAGGATGAACCAGGCCAGGTCGTTCCAGGGATCGAGGATCCAAGGACTACGCCGGCCCGGAATTCCGGGGGATGAGACCGATCGGGTCATGGCCTTCCTTTACGTCCTTTACATCCTTTAAGGAATCGACACCAATTTGGAGAATTTGCCCGCGTGGGACCGCCCGGTCACCACGTACACCGTTCCGGACCGCAGCCCGGACAAGGAGTAGCTCTTGGCTCTTGTCCCGCGCCGGGTTTCCAGGCGGCGGCCGTCCATGGTCCCGACGATGAAGGAATGCTCCCCGTCCTCCGGAAAGGAAACCCGCAGGGTGCCGCGCTCCGCCCCGGTCACGATCCCCGTTTCGTCCGGGGAGGGCGCGGTCGATATGGCGCTGGGGCCCGTGGCCTTGCCCACCCATAGAATGGCGTTGTAGAGCTGCCGGCGGGCGAAGGAGTTCCTCTGCATGATGGAATCCCGGTGGCCCATGGCGGTGTAGAACATACGGCCCCCGGTCTCGTTCGTCCTGCACCACGAAATCGGGTGATCCCCCATTTTTCCGTCGGATTCGGTAAGGCCCTTCATGGTGGTTTCGTCGACATTGGTGAGGACGATGGTACCCGGCACGTTACGGGGGTTGGTCGCATAGCCGTACCATTCGTCGTTCATCGAGGCTTCGGCCCCAAGGCCGGCGTTGATGGGATGATCGGGCATCTCCCTTTTCAGCTTCGCCATCTGGGCCGAATGCCCGTCCAGGGATCCGCCGATGAAGGTCACCATCTCCGGCCAGCTCGCCCCGCCTTTGAAGTCTGCGGAGCTATGGAAGGCGACTATGCCCTTGGTTTGGCCGAAACCCATGACCGCGGCGCGTTGGGCGGTCGTCAGGCCGCCGATGCCGGTATTGTTGTTGAGGACCAGGACCTCATAGCCGGCGAGCTTCGCGGCCGTGAGCTCGGCGGGCGCATCCGATTCGTCCACGGTGAAGGCCGGGGTGGCTCCGAGCAAGGTGGGGAGTCCGGTCTTAATGGCCGCCGTGGCAGTATTCCGGGCGGAATGGTCATACCCGAAAAATCCCTTGAAGACGAATACTTTGATCTGCGCGTGGCCGGGCGCGGCCAAGGCGGCCATCAGGGTTCCTATTCCCAGCAACCGCGCCATGGGAGTTTTCAATCCAATCCTGGTCATACGACCTCCTTCTGCGTTTACATGCTTCGACATCTCAAATTCCCATCTCAAGCCTGACGAGATAATACCAGTCCTTGCCGAACCGGTTGGTGACAGGCATCCAAAAAGGCTGCAGGTTGTATTCCGTGGGACGCATGTGGTCCGAAGCCGCCTGGGCGTGGATCCGCAGGCCGCCGAATACCCGCTTGCGGGCGTAGATCGACCACTTCCAATCGTCCTCGGACAGGGCCGGGTCGTCCGGATCGTAATGGCTCAGGGTATCCACCGATTTGAATTTCGAATAGAACTCGGGTATGGGCAGCAGGTTGGTATATACCTGGGCGATGTTGTCGGGAACCCTGGAGCCGAAATGCTCCACCTCGAAAGAGAGAGCGTCCAGAAAACCGAAGGTGGGGAAATTGAAGCCAACCATTACGGGCATGCGCTCGGACCGATTTTCGTATAGGACCGGATAATTTTTCCATCCGAGGACGGCGGCTTCGGCGTAGATTTTCAAGTCCTGGGGTCCGAAGGGCCCGGGCTCCCGCATGAAGGCTTTGGGATCGATGGATATCCGGGCCATGGCCTTGATTCCCTGGAAGGTATAGAACCGGGTGGTATCCCGCAGGTAAATGTACGGGCCGGGACCATAAGCGGCGGTATCCGGGTTGGGGACGGGCACCAGGAAAGCGTTTCCGGGATCCCCATCGTCCTGGATGCCAAGGTCGTGGGGGGACGTGCGGCTGGGCTTTACGGAAATGCCGTGGTTCCAGGTCACTCCGCCGCCCACTTCCAAGCCTTTGAAAGGCGCCAAAGTCGCGACATAGGTCGGCGAGAGATCGTATTTGGGGGGAAGATCGCGTTCCATAGGAAGGATGAAATCCGATCGGAAACGCCCGCCCCAAAGGGGCACGGCCAAGCGCAATCCTTCGACCATGTAGCTTGCGTTGGCCAGGAGATTCCACCCGCCCGTCCGGATGATATTGGGATAAGTGCCCGAGCGCAGGAGGTATTCCCCCAGGTTCTGGGCATCCTGGTTGTATTTGTACGGGAAAAGCCCCATCTGCAGGCTGGCGAACGGATTCCCGGTGTCGCCGAATTTGTAGACGGCCTGCGCCTGGGAAATGCCGGGGCCGAACTTTGTCCGGAGCTTATGGATGGCTTCCCCGTCCGGTTTGGCCTCGGGCAGGGAATACCAAAAAATCCCCCCCACCCCGATTTTGAGAAGCAGACGTTCCCGGACCATGGTCTCCTGGGTGAGCCATACGCTGGTGCGTTGCAGGAATTGGCCGTCGAGGCCGGCTGCCCCGGAGCCATTGATTTGCCCGCTGACAATCTGGCCGAAGTCGGTGTTGCTGGCGACGCTCAGGCGGTTCCGGCGGACCTCCGGGTCTTCTTCCGCAGGTTTTGCCGAGGGTTTGGCCGAAAGAAAGGATGCGGCGCATAACGCGCAAAGCGCGAAGCCGCCAAAGCCGCTGAGCATTCCGGTTTTCCCAGTGGATCCCGATTTCTCCGGCGCCATCAGATTCCGAACTCCAGGCGCAACAGGTAATACCATTCCTTGCCGTTGCCGTTGGTCACCGGAACCGAGAAGGGATTCTGGTTCACGTCCGTGGGACGCATATGATCACTGGCGACCTGGGCGTACAGGCGAAGTCCCTTGTACACCTCCTTCTTGGCGTAGACGCTCCACTTCAGGTTGTCCCCGGCGATGCGCTCATTCTGTTCCGCGGCCTTGGCGGCGACGGCCGCATAGCCCTTCCCGAGGGCGAGGCCGGAGGGATCCACCAGGGTCCAGGTCGGCACTTGGCTCATGAAGACCTGGTAGATGTTGTTTTCGAAACCGGACTTGTAATACTGGACCTCGATGGATAGGAGGTCCAGGAGCCGGAAGGTCGGAAAATTGAAACCCGCCATCATGGGCATCCGCTCGGATCGCTTCTCGTAGAGAAAGGGATAGTTCTTCCATCCCAGCACGGCCACCTCGGCATAGATCTTCAAATCCTGGGGGCCCATGGACGTTTCCCTCAGGAAGGCCTTGGGGTCCAGGGAAATCCGGCCGCCGATTTTGAGACCCTGGAAGGTGTAATAGCTCGACGTGTCGTAGGTATAGAGGTAGTACTCGCCTCCGGAACCGTCTCCCACCGCCATGGTATCGGGATTGAGGGTCCTGCTCAGGATGACCCGGTTGGACTCGGTATGCGGCGATTCCTTGCTGGGCTTGATGGGGATCCCGTGGTTCCAAACCACGCCCGCGCCCAGTTCCAGGCCCGGGAAGAGTTTCAAGGTGGCCACGTAGGTGGGGGAAAGGGAATACATGGGAGGGAGATCGCGTTCCATGGGCAATACGAAATCGGAGACGAAGCGGCCGTCCCAGAGGGGGACCGTCAGCCGGAGCCCCTGCATCATATAGGCCGCGCTGGTGATGATGTTCCACCCTCCGGTGACGAGGGTGCCGGGATAGGTCCCTGATCGGAGCAGGTACTCTCCCAGATTGGTGGCCTCCGGATTGTACTTGAAGGGGAAATAGCCCATCTGCAGGGTGGCAGCCGGGGCTTCCAGGTCGCCGAACTTGTACACCCCGAATGCCCGGGAAATGCCTGGGCCGAAGCGCGTGGACACTGAGAGGGGGGAATTGCGCTGCTCAGGGAGGGCATGCCAGAACATGCCTCCCACGCCCATGGTCAGGTCGAACCGCCCTCCAATGGAAGCCCGCTGGGTGAGCCATACGCCCGTGCGCTGGAGAAACTGCCCGTCGAGGGAAGCTTGCGGGTTCTGGCTCCAGCCCGAAACGATCTGGCCGACGTCGATAGCGGCCGAAATGGCCAAGGGTTCGGAGATGACCGAATCTTTCCCCACTTCGGCGGCGTAAGCCGAGGTGGCCGCAGCCAAAGTTATTGCGAACGGCATTAAATGGAAACGGAACCGCAAACAAAAAGGCATTGGTGATCCTGGCAAATGGGGCAAAGAAATACGGACCGGATAGAGGAGTAGGTCCGACGGTGCAGTGAATTTCAGAATCAACTCCCCGGTCGCCCGGATCCCCACACCCGATAAAAATCTAACGCGAAGGTCG
>JBDSIO010000365.1:0-7712 GCA_039917895.1 Fibrobacteria bacterium | reverse complement strand
TTTCGCAGAAAATCGGGCCGGCCACCCTCAGCTTGGCGGGCCAGTGGGCGATGGAGGCCTCGAATTACGACGCCACCCATGAACATGGTCTATCGATGGGACTGGACGTTCCCCTCTCAAAGGCCTGGTAAGAAGAAGACCCGATCCTGGCCAACCCATTGCTTTCGCCGTCGGGATGGCCAAGAAAACCAAGGTGGACGTGAGCACAATAAAGTTTGAATGAAAAAACCCCGAAGCGGCATTGCTCGGGGTTTTCGGAATGGGGCATTTGGGCCGGTAAGCTTTACCAACCAAACCCTACTCGGCAGCAGCCGAAAAGCAGGGGCGGCGATTTCAGTACTTCGCCAGGAACTCCTCCACGTCGCGCGTGGTATTGAGGATGATTTTAAGATCCAAGGAATCGTCCTTCCCGATGCGGGCCGTCCGAAGGGGGCGTCCGCTGAAAAGGGGAATGAAATCCGAGGATAACGCTTTTTCCAAATTGACAGCGCGTTGGTCATTGAAGTTGGGTTGCATATGGATTCCTTTCACTAATAAGAGATGAGCAATAGGGGTGCCACTTTTGAAATCGATGACATTCCGCTGATTACCGCGGGTTTTCGGCAGGTGATGTAAAGGTGCCTGTATCATTCTTGACATAACCAGTCAACTTCGTTGCTAAACAAAACGCTGGATTGAAAGGAAAGCCGACACCGGGTGGCTCGGAGTTTGGAAACGATTGGAAGGTTTTTATGAGGGGAAGTTGAATCCGGCTCGAAAGTTTATGCTGGTTCAGGCCGGTTCAGGGGAGGGAATTGGATCGGGTGACGGCACCGTCGCTGCTGCCGGCGCGTCTTCCAGGCCGTGTTCCTTGAGCTTGCGCCAAAGGGTTGAGCGCGATATGCCCAGGCGGCGCGCGGCTTCGGTATGATTCTTGTTGCAGACTTCCAGAGCCTTGCGGATGTAGTTCTTCTCGAGCTCCGCCAGGGTCATCAGCGAGCTGGGGTTGTTGTCCGGGGCGATGTCCCCGCCTTTGGGCAGAGCATACAATACGGGCCCCCCCTGGGCTTTCACCAGGTATTCCGGGAGGTCGTCCAGGATTATGTTCTCGCCTTCGCATAGCGCTACCGCATGCTCGATGATGTTTTCGAGCTGCCGGATGTTTCCCGGATAGTCGTAATTCAACAACAGCGCTTCCGCGTTCTTGGCCATTCCATGGATGTCCTTCTTGTTCACCGCTTTGTACTTCTTGACGAAGGTGCGGATCAGGCCCGGGATCGAGCTGCGGCGGTCTCGCAGGGGCGGCAGGGTCAGGTGGAAGATGCTGAGCCGGTAGTACAGGTCCTCGCGGAAGGAGCCGTTCGCTATGGCTTTGTGGAGGTCCTTGTTGGTGGCGGCGATGACGCGCACGTCCACGTACTTGTTTTCGTTGTCACCCACGCGGCGGATTTCCTTCTCTTGCAGGAAGCGCAGCAGTTTCACCTGGGTCTGCAGGGAAAGTTCGCCGATCTCGTCCAGGAACAGTGTGCCTTTGTCGGCCATTTCGAACAAGCCTTTGCGGTCGGAAACCGATCCGGTGTACGAGCCCTTGCGCGACCCGAACAGCTCCGATTCCACCAGGTTCTCGGGGATGGCGCCGCAGTTCACGGCCACGAAGCTCTCATCCGCCCGGCTGCTGAGCCGATGGATGATGTTGGCCATGAATTCCTTGCCGGTGCCGCTCTCGCCGGAGATGAGGATGGTGCTGCCGGTGGGCGCCACCTTGGTTACGGTTTTCAGGATTTTCTTCATGGCCGGGGAGGAACCGAGGATGTCCTCGAGGTAGTGCTCCTCCATGGCGCGCACATTACGGCGGGAGAGGCTTTGGTTCACGGCTTTGGCCGCCAGGCTTTCCAACAGCTTGACGTTCACGGGCTTGATCAAAAAGGAGTGGGCCCCGCGCTGCACGGCGGCTTCGGCCTTCTGGGTATCGCGCACGGTGGCAAGGATGAACACTTCGATGCCGGGATTGCTCTCCTTGGCCAGGTCCAGGATGTCCAGGTTCTCGATGGTCAGGAACTCCGTCGACAGGAACATGGCGCCGATGCCGCCCTGGCTCAGCAGCTTGATGGCGTTCTGGCCGCCGCTGCTCTCCATGATTTCAGTGTTGGGGATCGACCAGTTGTTGAAGACTTCCTTCTTCAGCTCCGGGTCGTTGTCGAGGATGAAGATCTTCATGTCGTCGCTTTCGGAGCCCGCCCGCGCGAGCGTCCATGGAGGCGTCGGAGCCGCGGACAGGGCGAAACCTTAGGTTTCGCTAGGTGAAAAAAGTCTTGGCTTTCTGGAAGAAGGACTTGGGATGATCCTGCTCCTGGATCTTCTCCAGTTCCTTCAACACTTCGATTTCCTTGGCCGAAAGATTCTCGGGAGTATGCACGTGGATTTTCACGTACTGGCTGCCGCGCTGGTGCCCGTTGATATCGGGCAGGCCTTTATTGCGCAGGCGCATGAGCTTTTCGCTCTGCGTGCCGGCCGGGATCTTCAGATCCACCTCGCCGTCGATGGTCCGCACGCGGATGTCGCCGCCCAGGGCCACCGTGGTATAGGGCACTTCCACCTGGCTGTACAAATCCACGCCGCGGCGCTCGAAGGCATCGTCCTCGGCTTCCTTGATGGCCACGATAAGATCGCCGCTGGGGCCGCCTTGCGGACCCGCGTGGCCTTCGCCGCGCAGGGTCAGATAGTTGCTCTCCTCCACTCCCGCGGGTACGTCGATGGAGATGGTGACCTCTTCCTGGTTACGGCCCGCGCCGTGGCAGGTAGCGCATTTGACTTTGATCAGCGATCCCATGCCCTGGCATTCCGGGCAGGTGACCACGTTGACGATCTGGCCGAAGAACGAGCTCTGGACCTGGCGCACCTGGCCCTGGCCGCCGCATACGTTGCAGCCTTGCTTCCCTGTGCCGCCCTGGCCCGCGCAACTGCCGCATTTGTTGAGCCGCTTGAGCTTGACCTTCTTGGTCACCCCGGCCGATACGTCCACCAAGGTGACGGTGAGGGAGATCTGCAAATCCTGGCCGCGCGGAGGCCCGCCGCGTCCGCGCCCGCCGCGGCCTCCGCCCTGGCGGCCGAAGAAGTCCCCGCCGAAGATGTCTCCGAAGGCGCTGAAGATGTCTTCGAAGTTGCTGAAGCCCTCGGCTCCGCCGCCGGCCCCCTGCACGCCCGCATGCCCGAAGCGGTCGTATTGGGCGCGCTTCTTCTCATCGCTCAGCACGCCGTAGGCCTCGGCCGCTTCCTTGAAGCTCTCCTCCGCTTCCTTGTTGCCCGGATTCTTGTCCGGATGGAATTTCACGGCCAATTTCTTGTAGGCCGATTTGATGGCCGCGACGTCCACGTCCTTGGCGATGCCTAATACTTCGTAATAATCCTCCTTCGTCGCCATGGCCATTCCTTAATTACGATGAAAACCAAATCCACCCTGTCGCGCAAAGGCCCGCACCCCTTGGGAGGAATGCGGGCCTTCAAAGAATCGGGGCGGCGGACCGCCCCTTGGGATTATTCGACGACTTCGAAGTCGGCGTCGACCGCGCTGTCGTTCTTGCCTTTTGCATCCTTCGCGCCCTTCGCGCCTTTTCCGTCCTTACCGTCGCCGTTGGCTTCGCCCGCCCCGGGGTTCGCGCCGTCGGCTCCGGCTCCGTCCGCCTGGGCCTTCTCCGCCGCGGCCTTGTACATGGCTTCCGACAGCTTGTGCGAAGCTTCTTCCACCTTCTTGATGGCGGCCTGCACCTCTTCCAGGTTCTCCGAGCCTTCGATCTTCTTTAGCTCCGCCACGGCGGCTTCCACGGCGGCCTTGTCGTCCGCGCCGATCTTGTCGCCGTGCTCCTTGATAAGCTTCTCGGTGCTGTAGATCATGTGCTCGGCCTGGTTTTTCACCTCCGCCTTTTCCTTTTCCTTCTTATCCAGCTCGGCGTTGGCTTCGGCTTCCTTGACCATGCGATCGATGTCGGCTTCGGAGATGCCGGAGGAGGCTTCGATCTTGATCTTCTGCTCCTTGCCGGTGGCCTTGTCCTTCGCCGTCACGTGCACGATGCCGTTGGCGTCGATATCGAAGGTGACCTCGACCTGGGGCATGCCTCGGGGCGCGGGGGGAATACCGGTCAGCTCGAAGCGTCCCAGGGTGCGGTTGTGCTTGGCCATTTCACGCTCGCCTTGGAGCACATGGATGGATACCGCTGGTTGATTGTCCTCGGCCGTGGAGAAAACCTGGCTCTTGCGCGAGGGGATGGTGGTATTGCGTTCGATGAGCTTGGTCATGACGCCGCCCAGGGTCTCGATGCCCAGGGACAGAGGGGTCACGTCCAGCAGCAGCACGTCCTTCACCGCGCTGTCGCCGGCCAGCACGCCCGCCTGCACGGCCGCGCCTACGGCCACGACTTCGTCCGGATTCACGCCCTTATGGGGCTCCTTACCGAAGACTTCCTTCACCTTGTCCTGGATGGCCGGGATGCGGGTGGAGCCGCCTACGAGGATCACTTCGTCGATGTCCTCTTTTTTCTTTCCGGCATCTTTCAAGGCCTGGGCGCAGGGTTCGATGCTCTTGTCGACTAGCGCCTGGGTCAGCTGGTTGAACTTGGCCCGGCTCAGGGTCAGATCCAGATGCTTGGGACCGGATGCGTCGGCGGTGATGAAGGGAAGATTGATGCCGGTGCTGTTGCTCCCCGACAGGTCGATCTTGGCCTTCTCCGCAGCTTCCTTCAGACGCTGCAACGCCATCTTGTCGTTGCGCAGGTCGATATTGTTGTCCTTCTTGAACTCCGCCGCGATCCAGTCGATGATGACCTGGTCGAAATCGTCGCCGCCCAGATGGGTGTCGCCGTTGGTGGATTTCACTTCGAACACGCCGTCGCCGATTTCGAGGATGGAGATGTCGAAGGTGCCGCCGCCCAAGTCGTACACGGCGATGGTTTCGTTCTTCTTTTTATCCAAACCGTAGGCCAAAGCCGCGGCGGTGGGTTCGTTGACGATGCGCAGGACTTCCAGGCCCGCGATCTTGCCAGCGTCCTTGGTGGCCTGGCGCTGGGCGTCGTTGAAGTAGGCGGGCACGGTGACCACGGCCTGGGTCACCGTCTCACCGAGATAATCCTCGGCGATCTTCTTCATGGCCTGCAAGACCATGGCGGAGACTTCCGGAGGGGTATACTTCTTGCCGTCGATTTCCACGGCGACCGGTTCGGTGTTCGCCCCGACGACCTTGTAGGGGACGCGGCTGCGTTCCGAAGTCACTTCGTTGCCGACGCGGCCCATGAAGCGCTTAATGGAATATACGGTGCGTTCCGCGTTGGTGATGGCCTGGCGCTTGGCCACATGGCCCACCAGGCGCTCGCCGCCCTTAGTGAACGCCACGATGGACGGGGTGGTGCGATGCCCTTCGGCATTCGGGATCACGGTGGGCTTGCCGCCCTCCATGACCGCCACGCAGGAGTTGGTGGTGCCTAAGTCGATGCCGATGATTTTACCCATGATTATGCCCTTTCAGAAACTTGTGTGACGGCGCCGGTGCCTTCGCGACGAAGCGCATTACGGCTTCCCCGTCGAGACGATGACTTTTGCGTGCTTCAAAATCTTGCTTTTGGCCTTATAACCCTTTTGCAGGACTTGGATGATGTGGTTCTCGGGAACCGTATCGCTCGGCTGCTGCATCAGCGCGTCATGCAGGTTCGGATCGAATGCCTCGCCCTGGGGATCGACTTCGGTCAGTCCCTCGTCGGAGAGCAGGTTCTTGAATTTGTTGTAGATGAGGGACATGCCCTTTTCCACGTCTTCCAGCTTGTCCGACTTGTGCTTTGGGTCGAAGGCCAGGTTGAAATCGTCGAGGACGTCGGTGAGCTTGCCCAGAAGTTTCGCATTCGCGGTCGCGATGATCTCGAAGCTTTCCTTGGCGCTGCGGCGCCGGAAATTCTCGAATTCGGCGAGCAGGCGCAGATGCTTGTCCTTGGCGTCCTGCACTTCATCCTGAAGCTTGTCGTACTCTTGGGATTCCTTTTCCATCCCTTCCGCGATGCCGGCGGCGTCGATGGCTTCGGATTCGGAGGTGTTCTGCTGATCTTGATTTTCCACGTCTGGTTCCTCGGATGTCTTGAATTCTGATGTTTGCCGCATGCCTGCCATTTTACCGGCTCCGCCCGGCTTTTTGCCGGGCCAGTTGGGCCATTTCATTCGGCTCCCTCCGCTCCGGCCATCAAACCTCGGGCTTTCGCCCTTCGGAGTGCTGGTTGAGCGTCTTCGCGGTGTGATCCACTATGGAGATGAGCCGCGAGTAGGGCATCCGCTTGGGTCCGATCACGCCGATGATTCCGTGCGCACCGCCCAGGCTGAAAGCCGAAGTGACGATTGATACCGACCGCAAGGTCCGCCCTTCCGTCTCGGTGTGATTATGCTCTTCCCCTATGGTTACATGGACTCCTTGTTTCTCATTCCTTTGACGCAAGAAGTGTACCAGTGCCATTTTGGAATCCAGGAGGTCCAAAATTGACTCCAAATCCTCAAGTTTTTCAAAATCTGCCCGGGAGAAGATGTTCTTGGTCCCGGAAATCTGGACATCTTGATGCTGTTGTGCTCTGAATAGTTTCGAAATAGAACGGTCAAAGAAAGAAAATGCCTTTTTTTCCTCCTCGGACGCAGAACTTTCTTTCGGATTTTTCAAAAGACTGTTCAAAAATGAAACAGGTTTGCCCTGCATCCGCTCGTTGATACGGCGAGCGATCGATTCCAATCGGTAAATCGAGGTATCGATGCCGGAATCCACCAAAGTGGTCCGGAACACCGTTTCGGACACGGACAGAATGATCATGACCTTGTTTTCGTCCACCGGAACCAGGGACAGGTTTTTAAACAGGGATTCCTCGACGGAGGGCGACACCGCAACCCCAAGTTGATGGGTCAGGTTTCCCAGGATGCGGGCGGTGTGCGCCATCAGCTCCTGTTCGTCGTTGGCCTCCTCGATTTCGCTTTCGATGGAGCGGCGGTCGGCGGCGGTGAGCGGATCGACCTGCATGAGTTCGTTGATATAGGTCCTATAACCCCGGTCGGTGGGGGTGCGTCCGGCGGAAGTGTGGGGTTGTTCCACGAATCCCAGGTCTTCGAGTTCGGACATGGTGTTGCGGATGGTGGCGCTGCTGGCCTGCAGCAAAGGATTGACGCTGAGCACCTTGGAGGAAACGGGCTCGGCCTTGACGATATAGTGGTCGACGATGGCAGTGAGTACCCGCTTTTGCCTGGAATTGAGGGGCGTATTCACCTGCGCGTTCACCTTATGAAAAGTCCCCTGGCACGGCTACGCGCCAGGGGACGGTTTCTGAGACGGTCGGTTCCCCTGCTGGCGCGGGGGAGGGGGGTTACATCATCCCGTCCATGCCGCCCATGCCGCCCATTCCACCCATGCCGCCGCCCATGCCGCCGCCGCCGCCGGAAGACTTCTCTTCCTTCTTTTCGGCGATGAGGCAATCGGTGGTCAACAACAGGCCGGCGATGGACGCGGCGTTACGGAGGGCGGTGGTGGTCACCTTGGCGGGGTCGATGACGCCGTCGGCGATCAGGTTTTTGTACTCGCCGGTACGAGCGTTGTAACCGTAATCATCCTTGCCTTCCTTCACCTTGTTCGCCACCACGGACGGCTCTTCGCCGGCGTTGAGGGCGATCTGGCGCAGGGGCTCTTCGATGGCGCGGCGCACGATGGCGACGCCGATGGCCTGGTC
>JBDSIO010000364.1:0-7745 GCA_039917895.1 Fibrobacteria bacterium | reverse complement strand
GCGCAGGGATTCAATTCCGGTAGTCGACGCCCTGGATGGGCTCGGTCGCATCCTTGCCGTTCAACTCGCTGAAGTCCATCGCGCGGCCGCGGTAATCCTCGATCCCGTCCAGCAGCTTGTGCAGGTTGTCGAAAAATTCGTTGATGGTGCCGGAGCGGAGCACGTCGGTGCGGCCGCCTTTGGAGTTGGGCAGGCATTTCAGCACGCGGGCCGCCATTTGCTTGAGCTTGCCCAGCACGCGGCCCTCGATGTCCTGCTCTTCTCGGAGCAGGCCCAGGTACATGGTGAAGAGATCGGCATGCTCCTTGAGCGTCGGTTCCGCGGGCGCGCGGCCTTCGTACAAATCCGCGATCTGGTTGAAAATCCAGGGATTGTGCATGGCCCCGCGGCCGACGGCCACGCCGTCCACGCCGTAGCGTTCCAGCTTTTCCACCACGTCCTCGACCTTGAGAATGTCGCCGTTGCCGATCACGGGAATGGCTCCGCGCGACTTCGCCAGGGCGATCAGATCCCAGTTGGCCAGGCCCTTATAGCCCTGCTGGCGCGTGCGGCCGTGGATGACCAAAGCTGCGGCGCCTTCACCTTCCACCACCTTCTGGGTTTCCAGCAGGTTGATGGAATCCTCGGCCCACCCCACCCGTACCTTGACGGTTACGGGAATCTTCACCGCGGCCTTGACCTGGGAGATGATGGCCTTGAGGTTGTCTAGGTCGCGCAATAGGCCGGAGCCTCCGCCACGGCGGACGATCTTGGGCGCCGGACAGCCGCAGTTGATCTCGACGAAATCGGCCCCGGCCTCTTCCACCATGCTCGCGCCCCAGGCCATCTTCCCGGCTTCGCCGCCGTAGATTTGGACCGTGAACGGTCGCTCTTCCGGCGCGAAGGCCATCTGGCGGCAGATGCGGGGATTCAGCTTGGTGAGGCCTTCGACGGTAATGAATTCCGAGACCAGCAAGCCGGTGCGGCCTCCGGACAGGCGCGAAATCAGGCGGCGGAAGGAGATGTCCGTGACGCCGGACATCGGCGCGAGATAGACGTTGGGGAAGATGTCCTTGCCCCCTACCCCGTAGCGGCGGTTAACGCGCTGCGCCCGATCCGCCAATCCTTGCTGCGATACCGCAGTCATGGCGGAATAGGTTTAAGCGACGGACGCGCCGTGGCCTAAGCCTTGCCTCCGTAAAGAGGGAACTTATGGCAAAGCTCGCGGACCTGGGAACGGATGGATTGCAGCTTCGCGTCGTTCGCGTGGTTCTTGACGGCTTCATCGATGAGGCCGGCGACCAGGACCGCGTCGCCCGTGCCCATGCCGCGCGTCGTGAGGGACGGCGTGCCCAGGCGGATGCCCGAGGGATCCATGGCCTTGCGGGTGTCGAACGGGATGGTGCTACGGCTGCAGGACATGCCCACCTTTTCCAGCGCCACCTCGGCCACCTTGCCGGTGAGATCCTTGCTGCGCAAATCGACCACCATCAGATGGTTGTCGGTGCCGTCGGTAAGGATCTTGTAGCCGCGCTTCATCAGCTCGTCGGCCATGGCCTGCGCGTTCTTGATGATCTGGCTTGCGTAATCGCGGAAGGAAGGCTTGAGGGCTTCCAGGAAGCAAACGGCTTTGGCCGCGTTCACATGATCATGCGGTCCGCCCTGGATGCCCGGGAAAACCGTGCGATCGATATCCTTCTGGAACCTGGCCTTGCACATGATGATGGCGCCGCGGGGGCCGCGCAGGGTCTTGTGGGTGGTGGTGGTGACAATGTCGAAAATCGACACGGGGTTCTCGAGGGCTTTGCCCGCAATCAGGCCGGCGATGTGGGCGATGTCGGCGAAGGTGACCGCGCCGACTTCGTCGGCTATGGATTTGAAGGCCTTCCAATCGATGTCGCGGGAATAAGCGGAGAAGCCCGCGATGATCATTTTGGGCCGCTCTCGTAAGGCCACTTCTCGGACCTTGTCCATATCGATGCGCTGGGTCTTCTCATCCACCTCGTATTGAGAGAAGGAATAGTTGAGGCCGGAGAAGTTGACCGGATGCCCATGGGACAGATGTCCGCCGTGATCGAGCTTGAGGCCGAGCACCTTGTCGCCGGGCTTGACCGCTGCCATGTAGACTGCGAGATTAGCGGGAGATCCGGACAGGGGCTGCACGTTCACATGCTCGGCCCCGAATAGTTCCTTGGCGCGGGCGATGGCCAAGGATTCCATCTCGTCTATGACTTCGTTGCCGCCGTAGTAGCGTTTCCCCACGTAGCCTTCGGAGTACTTGTTGGTCAGGGAGGAGCCCATGGCTTCCATCACGGCCTGGCTGGTGGTGTTTTCCGACGCGATGAGTTCGATGCCGTCCTGCTGGCGGAGGGTTTCCTTCTCGATGATGGCGAAGATTTCCGGGTCCGTTTCCCTGAGATGCTGCATGCGGCGTCCTTGCCCGTTGAAGTGTGCCGCTAAGGTAGAAAAAGGATGGGGGAAAAATAGCCCGCGTCCAATGGCGACGGGCTCTCCAGGGGCTTTAAAACCTCTAAAACCATGCAAATCCGGGGGTTGAAGCCTTCAGGAGTTACTGGGCACGTTAGACCATTGTCCGGGTATGATTCTTTCCATCGGAGGGTCAGTTCTATGTTCGGTATGCGGCGTTAATCTTGACGTACTCGTAGCTGAGATCGCAGGTCCAATAGATCCACGATTCCATGCCCAGCCCCAGATCCACTTTGACCGACACGTCCTTGGCCTTCATCTTTTCGGCCACGACGTCCTCGATATAATCCGCGCGGCCCCCATTTTCCAGGACCTTGACGCCGCAAAACTCCAGCGAAGTCTTCTCTAGCGCCAATTCCGCCCCGGAATACCCGGCGGCCGCCAATACCCGGCCCCAATTCGCGTCGCCGCCGAAGAAGGCGGTCTTGACCAGAGGGGAATTGGCGATGGCGCGGCACACGGCCTTGGCGTCCTCAACGGTTCGCGCGCCCACGGTTTCGATGGTGACCAGCTTGGTAGCCCCTTCCCCGTCGCGAATGATGAGTTTGGCCAACTCCTCCATCAGGCCGCGCAGACCTTCGTCGAACGTCTTGCGCGCCGTTTCAGAAAGCGCGGCGTAGCGGACGCCCGAGGCCCCATTGGCCAGCAGCAGGGCCGTGTCGTTGGTGCTCATGTCCCCGTCCACGGAGATGGAATTGAAGGACTTCTCGACGCAGCCCAGGAAGGCGCCGGAATAGTCGGCATCCAGGCCGAGGTCGGTGGTTAAGTATGCCAACATGGTCGCCATGTTCGGACGAATCATGCCAGCCCCTTTGGCAATGCCGCCAAGGCGCACCTCTTTCCCATCGAGTAACAGGGTCCGCTGCGCCTTCTTTTCGAAGGTATCCGTGGTCATGATGGCCTGGATGAAGGGAGCGTAGGATTCGTCGCTGTCGTTCCTGGCGCCGCTCCCGGCAACACTCCCCGCGTCAAAAAGGCGGGCGATGCCGGACTTCAACTTATCCATCGGCAGGTACTCTCCGATCACGCCCGTTGAGGAGACCATCACTTCGCCTTTAGGCGCGCCGAGTTGACGAACCAGGGCCACCTCGGCGAGAACATCCTCGTAACCGCGGCTGCCGGTGCACGCGTTGGCGTTGCCGCTGTTAACCAGCACATGGCTGACTTTGCCGCCTTCAGAGGCGATTTTCCGGTCGTAGAGAACGGGCGCGGCTTTAACCGCATTCTGAGTGAAGGCACTGAACACCTGGGCGGGCGGCTCGGAGATCAGGATGCCCAGATCCGGTTTCCCATTCTTTTTGATACCGCAGGAAAGTCCCCGGGCTTGGAACCCTTGAGGAAACGTGACATTTTCCATGATGGCGTCTCTCCTGATACAAAAGTGTCGATTTCAGCCCGAATCAGGCAGGGGAACTGTGGGATGTCCCGGGTGTGGAACCGCGCCTAACGTCGCTTTACGTGCTGAAAACCCCGAAAATTTGCAAAATAGATAGGAAATTGCATGCGAAAAGGGATAATTTTCTATTTATTTGATTGGTTGGCAATGACGCCACGCGTGCAAGTTTGACTGCTTCACGAGAGTGACCTGATTATCTATTTCCCGCAAACTGGCGGAGACGATAGAGCTCCGGAATGGTATGGCCAAGGACGAACCCGGTTCGTCCAAGGTTTTTGTGGTTTGGGGAATCCTTGGAGAGACTTATGGTGAACAGAATCCCGATGACGCAGCAAGCGTACGACCGCCTGGCTCATGAACTAGACGTCCTCAAAAAAGTGGAGCGTCCGTATATCATCGAGGAAATCTCCGTTGCGCGCGCGCAAGGCGATCTCTCCGAAAACGCCGAATACCATGCCGCCAAGGAAAAACAAGGACAACTCGAGTCCAAAATCAACGAGCTGGAAGACAAAATCCATCGTGCCGAGATCCTCTCCGCGGGACCCGTAACCAGTGACCACGTGATTTTCGGCAATGTCGTCTCGGTGAAGAATCTGGATACCAAAAAGGTGCAGGAATACACCTTAGTCGGCCCCGAAGACGTCGACGTCCTGTCGGGAAAGATTTCCTCGGTTTCTCCTATCGGCAAGGGTCTGATGGGCAAGAAGCCCGGCGACAAGGTCGAAGTCCAGATTCCCAAGGGAACCCTGAAGCTGGAAATCCTGGATTTCAAATAGCATGGCGTTCTTCGCCTTCCTCGGGGATGACGATCTCCGCAAGCTGGAGGCTCTGGAATCCGCGGTCGCCAAATGGCGGACGGACAGCGGGGGCGATGACGGTTGCGTGCGCGAAGTCTGGTTCGGCGAGGACATGCGCTGGGAAGATGCAGCCGAATCCTACCAGACCCAGGACTTGTTCGCTTCCCGCAAAACCATCATCGTCAAGAACTGGGACAAGCTCCACGCCGCCCACCAGAAGCATCTGGAAGAGGTTTTCCGCTCCGGCAATCCCGGCGTCGCCGTCTTCATCACCGCCGAGAAGCTCGATGGCCGATCGGCCATGCCCAAGGCCCTGAAGGCCGCGGGCTCGCTTTTTGAGTTCAAATTGCCCTACGAGGACAAGATTCCGCAATGGCTCGCCCAACGCGCCCGGGAGAAATACGGCCGCCGCCTGAACCTGGTCGACGCGCAGCTGTTGCTCGACATCGTCGGCAAAAGCCTGGCGGAATTGGACCACGAACTGGAGAAGCTGGATACCTTCCTGCCCAAGGGCGGCGCCCGCGGAGAAGCCGCTCCTATCCGAGCGGCCGACATCCAGGATTTAGTGAGCCCGACCAAGGTTGTTGGCATCTTCGAGTTCCAGAAGACCATGGGCTTGCGCAAAAAAGCGGACATGCTGCCCGCTCTACGCAACCTATTGGAAAACGACTTCAAGGACGCTCCTTTCGTGGTTGCGCAAATGCTCTTCAGCCATTTTCTGACCCTGCTGAAAATCCGGTCGATGCTGGACCAGGGCATGCGCGAGCAGGAAATCACTCCGACCCTGAACCGGCCCCCTTTCATCGTGCAAAAAGAACGCTATATGGAGCAGGCGATGACCCGGCCGGCGGAAACGTGGAAAAAGCTGCTTACGCGGCTGGCCCGTTTCGAGATCGAACTGAAGCAGGGTCGCTATCCGCATCGCTTCGAGGTTGAATTGGCCTTCGCGGGGATGGTTTAATATTATTTTCTTCCCGGCACCCCGGGAATCATCATCAGGCCGAATCGGTTGGCCATAAAGGCAGGTCAGGTTGAGCGTCACGACGAAACGGGTCAAAACGGGATGTACTGGTCTGGATGAAATCCTGAGGGGCGGGCTGCTGGAAGGCTCCGCCACCTTGATCGAGGGATCGGCGGGCACGGGCAAGACCACCTTGGCCCTGCAGTTCATCATGCAAGGCGTGAAGGAAGGCCAGCACGGGCTCATCTTCACCTTCGAGCAGTTTCCCGAACAATACTATGACTGCGCCGGCGAACTCGGCTGGGATCTCCGCGCGCTCCAGGCGGAAAAAAAGATCCATGTGGTCTTCACCACCCCCGAGGATTTCCTCGACGAACTGGACGACCCGGAAGGCAAGATCGCCAAAATTCTGGCCGAGCACGATACCAAGCGCATCGTACTGGACAGCATCACCCATTTCGAGAAGATGTCCAAGGACATCGGCCAACTGCGCTCCATCGAGACCGACATCGTGAACGGCGTGAAGAAGGAAGGCATGACGGCGATCTTCCTCAAAGAGAACGCCAACGTGCTGGGCAAATGGGACACGTCCTCGAACAAGATCCCGTTCATCGTGGATACCTATATCCTGCTGCGCTACCTGGAAATGGAATCGGAGATCAAGCGCTGTCTGATGGTGCTGAAGATGAGGGGCAGCGACCACGATAAGGACATCCGCGAATACAAGATCGATCAGGGCGGGTTGCAGGTGGGAGAAAAGTTCACCGGAGTTTCCGGCATCTTCCTGGGTACGGGCATCCAAGCCCGGCCCGCAAAGAAATAACCCCGGTCCCGGATAGGAGTTTAAGCCCGGTCCAGAACCGGGCTTTTTCATTTTCGCTTTTTTATCCGCCTTTTTTATCGGCCATTTTTTATCGGAAGAGACCCGTTTCCTGCTTGACGGTCGCAGCTTTGCGGTCAATGGGCAGGCCGAGCCCGCGGCGCAGCGGGGCGAAGGAACTCAGGTTTTTTTCAGCGCAGCGATGGAATGCACCAGGGTCTGCATGCCCGACAATCCCCGATACAGATCCAGGAATTCCTCGACCCAGGCGGGGTCGGCGTCGGCAATCAGGCTCAACAGGTCTTCCATGTTGTAGCGGTCATTGTAGGGACCGATGACCGGTTGCCAAGCGGGGTCGACGCGTACCGTGGTTCCCGGAGCTGTTGCGGTAGCCACGTGAGTCCGCAGAGGCGGAATCCCGGTCTGCGCGGATGGGCGGGTGGAACGGTCCGCCGGGGCGCGCGCCAAGAGGGCCAGGGTCATGGGCATGCGCCGGCCCCGGAGGGAAAGCCGCTGGGACTTGAGCACGCGCCCGTAAAGGCGGCTGCGCAGGTCCTGCAAGCCGGTGTCCAGGCGATCGTTTTTGGCGCCGGACTCCGCATTCGCGGACATTCCCGCCTTGCGAAGGTTGTCCAGCTTCTCGCGGTAGCCATTGAACTCCAGCGCGGAGAGGCGCGCCCCATGGCGGTTCAGGATGGTCTCGGCGTCCTTGATGCGATCCAAGCGCCAGTTGCGGCGGAAGATTTCCGTGGGTGTCAGCGGGCGTTCCTTGGGCTTGCCACTGGGCTTGCGCCGCTTCAACCCGATGGAGGCTTCATCGGGAATCTCGTCGACATCCGCGGAATCCTGGACCGCCGCCGAGGCGTCTCCCGGTTCATCGTCCGGATACGCTGCAACGGAGGCCGGTGCGTTCGCGCTTTCGTCAGTGGGCGCGACCTCGGCCTTATCCAGGGCCATCATCACCTTGGAGCGGCAATATTCCGCGCCGCGCTCATTACCGGCGGCCAGGAAGCGATTGGCGCTATCCAACAGATTGGCCAAATAAGCCTTGCGGTAGGCCGGGCCCGGATGACGCCTCAGCCTCGCGGCAATGTCGGAAAGTTCGCCTTTGGACATGTTAATCTCAGGACACCGAGGCCAGGGCTTCGGTTTGACCTTCCACTCCGCGGCCGTTATCGCGATCTCCGTCGCGTCCAGGCCGCCCTTCCTGCTGATGCAGGACTTCCATCAGGATTTCCTGGGTCTTCATGGCGTTCTCGACCAGCACCTCGCCCGCGCGTTCCTGAAACGAGGCCAAGGTGCGTC
>JBDSIO010000363.1:0-8265 GCA_039917895.1 Fibrobacteria bacterium | reverse complement strand
CAGGATTCGGCCTTCGCTAAGGTCGAAGCGGCTTTCGACGCAGCCGTACCAATAGATGAGGAATGCGATGGCCAGGCATCCCAGGGTTCCAGGTACATGGGCTTCCGTGGCGCCCACGCAAGCCAAGACCAGATAAGGCGCAGCCAACAGCACAACGATAATGGGGTATGGGGGTGGCGCGCTCCCGGGGTTTTCAGAGCGGCCGGAAACCCGGTTGGAAACGCCATTGGAAAGCGGGTTGGCAAAGAAAGCGCCCGAATCCAGGGAGTCGGAATCGGGCGCGGAGTCTGGTGTCATGGGGTTTGCGCCCGCGGGCCGAAGAACGGAACGCGGGAACGCGGGCGGATCAGGCTTCTTGCAGTGCCGAGACAGGCGCGAACTTCACCTGGTAGAATTTTTTCACGTAGTGGCTCAGGGACATGCAGCCCACCACCAGGAATCCCACGGCATAGAGGCCGAGGAAGGGGCCGACCAGGTATTTCTGGGCGTAGGTATACTGCACGAATCCGAGGAAGCAGTAGGCGGCGACGCCCAGCTCCAGCACGGAAGCGAAAGGGAACTTGGACTTGTATACATGCACCATCTTGTCGCCGGCTTTGGGGGTGCGGATAAAGGCGCCTTTCCGGCCTGAAAGGGCCGAGAGGACGGCACGTGTGTTGTTAAGGGCCACGCCTACCCCGAGCGCCATCAAGGTTGGAAGGGAGAGGATGCGGCTCTTCCAGTTTTTACGCGACACGCGCTGGGCCACCAGGTACAGAATGGACGGGGCCAGCGATGAGATTAATATCAGCACGCACAAGGCCGTGAAGGCGCCGGTGCCGACCTTGAACGGGAACCAGTACAGCAGCGGCAGCGCCAAAAGGGCGGTGAGCAGCATCAAGGGATGGATGGCGTAGTGGGTGGTGTGCAGCACGCTCTGGAGCTTCACCTTCAAGGGCTGTTTGGACTTCATCACCAGGGGCAGCAACTTCATGGCGGTCTGGATGGAACCCTTGGCCCAACGGAATTGCTGGGACTTGAAGGCGTTGATGTCTGAGGGAAGTTCGGCGGGAACAACCACGTCGTAGAGGAACTTCATGCGCCAGCCGTGGAGCTGGGCGCGGTAAGAGAGATCCATATCCTCGGTGAGGGTGTCGCCCTGCCAGCCGCCGGAGTTCTCGATGGCGGTCTTGCGCCAGATGCCGGCGGTACCGTTGAAGTTCATGAACAACCGGCCCCAGGAGCGGGCGGACTGTTCGATCACGAAGTGGCCGTCAATGCCGATGCTCTGGGCCAGAGTCAGCGAGGACTCCTGGGAATTCAGGTGGCCCCAGCGGGCCTGTACCAGGCCGATTTCCTTGTCCATGGCGAGGAAAGGGACGCAGCGGGTGAGGTAGTCAGCGGGTGGGACGAAGTCGGCGTCGAAAATGGCGATGAATTCGCCTTTGCAGACCTGCATGCCTTCATTGAGGGCGCCTGCTTTGTAATCATGACGGTTGGTGCGGTGGATCAGGACGATATCATGGCCTTTGGCGCGCATTTCTTCCACCAGGGCGGCGGAAATCTTCTCGGAGCCGTCGGTGGAGTCGTCAAGGACCTGGATTTCATGGCGGTTCTTTGGATATTCCATGGCGCAAACCGAGCGGATGAGGCGTTCGATCACATTGGCTTCGTTGTAGACAGGCAGCTGAGTGGTCACCAAGGGGAGCCTCGCCATGCCGTCTTCGGCATAGAAGCGGCGGATCTTGCGCCGATCGTGCACCACCTCTTTGCGCTTGTGCTTAAGGAAAAGGGTCAAGAGCCAGTAGCAATTGATGCCATAAGTGAAGAGCCCGATTGAGGCTATGGCATATAGTCCAAACATGGCATAGATGATTGGTGAAGGCATCTTATCTTATTCCCAGATTTTTAAGTGGTTCCAGATGTCTTACCCGCATGAAATCTTCCAGGGTATCGACATCGGAAAAAGCGTTCAGCGAAATGTAACTTAAAGTTTGAAATTTTAGAATATTCAAGGTTTTCTCGAAGACTTCACCCGTACTCCAGGGGATGTATTGGAAAAGAGAGGCGTGATCCTCTTTCAAGCCGAGCAAATAGTAACCTCCATCGACCGTCGGTCCAAGGACGACATCGTAATGATCCAGCCCGGAGAAAGTGGAAAATACGGATTCTTTTGAAATTTGCGGGCAGTCGCAGCCGAGAAGCAGAGCTTTTTTAGCACCGCGCGCGAAGGCCTGCGACACGGCCGCGCCCATCCGCGCACCGAGATCTCCCTCGGATTGGGATAGATACAAATCCATACCGGGCGCCCATTCATTCGCGTCGGCGACGGCTTCCGGAGGATCGACCATCAGCACTTTACGATACGGGGTCTCGGTTACAATCTTGAGAGTAAAGGCGAGCAAGGCTTGATAGATGAGGAGCGCGTCCGCGTCTCCAACGTCCTTGGCGAGCCTGGTTTTGCAACGTCCTGCCTCGGGACGCTTGGCGAAGATGAGAATCTCGCAATATTTCTCCATTTCCGTGGGAGAATCTGTTTCCATGGGATGAAACTAAATAAGCAAACGAAAAAGCGAAACCTAAAGGTTTCGCTTCCGCAGGGATTAAGGGTCGGATGCTATATCCGCCCTCCCCCTAACCGGGATCCTCGCTGGGAGGGTCCCTTGGCCCGTCGCTATGGCGGGCCGTAGCCTTCAGTGCACCGAGCCTCTGGGCTTCTTGGTCGGGAACGGGACCAAATGCGGCTGGCTCAGGGCGTATTCCTCGAACTGCATTTCATAGTCGCTCCACTTCTCGAAGGATTCGCTCTGGGCCGCGACGGGCTTGCGTCCGGTGGAGATCATCTTCTGGAAATGGCGGCGCTTGTACTCGGTGCGGTGCAGCTCGCAATACATGGGGTAGATGTTATGGTCAGGATAGATTGTAAAAGTGTATTCGCGCGTGCACTCGGGAAGGGAACAGCACATGGTCTTCTGGATCGGCTGGATTTCATCCGGCTCGATCACAAGGTTGCTGTCCTCCGGCTTGGGCGCTTCCTTCGGAACGTACCGCTCGGCGCGGCTCTTACGGGTCCGGTGGTCGATGCAATACAGGGACGTGGGCGAACCCTCGAACTTCTTATTGCAGGCCGGATGTTTGCAGGACCGGATTTCCTTGCGGACCCGGCTTGCATTGTTCATTCCCTGGTTGAAGGACCTGGCCGAGGTGGCTTCGAGTACATGCGCTAGCTTTTCCATGGTTTGTATTGCTCCCTGAACACATTATCGGAGCCGGCAGACGAAACCTTTAGCCCTGAAATGATGCATATTGCGTTGAAAACACCTTGGATTGCAAAAAAACCCAATGGGTTGTTTGTGATCGGAGTAAGGGAAAAGTAAGGTGTGGAACCCGGTGACTCGCGGGCTCGTCAAATAGGTAAAATTCCTATATTTCGGCTATGGCATCCGAACCCGGCCCCACCGCTCATTTCGACGCTCAGGAACATATCTCACGGATCAAACCCGGAGTGGTGCTTCTGGCCCGGGACATGTCCGATCCCAACTTCAACGCCACCGCGGTCCTGGTCTGCCAGCATAGCGCGGAAGGCTCATATGGGCTGGTGCTGAACAGGCCTTCCCACATGCCCTTGTCCGAAGTCTTCGACAAACCGCCTGCCTGGGTCGGCGACGCAGCCCGTAAGCAGAAGATTCACATCGGCGGTCCCGTGCAACCGGAGGAGCTGCAAATACTCCAGGTGACCACGGAGCCGGTTCCAGGTTCCTATCTGGTTGCCCCCGAAGTCTATCTGGGCGGCTATTGGGGCGATCTCAAGGACATCCTGACCCTCGATCCCAAATCCGTCCGTCTCTTCCTGGGATATTCCGGCTGGGGCGCGGATCAACTCGCCAAAGAAGTGCAATTACAAGCCTGGGAAGTCTGGGACGTGAACGTGAAGAAGCTCCTCTTGGGACCTGAAGTCGCCTGGTTGGGCGGGATCGGGACGATTAAGGAGTACTTGGAGTCGTTGTGAAAAAGCTTTAAGCCCAACGCCCTGCACCCGACAATTCATCAACATCGTATCCCGGCCCTCTCCAACCGACTTCCACGACTCTCCCGCCAATTTCTGTCATTGTCAAAATTGATTCAAGTCCGAACGCAGCAACCTGCCTGCCTAAATCGTCCTCATTGCGCTTCCTCGGGCCCTTCCGGACCTTTCAAAGCTTGGAGCGGGGGAAAAAAAGGGTGACTTTTTCGGAATTCTGTTTATTTTTCCCGATCAATGGCTGTTCCTCCCAGACCATTCAACTTATAGCGCAGGCAAGGCAGTACAGGAACGATCTCCTGTTGCTTCTCCTGCGTGCGAGGAGGGGCAGTTAAGGGATGTTTGCGCAAAAACAATAGTTTGCACGGCATCGCTTCGAATTGATAGATGAAAAGTTTGAAACGCTAGGAATAGACTCATGAAGGCTCACGGATTTCCCGAACACGAAGGCTTGTACGACAGCGCGTACGAGCATGACGCTTGCGGTGTCGGTTTCGTCGTCCACATCAAGGGCAAGAAATCCCATGACATCGTGGCCAAGGGCATCCAGCTGTTGGTCAACCTGGAACATCGCGGCGCTTCCGGCGCTGAATTCAATTCCGGCGACGGGGCGGGCATCATCACCCAGATGCCCCACGCCTTCTTCCTTAAGAAGTGCTCGACCTTGGGTATTTCCTTGCCCGGCCCCGGTGAATACGGAGTCGGCCAGTTGTTCCTGCCCAAGGTCGAGGACCAACGCAAGGAAATCCAGAAAATCTTCGCACGCTGCGTCGAGGACAGCGGCCAACAGATCCTGGGCTGGCGCAAGGTCGACACCGACAACTCCGAACTCGGCGAATCCGTCAAGCGTACGGAACCGGATCATTACCAGGTGTTCATCAAGCGCGGCAAGAACGCCAAGGACGCGGACGCGTTCGAACGCAAGCTGTACGTGATCCGCAAGTACGCGGAACGCATGATCCGCGACAGCAAGGAGCCCGGCAGCGAACATTTCTATGTCGGCTCTCTCTCGCACAAGACCATCGTCTATAAGGGCCTGTTCCTTTCGCCCCAGGTACTGACCTATTTCCCCGACCTTTCGGACGAAAGCTACGAGTCGGCCCTGGCCCTGGTGCACAGCCGATTCTCCACCAACACCTTTCCGACCTGGCCCCTGGCCCATCCGTTCCGGTACATCGCACACAACGGCGAGATCAACACCCTGCGCGGCAACGAGAACTGGATGAAGTCGCGCGAGTCGCTGCTCAAGTCCAAGCTGTTCACGGCGGACGAGATCAAGAAGCTCTTGCCCATCATCGACGAAAAGGGTTCGGATTCCGCCAAGCTGGATAACGTGATCGAACTCCTGGTCATGTCGGGCCGCAGCCTGCCGCACGTCATGATGATGATGATACCGGAAGCCTGGGAAAAGGATCCGGAGATGAGCCCGGAGAAGAAGGCCTTCTACGAATACCACGGCACCCTGATGGAACCGTGGGACGGCCCCGCTTCGGTCGCGTTCACGGACGGCAAGCTCATCGGCGCCACCCTGGACCGCAACGGCTTGCGTCCCTCGCGCTATCAACTGACCGACGACGACGTTCTGGTCATGGCCTCCGAGGCCGGCGTGATCGAATACGCCCCCGAAAGGATCAAGCTCAAGGGCCGTCTGCAGCCGGGCCGAATGTTCGTGGTTTCCCTCGAGGAAGGCCGCATCATTCCGGACGAGGAGATCAAGCATTCCGTCGCCACGCGTAAGCCCTACGCCAAGTGGCTCGCGAAGAACAAGATCGAGATCGTGAACCTCAAGCCGCCCCGCGAAATCCGCCAGCCGGATCCCGAGACGGTGATGAAGCGCCAGAAGACCTTCGGCTATTCCCTGGAAGATTTGCGCATCCTGATGGCCCCGATGGTCAACAGCGGCGAAGAGGCGCTGGGGTCGATGGGAAGCGATACTCCCCTGGCGGTGCTATCCGACAAGTCGCGCAACCTGTTCGATTATTTCCACCAGTTGTTCGCCCAGGTGACCAATCCCCCCATCGACAAGGATCGGGAGGAGATGGTCATGTCCCTGACCTCGTTCGTGGGCAAGGAAGACAACCTGCTGGAAGAGACCGCCAACCATTGCCGCGTCATCGAGCTGCCCCAGCCCGTGCTGACCAACGACGATTTGGAGCGCCTGCGCTGGGTCGACAAGAACCATTTCCAGGCCCGCACCATCCCTATCGTGTTCAAGGCTTCGCTGGGCGAGAACCGCATGGCCAACGCCCTGGAGCGTATCCGTCGCCAGGCTTCCGAAGCCGTCCAGGAAGGCTATAACGTCATCGTCCTGTCGGACAAGCCCATCGACTCCGATCACGCGGCCATTCCTTCGCTGCTGGCCGTGGCCGCCGTGCACCATCACCTGATCCGCGAGGGTACCCGTTCCCAATGCGGAATCATCATCGAGACGGGCGAGGCCCGCGAAGTGCACCACTTCGCCTTGCTGCTGGGCTACGGCGCCAGCGCCATCAATCCCTATCTCGCCTTCGAGACCATCGAGGACATGCGCCGCCGGCGCCTGCTCAAGGAAGGCCTGACCCCCGAAAAGGCGCAGTACCTGTTGATCAAGTCCGTGAACAAGGGCCTGCTCAAGGTCATATCCAAGATGGGCATTTCGACCATCCAGTCCTATATCGGCGCGCAGATTTTCGAAGCCATCGGATTAAGCCAGGATGTGGTGGACGAATATTTCACCGGCACGGTTTCCCGTTTGGGCGGCATCGATCTCGCCACTTTGGAAGAAGAGACCCTGCTTCGCCACCGTTTCGCGTATCCCGAGTCCCAGGACGAGGACAATTCCACGGAACTGGAAGTGGGCGGCCAATACCAATGGCGCCAGCGCGGCGAACGCCATCTATTCAACCCGGACACCATCCACAAGCTGCAACATAGCTCGCGTACCAACAATTACGCGGCCTACAAGGAATTCGCCAAGCTCGTGGACGATCAGTCCAAAAACCATTACACCGTCCGGGGCCTGCTCGAGTTCAAGAACCTGAATCCCATTCCCATCGAATACGTGGAATCGGTCGAGACCATACTCAAGCGGTTCGCTTCCGGAGCCATGTCGTTCGGTTCGATCAGCTGGGAGGCGCATACCACCCTGGCCATCGCCATGAACCGCATCGGCGGCCGCAGCAATACCGGAGAGGGCGGGGAAGACCCGTCCCGTTTCCAGCCCTTGCCCAACGGCGATAGCATGCGCTCGTCCATCAAGCAGGTGGCCTCGGGCCGATTCGGCGTGACCTCCAACTACCTGGTCAACGCGGACGAATTGCAGATCAAGATGGCCCAGGGCGCCAAGCCCGGCGAAGGCGGACAGTTGCCGGGCTGGAAGGTCGACAAGTTCATCGCCAAGACCCGTCATAGCACCGCGGGCGTCGGTCTCATTTCGCCCCCGCCGCACCATGACATCTATTCCATCGAGGATCTGGCCCAGTTGATCTTCGACCTGAAGAACAGCAACGACCGGGCCCGCATCAGCGTCAAGCTCGTCGCCGAAGTCGGCGTGGGCACGGTCGCCGCGGGCGTGGCCAAGGCGCATTCCGACGTCATCCTTATCTCCGGCTACGACGGCGGCACGGGGGCGAGCCCTCTCACCTCCATCAAGCATGCCGGCATGCCCTGGGAGCTCGGCCTCTCCGAAGCCCATCAGGTGCTGATGAAGAACGGCCTGCGCGGCCGCGTGGTCCTGCAGACTGACGGTCAGCTGCGCACCGGCCGCGACATCGCCATCGCCACCCTGTTGGGAGCGGAGGAGTGGGGCGTCGCCACCGCCGGCCTGGTGGTGCTTGGCTGCATCATGATGCGCAAGTGCCATCTCAACACCTGTCCGGTGGGCGTCGCCACCCAGGATCCGGATCTGCGCAAGCTGTTCAACGGGGAAGCCGACCACGTGGTGAATTTCTACCGCCATCTGGCCCAGGATCTCCGCGAGCACATGGCCATGCTCGGCTTCCGCACCATCAATGAGATGGTGGGCCGCGTGGACAAGCTCGCGCCCAAACGCGAGGTCAAGCATTGGAAAGCGAAGCAATTGGACTTGAGCAAGCTGCTGTACAACATGGCCGATACCCACAAGGGCATCGGGACCTTCTGCTGCGAACGGCAGGAGCACGGCCTGGAAAAGGCTTTGGACTGGAAGCTGATGGAAGCGGCCAAGCCCGCCCTGGAAAACGGCTCCAAGGTCAAGGGTGAATTCCCCATCCGCAACGTCAACCGTACGGTCGGGACCATCCTGTCCT
>JBDSIO010000362.1:0-10944 GCA_039917895.1 Fibrobacteria bacterium | reverse complement strand
AGATGGCATACATTCGGGAATGGGGCGGGCGTTTTGTCCTGCCTATCCCCTCGGTAGCGGTAGTTTGAGGGATTGGCAAGATGAACTTTGAAGAATTAGCTCTTCAGGGTGCGTTCCGGATAAGGCTTGAAAAGAAAGCGGATGTCCGCGGGCATTTTTCCCGGACCTTTTGTGTCCGCGAATTTTCCGAAAAAGGTATCAATGCTTCCTTGGTACAATGCAGTACCTCCTTCAACCGCAACCGCGCCACCTTGCGCGGCCTCCATTGGCAAGCCGCTCCTCATGGCGAAGCCAAGTTGGTGCGGGTCACGCGGGGATCGCTTTGGGACGTGATAGTGGATTTGCGCCCGGATTCGCCTACCTTCCTGCAATGGCATGGGGAAATGCTGGATGAGGATAACGGCGTAATGCTGTTCATTCCGGAAGGGTTCGCCCACGGGTTCGTCACCTTGCGTGAGAATACGGAGCTTTTTTACCAAATGACGACGCCTTACGATGTCGCTTCCGCACGGGGCGCGCGATTTGACGATCCGGCTTTCAAAATCGATTGGCCGACACCCGGCCGTCTCATCGTTTCGGATCGCGATTTGGCTTTTCCGGCGTTCAACACCACGGCGCCCGATTAAATAATGGAATCCCATAAACGGATTTTGGTGACGGGTGCATCCGGTTTTCTGGGCCGGCACGCGCTTGCTCCGTTGCGCCGCCTTGGATTCGAAGTCCATGCCGTTACGAGCATGCCGGTGGATGGTATCGGCCCGACGGATGTGCATTGGCATCGAACCGACCTCCTCGACGCGGGGCAATCGCAAGCCGTCCTGGAGTCGGTGCGGCCCACGCATTTATTGCACTTCGCCTGGTATGCCGAGCATGGCCGGTTCTGGAATAGCCCCCTCAACCTGGATTGGATTTCTTCCACGCTATCTTTGCTGAAAGCATTCGTGGAAGCGGGGGGAAAACGCTTTGTGGGTGCCGGAAGCTGCGCGGAATACGACTGGACGGAGCGGGATGTTTACGGCGAAAAGGATCCCCTGAGGCCCGACACCCTTTATGGAGCGGCCAAGGCTTCCGCATTTTTGACCGGAGCGGCCTATGCTGAAACCGCGAGTATTGAATTCGCCTGGGGCAGAATTTTCCATCTGTTCGGCCCGCATGAAGCGCCTGGCCGCATCATTCCTGCCTTGATTCGGGCCCATCTGTGGAACGAAAAGCTTGATTGCAGCCAAGGAACCCAGCTTCGGGACTTTCTACCCTCTGCAGCCATCGCCGACGCCTTCGCGCATCTTTGTGACAGCGGGGGCGACGGCGGGGTTCAGGGTGCGGTAAACATCGGCTCAGGCGAAGCGGTGACTTTGAGGGCGCTTTCGGAAATGATTGCCGGAAAGATAGGCCAAAAAGCCGATATCCGCTTCGGTGCGTTCCAGGATGCGGGCCCGGCCAAACTCCTACCTGCGGTGCATCGCTTACATCAAGAAGTGGGGTGGCGGCCACCGATTTCATTGGATACCGGTTTGGAGGAAGCCATTGAGTGGTGGAAAGTCCGAGGCAAGCAGCCTTCGGCTTAGCGTCCGTTGATAACCGACAGCATTCCGTCCAAGATTCGCTTCTACTCAATCCATTGATCGCCGGATTTCTCCGAAGATAAACCGGTGAGTGGGATATCCCGGATTTCCACTACTGCTATGTAAGGGTAGAAGGTGACCGACTTGATCCTGGCCTGGACGGAATTGAAGCGGTCGTCATTCAATCCATTGGCAATGCCCCGCAGATAGGCGGCGAAGGGGTTTCTCAGCCCGTGAATGTCTTCGCAGAGATAAACCCCGCCCGGCTTGATGCGGCTTATGACCTCCTCAAAAGTCGGTATCTGTTGGCGAGGCCGGTGCCCGCCGTCATCAATGACAATGTCCACATCCCCGATCTCATTCAGGAGCTCGCGCCAAAAAGGCCGATTGGATTGATTCGCGATCTTGATGGTGACATTCTCTTTGCCGAACTTCAGGCATTTCTGATTGATGTCCACGCCGTACAGGTCGCAATCCTTTCCAAAATACTCCCGCCACATTTCCAGGCTTCCGCCACTGTAAACGCCGATTTCCACAATCTTGGGGCGTGTTCCCCGGAATTTGGAAAAGTGGATATGGTAGGATTCGAAGTAATGGCGCCATTTCCAAAGGCCCGGGCCCGTGCGGCCGGAATCGAAATAGGTTTCGAGCGGGTTTGGAGGTATCGGACGGGCAGAGGCTGCGTTTCGGGTCCCGACAATTCCATTCGCCTTGCGACCTGCCGAATAATAAAGGCTTGGGGCATAGACCATGTCGATCAGCGCTCGTACGATATTGGTTATCGGCCGAATCCGTTTCCTGAGCAAGTCGAACATTGTAACGCCCCGGAGGTTTTTTTATAGCCCGAACTCTTTAGTGAATGGCAATCCAACGCGGAAAATTAGGTAAATCGAAGACCTTTTACCAAGTCGCCCCACTACAAGGTCCTATTGCGTATCTCCCGCGCCGCTTTGAAGAGATAAGGCGCAATGGGATGCAGGTAATACGCGGCGCAATATAACGATTTATGCGCCCGTGACTTTCCCATGCCCAGTTTCCGCATTTCCGAATAGAAGTTCTTTATCTCCGATCGGGGTTCACGATGGAGCGTCTCATAAACGTGGAACAGTTGCCTGGAATCCAGTTCCCGCAAAACGCCCGGAGAGATCGATGATGCGTATTTGGAGTCGACATAGCGGGTGATTTCCAAAACCGACGCGTACATTTTCGCCCGTGAAGCCGTGGGGAACCGGCCTGGAACGTGGAATTTTTTTTCCGAGTCCGCGGCCCCGAAATTCGGGCTGTTGCCGCTTCTTCCCGCAATTATCGGCGTAGCCACATACCCCAACCCGCCGTTGACGAAGGCGGCGGCGCTCAAATAAACCTGGTAAAAAAGCCCGCCGTCGAATATGTCCGTTTCCACCGACAATGCCCATTTCCGGTCGATGGTGATTCCGCTGATGAAGCTCGCCAGCCTGAACACGTAAGCAGCATCATTTTTTTCGACGGAATCATTTTGGAAAAGTTGTGTGACGTGGAAAGTCTTCCCAGTGTCCCCATGGAATTGATGGAGCGCGCAGGTGAAAAAATGCACCGAAGGATGATCCGCGATGAATTTTCGCACCGGCATCACCCCGGGCTTCCGCAACTTGTCATCGTTTCCCATAAGCAAGACCCAGTCCGAAGTGGCGCGCCGGAACAGGCTACGGGCATTTCCATCGTACCCCAGGTTCGTTTCATTTTCGAAATAGGCGAACTTCACGCCGACCTCGTTGAACCGCTTTCCGAAAAGCTCCGCCGTTTCCGCAATCTGTTTCCGTTCCGGCGAACAATTTTCACTGAGGACGACTTCATCCGGAAGGGTCCCCGCGTCCAGAATGGATTGCAGAAGTTCACGGGTTTCTTTGTTGCGATTGTATGCGGGAATGGCCAAGGTCAGAGTATGCATTTTTCCACCTAAAACGATCGGTTCTCAAGGGCGAGTTTGTGTTTTCTGAATGCCATCCACAATCCACCCGCCAGCGCCAAAGACAAAACCGGCAGGTAGCCCAAAATGCTGGCAGCAAAGGTGGAGTCTTTCGGCATGCCGCCGATGTCGGAAAAGAAAAGGATGCAAAGGTATTCGCGCGCGCCCAATCCTCCGAAGCTGATCGGTAGTATCAGGATAATTTGGATGATGGCGAGAAAAAAGGTTATCTGCCAGAGTTTAGCCTCCGGGTACACGCTTAAGAAGACCAACCAGGTGCTGATGATGGATGAAAACTGGAGCAAGGCGCTGAGGATGATGGTTATGAAAAGCAGCCGGCGGTTTCTCATCAGCCGTCCGATTTCCAACATCCAAGGCTGGCGGAAAAGTTTTACCCGGAAAAAAAACGCAGCGCCAATTCCCGCCACCAGGATCACAAATGCCAGCGCAACACTGAGTGAATTCCATTTCATGCTCTGGAAGAAATCCAACTTTTGCAGGTCCCGCCGGAAATAAATCAGGCTTAAAACGGAAAAACCCACTTGCATGGCGAAGCCTATGCCTCGGGCGAACAGGTTCACGCCGATATTTTGTTGCAGGCTGCCATACTTTTGGCCGAAGGCCAATACCCGGATGGCATCGGAAATCGCAGCCGAAGGCAGGAAGGAATTGAAAAAGTAGCCCATATACACGAAGAAGAGATACTTGCGGAAAGCCAGTTCAGGGCGATTCCAGAGGATTTTCCAGCGATATGCGGTCAGTAGGCTTCCTGCCACCATGCTCAGGGCCGAAAGCAGGAGAAACTCCCATCGGCATTGTTTGAGCAACGGGGCGATGGTATGGAAATCGATTTTCCGCGCGATCATGACCAAGGCGAAAAGGGTGAGCACCCACTTCAAGAACGAGATCCAAAATTTACGATTCACTGTTTACGACCGCATATCCGGTTGTACGCCTTCATTATCCTTTTCAAGGGCTTCCCGGGCCTCCGTTATTTCCGGCAGACGAAGACCAGGTCGGTCGCGAGACTGGGCATGGAATGGCTGATAAGCTTGTCCATCCAAAGCACCGATTTTCCCGACAAGAGCGCCGCCCCATGCATGGATTCCACCGTCCAGCCGCATTGCTCCAGCAGATTCTTGAGCGAGGACTGAGTGAAATTCCGGATATGGCCCGCGGGAGTGGTGACTTTGCGCAGGAAGCTGCCATGGTTGGAAGGACGCACGCCGGTTTCGGTGAAGAAGGGCTGGGTGCCCAGCAATAGGGCGATCCGATTGATCCAGGCTGCGAGATTGGGCGTCGACAATACGAGCCGGCCCCCGGGCTTGGCCACCCGCAATAGTTCTTCTATGAAGAATTCGGTGTCGAAAATATGCTCGATGATTTCACCGGCCCAGATCAACTCCACCTTGTCATCGGGAAGGGGCAGGGGCTCCTTGCCCGTATCGGCCACATAAGCTTCGTCCGTATGCGCGCGCGCCGATTCCACAGCGGACGCGGAGGCGTCGATGCCGATGGTATACAGCCCCATACTCTTGAATTTCCGGGACAGAAATCCATCCGTGCAACCAACGTCCAGGATGCTTTTCGCGCCCTCGCGGTGGATTTTTTCCACCAACCGCATCATCAAGGACACCCTATCCTGGGTGGCTTCGCCGCCCGAGGCGTGGGTCCCGCCGTAGCGTTGTTCGTTGAAATCCCGGCCTAGGGCCACGCCCCTGCGGCCATCCAAGTCCTTTTGCTCCTTTTGCTTATCCATACTGCTTTTCCTTTAATTGATATCCGGCCAGCGGCTCAGGTACGATCCAAAGCCGGGGCTCCAACCTTGGCTGAAGCGAACCGGAGGCCGAAGAGAAGCAGAATCAATCCGCCCAGGGAGAGCAGCCCCACTTTGGCGCCAAAGGCGATCCAAGGCGAATGGTATTCCCATGTCACCTCATGATTGCCCGGAGTCAAGGCCACCCCGCGGAAGGCATAGTCGACGCGCAGCATAGGCACATCCTTACCGTCCACCTGGGGCCGCCAATGCGGGAACCAGAGTTCGGAAAAAACCAGGATGCCCTGGATCGGCGCGTTCACGGACCAGGTTGAACGGTTATAATCCTTGGACTTCATGGCTATCGTGGCTGTCGCGGCCATCGTGGTTATTGCCGCGGTTACCGGCTCCGGGGTGGCGGCGGACGCGGCACCCGAGTCCATGGAACCGGCGACGGAGTCCGGGAGAGGCGAGGGAGGCGAGGAAAGAGCGGCAGCCGCCTGGGCAGCCATTGAGGCAGGCAAAGGATCCAGTTTGGAGGAGTCGGAAACGTAGGCCAGGGTGCGTGGATTGAAACCAGGCTGTTTCATCAGGTCCAAAGCCGCCGCATCCTTTTCCTGGTTCCAGGAGGTGACGAACCAGGCCCTGGGCAGCGCGCTGGTATTTCGCGCCACATGCAGATTGGGATCGTTCTGCAAGCGGTAAGCCAGGTACTTGACGTTGAGCATGTCCAAAAAGGCATTTCCCGAAACCGTGCCATCCGGATTCTGCTTCAGCCCTGCCATGAAGTTGGGGTTCTGCTGATAATCTTCGCCGCGGAATTCCCGGTAGAGTCGGTATTCATTGTCGGTAAAGCCGTCGGTGGTTTCGATGAGGCTGTACTGCATCGTCAGGCGGTCATAGGCCCCGGGAATGCCATGTACACGGTATTGGGTCGTATCGGTTTTAAGCTGGGCGACCGTGGGATTCGGGGAAAAAGCGGAAACCGAATCGTAGGTGCGGATGAAATTGGAATTCACCCAATACAGATCCACGCAGGTTACCAAGAGCAGCGCCAAACCGAAGTGCACCGGCGCCGTCTGATCCAAAAGCCACTTGCGGGCCGCGAAAACCAACCCGCCCAGCAGTACGCCCGTGCGGATAATGCCGAGCGCGAAAGCGGAATGGCCATTGACCCGATTGGCCAGGTTCTGGAAGGGTTCGCCTCCGAATACGGTATCCCAAATGCCATAAGCTCCGTCCGGCCATAAACCGAATAACACCAATGCTCCCGAAATCCCGAAGCCCACCTGCATCAGGCGTTTGCTCCAGGCTTTGCGCCTGGCCTCGGGAATGGGCTTATCCGCTCGCGTCAACCGCGATAAGGCGTCGGCGCTCATGACCAACAAGGCCGTGGCCAGCCAAAACAGCATCATGCTGGGCGCGCGGAAATTCTTGATGCCGGGGACAAGGGCATAGAAAAGCCGGAACAAGGGCGTATGCGCCCCCAAGCCGAAAATGATCGCAAGCAAAGCGACCCCGCCCCAAAGCCAGAACCACCTGTCCTTTTCGCGACGGAAGAGGACCAGTCCCAGGACACCCAGGAACCACACCGACAGGCCCGGATATTCCGAATTCAGCTTGAAGGGATTCCGGCCCCAATACCTTTCATTGAGTCCCGTGAACTCGGGCACCACCAAGGCCGCCGTTTCCTCCGGATGCATGGACCAGGAAGTGGCATGTTCATACGTCGTCTTCTCTCCGCTGCCGCGCACGCCGTAATATTTCGTCCATTGCGTTTGCGGATAGAAAAGAAAGAAGACCATGCCGATGCCCAAGAGGACCGGACCCCAGAAACGCGCCGCGGTCAGCGCCGCCAGGGCAGGACGCTTGGCTTTAAGCAGCAGCCAGGTCTTGAAGGCCCAGGCCAGGAAATAACCCATCAGTACGAAGTACATGAACTGGGGATGGAAGGTGAGCAGCAGCCAGGACACGGACAGGGCCAAGCCTAGGGAATGACGCACCTTGGCGGCGGATTGCAGGCTGCGGAGCAGGAAATACAGGGACAGGGGCAGCCAGGCCATGATATAGAATTTGCCGGTATGGCCCGCATGGATATGCGAGATGAAATTGGTATTGAGCATATAGGCCGTGGCCAAGGCCAGCGACAGCATGCGGGAGAGTCCGAAGAAGCGGTTTACCAGGTAATAAGCGGCCAATCCCGCGATCACGACATGGAGGATGAAGCAATAAGAGATGAAGGTTTTGATGGGCAGCAGGATGCCGATGAGAAGGAAAAGCGGATAGGCGCCGTCGCCGAAGCCGGCGTCGAAGGTGGGCATACCGCCCAGGCCAAAGGGATGCCACATGGGAATGGTGCCATGGCGCAGGGCATCGAAATAGAATTTCCAGGAAGGGGCGCCGTGTTGATCGGAAGCGTACAGGCCTTCACCGGAGGCGAAGAAGGAGAGAAACGGAAGGAGTCCCAATACCACGATGGCCAGGAGGGCCATCCAATTATAGGCCAGCCATTGTTTCTTTTCCTGCAAAATACCTAGGAATTTAGCCATGCACCCTCCCGCCGGGAAGGACCGGAAAGTAGAAAATCCCCGCCTGAGTTACGGCGCGGCCAAAGAGTTCAACCCTTCTTGAGGGGCCGCCACCATTTTTCATTGGCCTGGTACCACTCGACCGTCGATGCGATTCCGGATTCGAAATCGTGCTTGGGCTTCCAGCCGAGTTCTGCGGTGATTTTGGAGGCGTCGATGGCATAGCGGCGGTCGTGGCCCAGGCGGTCCTCGACGTATTTGATACTGTCTTCGCCCTTGCCCAGGAGGGACAGTAGCTTCCGCGCGATCACGATGTTCTCGCGCTCGTTGCTGCCGCCGATATTGTAGACTTCGCCGGCCTCGCCTTTTTCCAGCGCCAGCAGGATGCCGGAGCAATGGTCGTCGACATGCAGCCAGTCGCGCACGTTCTTGCCGTCCCCGTAGATCGGGATCTGCTTGCCGTCCATGAGGTTGGTGACCAGCAGTGGGATCAGCTTCTCCGGGAACTGGTAGGGTCCGTAGTTGTTGGAGCAACGGGTGATGACCGTGTCCATGCCATAGGTGTGGTGATAGGCGTTGACGAGCAGATCCGAACCGGTCTTGCTGGCCGAGTATGGAGAATTGGGGGCGAGCGGCGTGGTCTCGGAGAACAGGCCGGTGGCGCCGAGCGAACCGTACACCTCGTCGGTGGAGACATGCAGGAAGCGGCCAAGCTTTGCGTTGCGGGCCACTTCGAGGAGCACCTGCGTGCCCATCACATTGGTCTGCACGAAGATTTCCGGGCCCAGGATGCTGCGGTCCACGTGGGATTCGGCGGCGAAATGCACCACGGCGTCGGGCTTGCCCGCGAAGATCTCGGTCATCAGCGCGCGATCGCAGATGTCGGCCTTGAAAAACTTGTAGTTGGGATTGGAGGCGACGTCGCTCAGGCTGGCGGGATTGCCCGCATAGGTCAGCTTGTCCACGTTGGTGACGCGCCAGCCGGGACGGGAGACCAAGACCTGGCGGATGAAATTCGATCCGATGAAACCACAACCGCCGGTGACGACTAGATGCATGCGCGTGCTCCCGAAATGAAGATTAGCGTTCCGACCCCTTCGTTCCGAAATTTCGAAGCCGGGACACAGGCCCAGGTAAATTAGCAAAAGGGAAGGGGGAAAAGGTTTCGGCCGCCGGGTTGGCGGCGAATCGGCCGCGGAGCCCCATCCGTTAGGAATCCCCCGTTACTTGGAGAATTCCTTGGCGACCCGGATCAGATCCTTTTCGATGCGCAGAAAGGCCTGCACGAGATCCGGGTCGAAATGCTTGCCGGATTCGGACACGATCATCTCCCGCGCGCGCTCGTGCGGGATGGGCTCCTTGTAGCAGCGGCGCGAGACCAGGGCGTCGTACACATCGGCCATGGCGACGATACGGGCGGAAAGCGGGATGGCCTTGCCCTGCAGGGGCTTGCCGATGCCCGGATCCACGAACATGGCCTTGGTGGCGCCGAGCACGTTGGGATAACCGCTGCCATCGTAACGCTGATGGTGGTGATAGGCGATTTCCTTGCTCAAGGAATAGAACGTCCGCCATCCCAGCTTCAGCTCGAGCTCATGCAGCAGGTCGCCTCCGATGATGGTGTGCATCTTCATGATCTCGAACTCGTCGGCGGTGAGGCCGCCGCGCTTCTTGAGGATGTCGTCGCGGATGCCGACCTTGCCGATGTCGTGCAACGGGGCGGCGATGAAGATCTCGTCGCAATAGTTGCGCGTGATGTAGTTCTCGTATTCCGGGAACTTGGCCAACTCTTGCGCGAGCATCCGCGAGTAATGGCTCATGCGGATGATGTGGTCGCCGGTGTCCGGGTCGCGCACTTCGGAAATCTTGGCGAAGCCCAGGATCGAGACCTTCTGGATCTCGTTGCCGCGCTCCAGGCCTTCTAGGATCCGTTCGTGCATGCCCTCGCTGGTCTGCTTGTGGCCCGCGGAGATAAGGTGCAAAGCCGCGTAGGGCACCAGGAACTCCGGCAACCAAAGCAGCCAGTGCAATGGCGAGGCCGGGAAGAAACCCGCGGGACCGCCGTTCAGGGCCAGATGCAGGAGGAAGCGGATGAAATGGAAGACGAGGCCGAATGCGAGGGTGGGGAGCAGGGGATTGTCGAGAACGGTTTCGAAGAAGGCCAGCATCCGGGTCGCTGGAACCCGGGATTTTACCTTGGTCGTGGGCGGTTCAACGCGCTTCGATTGTCCGTGGATATCCAACAACGTCATGCTTGGATGACTCCCGCTTTAACCCTTGATTGCGAACCCGTTTGGAATAGTAAGTCTCAAAGTTGGAGCAGGCTTCGTGTTTTTCTCCGGCTGGTCGGGAGCCCCGGCCCCGCCTACCCGACGCTGTATGAAAACCCGACGTTCCTCAAATTGTTTAATCATCAAAGCGGCGATTTTACTATGATTTTCTTCAAGCGCCGGCACCGCCGCGGCCCGGAATCATCCCCATGAACCCCGATTTTCCCCAATCTTCGCTGCGATTCCGAGGCGCCGGGCCCGGGAATGCGAAGCTGCTCACCGCTTTGCGCGCGGCCCTTAAACCGACCGGATTTGCCGCCTCGCAGACGGCCGTTGCCGCTGAGGAAAACCTGGGGTTCGCACGTCTGGATCATGACCGTGAATCCCGCAAAGGTTACCCGGAAGTGGTGTATGGCGAAGGCAAAAGCTTGCCGCAAATCGACGCCATCGCCGGAAGCATTCTCAAACGTTCCGGGCGCATCCTCATCACCCGGGTAGGCCCCGAGGTCTTCGCCCATCTCCGCACCCGGCATGCGGGACTTCGTTATCACCCCGAGGCGCGCGCCGTCTACCACAAGGGAACCGCCGCGTTACCTGCTTTGCCCCTAGCGCGCGGCCACGTACTGGTGGTCTGCGCCGGCACCTGCGACATCCCGGTAGCCGAAGAGGCCGCCCTCACCGCTCGCTTGTTGGGGTGCCGCGTGAAATCCCTGCACGACGTGGGCGTGGCGGGCCTCCATCGTCTGCTCAAACGGCTGCCCGACCTGCGCCGCGCCTCGGTGATCATCGCGGTGGCGGGTATGGAAGGCGCGCTGCCCAGCGTGATAGCCGGCCTGGTGGACAAGCCCGTGATCGGCGTTCCCACCAGCGTGGGATACGGCGC
>JBDSIO010000361.1:0-8117 GCA_039917895.1 Fibrobacteria bacterium | reverse complement strand
ACATGTAACCGATGCGCGTCCGTATCCTGGCGGTTTCCTTGATGATGTCGAAGCCGGCTACCGTTCCCTGCCCGGAAGTGGGCGCGAGCAGGCCGCAGAGCATGCGGATGGCCGTGGTCTTACCGGCGCCATTGGCCCCGAGAAAGCCGAAGATTTCGCCTTTGGCCACCGCCACGTCGATCTGATCGACGGCCGTAAAGGCGCCGAAGCGCTTGGTGAGGTGCTGCGTGCGGATGGAATATTCCATCAGGCTCCGCCCTTTTGCGAGCGGCCATCGGACCGGCCGGACAGGAGCGCGAAGAAGCAATCCTCCAGGGTGGGCTGCACCATAGTGGCAGCGGCCGCCGCGGGGACCGCCGCGCGCAGCCTTGCCAGGGGTTCGCCCTCCTGGCCGGGCCGTTCCGCCGCATGCAGGGCGCCGCCGGAAGGATAGATGAGTTCGAATCCTGGAGGCGGCGCCTGGTCCCCGGGGTAGTTGAGGGTGGAGACCTTGGCCTCCGCCGCCGCTTCCACCCGGTACAATCGATAGGGATATGCGGCCAACATCTCCGCTGGGGATCCCTGGGCCAGGATCGAGCCTTGGTGCAAAAGCGCCAGCGAGTCGCAAAGCGCGGCTTCGTCCATATAGGGAGTGGATACGATCAGGCTGATGCCCTGGGAGCGCAGGGACTTGAGCATGGTCCAGAAATCCCGGCGCGCGACGGGGTCGACGCCGACCGTGGGCTCGTCCAGCAAGAGCAGCTTGGGTTGGTGGATCAAGGTACAGGCCAGCGCCAGCTTCTGCTTCATGCCTCCGGAGAGCAGGCCGGCGCGGCGTCCCTTGAAGGACGTCAATCCCGCGAATCCCAACAAGTGCTCCATTCTCCCTGACTTCGCCTGGCCCGCGATCCCGAATATGTCTGCGAAAAAATCCAGGTTTTCCAGCACGGAGAGATCCTGATACAGCGAAAACCGCTGGGGCATGTAGCCGATGTCCGCGCGGATGGCCGGGAATCCGGTCTTGAGATCATGACCCAGCATGCGCGCCCCTCCCGAATCCGCATCGGACAGGGTCGCCAGGATGTTCATCAAAGTGGACTTGCCCGCGCCATCCGCTCCAATCAGGCCGAACAGACAAGGGTCCGGGATGTCCAGGGTGATGCCTCTTAGCGCCTTTTCTCCTGCGTGGTCCTTTGCGAGCGCCTGGATTGATACAATGGGTTTCATGGCGCGCGCCCGGCGAGAGTGAAAATTTCAAAGTGAAAAGTGAAAAGTGAAAAGTTGAGGAGGAGACAACCGAGGTTGCGACCCGGTCTTCCATTTTGCACTTTTAAATTTTCACTTTTCACTTTGAACTCTCTCTTATCATCTCAAACTCTCTCTTGGACGTTACTTCCAAACCTCAACCGGCAACCCCCGCTTAAGCATCCCATCCTTGTTAGGCGCCAGGGCGCGCACGCGGAAGACGAGTTCATTGCGGCTTTCCCGGGTCTGGATGTTCTTGGGGGAGAATTCCGCTTCGTGGCCGATCCAGCTGATCTCCGCGGGCAGGAACACGCCTTCCTTCTTCCCATCCGGGGAATCCAGGCGCAGCCGCACTTTCTGGCCGTATTTTATTCCGGCCAGCAGGGTTTGCGGCACGAAGAAGTCTATCTGCAAGGTGTCCTCTTTCCCGATTTCGTAGACGGGTTGTCCCGGGGCGGCGATCTCCTCCGGGTTCTTATAGCGGGTGAGAATGCGTCCGGAAGCCGGGGCCCACAGGTAGCATCGACGCAGTTGTTCGCTAATCTGGGCAATGCGCGCTTCCAGGCCCTGCCGCTTGCCGCCCAGGCTGGCCAGCATGTCCCTGGAGGCCGAGAGTTTCAATCGCGCCGCGTCCAGGGCGCTGGAAAGCTTGTCTCCCTGCTGGGGCGGCAACGCGCCTTCCTTGACCAAGGGTTCGATGCGGGCGAAGTCGCGTTCCAGGCCCCGGATTTCGGCCTGACCCGCCTTGATCTCGTTCTCCCTCGCCCGCGTGCCCGCGGTCAACTCGACCAGCCCCGCCTGGGCCTCGAGCAATTGCAGGGTAAAAGGGATGCTGTCCAAGACCGCCAGCAGTTCTCCCGCGGTCACGGGTTGGCCTTCCTGCTTATACAGGCCGGTCAACTTGCCTTGCACCATGGCCGCGACCTGATAGGTTTGCGCCTCCACGATCGCGGATCCGATGAAGTCCGGTTCCGCGCGCCCCCCGCATCCGGTTATCACGCCCGCCAGCGCCAGACCGATCGCCAACGCCGCTGCGGCGCCGGTTCCCGCCACCGCCATCCCTTTACCGTCATCCCGGCCATGGGTTTCATCCACGCTATGCACGCTTTCCCCGCAATCCAAGTTGTCCATCAGAATTCCAGCTCCTTTCCCGCGGCGTAGTCCCATTGCAACAGCGCGAGCCGCTGCATGGTCCTGGCCTGCTCCATCGCCATTTCCGCGCGCGCCTGATTGTTGCGCGCTTCCAGCCAATCCACTCCCGTGGCCACGCCCGCTTCGAACTGGCGCTTTAGATCCGCCGCGGCGGCTTGGGCCGCGTCCCGCGAGGCCCGGGCCGCCTCGAACTGCGCCGACCAACGGGAAAACTGCAGCCGCGCCGTAGCCATGGTCTTGCGCCATTCATGCTCCAGCTTGCGCTTCTGTTCTTGAACCACGCGGGCTTGCACATCCAGTTGCTTGCGCTGGGCGCTGTTGCGCGAGCCGTCGAACAGGTTCCATTTCAATTGCAGGCCCAGCAGTCCGTAGGGCATGAATTCATCCCCGGCCAGATCCAATCCGGGATTGGCGTAACGCACGCCCGCCATTCCGTACAGCTGCGGGTATCTCTGTCCAAGCAAGCCTTTGGCCCCGTAACGCGCCTGTTCTATCCCTTTGTCCAAAGCCTCGGCTTCCGGACGGTCCATGCGGGGCCCGTTCACGCCTTCCCAGGCCGGAGGGGCGGGCGCGGTGGTGTCCATGGCAAGATCCTCCGGCGCGCCGAACCCGGAGGAATCCTTGCCACCCAGGAAATCGAAGATTTCCATCGCCAGGGAGTCGCGGGTATTCTCGGCCGAAAGCAGGTCGACCTCGGAAGCCTTGGCCTTGGCTTCGGCGCCCAGAGCGCGGCTGCGCACGGCGGTTCCGGCGCGCACGAAGTCCTGCAACTGCTTCTGCAGATCCCGGGAATATTCCAAGACCTTCTCCTGATAAGCGGCCTGGGCCGAGGACAATTGCCAGGCGTAATACATGGCGCCGAGCTTCAGGGACATCTGGTTGCGAGCCCCGCGCCACTGGGCCTCGCGGGCTTGGACCGCCGCGCGTTTGGCGTCCAGGTTGTTGCCGCGGGCGAAACCGGTGAACAAGGGATAGGTGGCGTCCAAGCCCAATTCCACTTTGTCATGATCGCCCAGCTCGCGATCGAGGTGGGTACCGGACGGAGGAGGGATGGGCAGGTCCAGTTTGAGGCTTGGCGTTTCGCTGGTGTAGGAGTAGCTGCCGATGGCGTCCACGGATGGGAACCAGGCTGCCTTGGACTCCTGCGCCTGCGCATCGGCGCGTTCCACTTCGAGCTTTAGGATGGCCAGATCAGGATTGTCCCGGATCAGAATGGCCTGCGCTTCGCGCAAAGTGAGGGCGGAGGCGGGGGTCGATGCGAGGAGGGCGGCGAGAGCCATAGGAGACACCAAGGCTGCCAGGGCAGCTTTAGCGCCCTCGGGCAGGCGATTCAGTGGTTTCGGTCGGAGCGATGGCATGTTCACCTCTTGATCCGGATGCCGTTGAGCAGGGTATCGGTGATGGATTGGATGCGCGCCTCGAAGAAGTCGTCATCGAGTTCGATTTTCAGGCCGACGGCGGGGCCGAGCCTTTGAATCATGGGCATGGCCAGGAACGTGGCAACCGTCATCCCCATCATGTTCATGATGAAGTGCACGGGCTGAACGGGTTTGATGAGCCCGGCCTTGGCTTCGGCTTGGAGCGTTTTGATCAAGGTGGCCGGAATGTCGCCGAAGTTGCCGAGCAGTTTCTGGAGCACGAGGGGAAAGGTGGCGCCGCCGCTGGCGATTTCGCGGAAAACGAACAATGGGAAATCCGGATTGGCGGACAGGGTGCGTACGTAGGTGGATACGAACGCGGTGACGAAACCTTCGACGCTGGGTCCGATGCTGACGCCCGGGATCTGATCGGCGGTCCGGAGCGATGCCTGTTTTTGCGCCAAGGCCTGGAATTCGATTCGGAGCCGGCCCCAGACCGTATTCAAGGTTTCCTCCAACACCTTCAGGTACAGGTTCTCCTTGCTGCGGTAATAGTAATGGAGCAGGGCCTTATTGACGCCGGCCTCGCTGGCGATGATCTGCATGCGCGCGCCATCCTTCCCTTTGGCGATGAATTCGCGCCGGGCCGCGGCCAGGATACGCTTTTCCGCGTCGCCGCCTTCGGCGGGCGCGCTTGGCGCCGGAGGGGGAGGCGGGGCCGGCGGGGGGATCGGCGGCGAGGCCCGCCCGGATTTGCGCTTACCGGAGGCAGGGGTTTTTCCTGGCTTTCCGGATAAACTATTTGGTTTAACCATACGGTTAAATATAAACCTGGGGTTTAAGTTTGGCAACCAGAAAATCTTCCCGATATTTTTGAGATGGAGGCAAAGCGGGTTTTCTGATGGATTCCGGGGATTTCGGGACAAAACTAGGCAAAGCGGCTATTTTAACGGGATAGCCATGCAAACCGGATCTTTTCAAAACCCAGCGACCCAGGCGACCACATTGCAATACACCGCGGACCGTTTTTCCCCCGTGCGGCGCAAGACGCTGAAAGTCCGCGTCGGCAACCGCTGGATCGGCGGGGATGAGCCCATTCTGGTCCAGTCCATGACCACGACCAATACCAAGGACATCGACGCCACCGTGTTCCAGACCCTGGAATTGGCGCGGGCCGGATGCGAACTCGTGCGCATCACCACGCCCACCCAAAAGGATTCGGAGTGCCTGCAGGACATCATGCGGAAGGTCCGCGCCGCCGGTTGCGACGTGCCGGTTTCCGCCGACATCCACTTCCAGCCCCGCGCGGCCATGGAAGCGGTGAAGTGGGTGGAGAAGGTGCGCATCAATCCCGGCAACTTCGTGGACTCCAAGTCCGCCACGCCGCGCGACTACGACGACGGTACCTTCGGGGCCGGCGTGCAGAAGGTGTACGACGCCTTCGCGCCGCTGGTGCGGGCCGCCAAGGATCGTGGCGTGTGCCTACGCATCGGCACCAACCACGGATCGCTTTCCGATCGCATCATGTGGAAATACGGTGATACCGTCGAGGGCATGGTCGAGTCGGCGCTGGAATACCTGCGGGTCTGCGAGGCCGAGAACTTCGATCAGATAGTCTTCAGCATGAAGTCCTCCAATCCACGCGTGGTCGTGCATGCCTACCGCCTGCTGGCCGCGCGCCTGGACAAGGAGCACAAGCCTTATCCTTTCCATGTCGGAGTAACCGAGGCCGGAGACGGCGAGGACGGCCGCCTCAAGTCCTCGGTCGGTATCGGCGCTTTGCTGTTGGACGGCCTTGGCGATACCATTCGCGTGTCCCTGACCGAGGATCCGGTGCATGAAATCCCGGTCGCGAAAGCCCTGGTGAAATTGTGCGATACCGCGAAACTGGACGCGACCCCGGCGCTGCCCGAAAGCCTGGATTTCTTCGCATTCGCGCGCCGCGAAGTGCCCCTGCTGCACCTGGGCAACCTGGCCTTGGGCGGGCGCGAGAAAATCGCCGTCGGCACCGCGGATCCGGCCTCGGAATCCATCCCCAAGGGAGAGCGCCGCATCGAATGGTCCGGCACCCACGATTCCCACGCCACGCGCGCCGATATGCCCACGGTATGGGAGCCTCGCACCGTCGAGTTCGCCATCTCCACCAAACACCAACTGGTGTCCCTGACCAGCTCTCGCCTGTTGGCCGGTCTCAGCGATCTTCCCGCCAACCTGGAGATCCAGGTGGACGATCCGGCCCATCTGGATCGCCTCCCCGTCGACGTGCTAGGCCTGCCGCATTTGTTCTGGTCCTGCGCGCCTCCGGAGACCGGCGATACCGCCGCCAATCCCATCGGGCGCTATCGCCATCTCGCCGCCTGGCTGGCCCTGAAGGGCCGCACCGATCCCATCATCCTCCGCGGCAAAAGCGACGGCGCGCCGGAAGGCAACATGCTGCTGGCGGCCCGTTTCGGATCCCTGCTCGTCGACGGGATAGGCGACATGCTGCACGTGGAAGGCCCCGCCGGGCCTAAGGCCTGCATGCATCTGGGCTACGACATATTGCAGGCGGCCGGCGTGCGCCGCACCAAGCCAGAATACGTGGCCTGCCCCAGTTGCGGCCGCACCCTTTTCGATCTGCAGACCACGACGCAGAAGATCCGCCAGCGTACGGCCCATCTCAAGAACATCTCCATCGCCATCATGGGTTGCATCGTGAACGGCCCGGGAGAAATGGCGGATGCGGACTTCGGCTATGTGGGCGGAGCTCCCAGCAAGGTCAACTTATACGTGGGCCGGGACGTAGTGAAGAAGAATATCCCCGAGGAAGAGGCTCCGGAAGCCCTGGTCGCGCTGATCAAGGAACATGGACGCTGGTCCGAACCCGGGGCCTGAAGATCCCGGCCATCGGACTTCCGATCCCATCCCTGTCATGAACCCCTCCCTGTGCGTAGTGTTGGCCGGACCGGAGAACGCCGCCAACGTCGGCTTTGCGGCCCGCACCATGGCCTGTTACGGGCTATCCGATCTGCGCATCGTCGGCAGCCCCGGGATCGCCGCCGATGGCGCGGCCCGCAAAACCGGCAAGGCCGTGCCCGAGACCCTGGACAGCGCGAAATATTTCGCCTCGCTCACCGACGCCATTGCAGATTGCACCCTGGCCTGCGGATTCACCCGGCGCGCGCGGGAACCGTCGCAACGCATCGAAGACTTGGACGCTTCCGCGCGCCAGTGGCGTAGGCGGACGGGAAGCGGTATCGCGGCCCTGGTCTTCGGGCGCGAGTCGCAGGGGTTGTTCCGCGAAGAGACCCTGCTCTTGACGCATCTCGTTAGGATTCCTTTGCCCTCCGAAACCATGAGCCTAAACGTATCCCATGCCCTGGCGATCGGATTGTACGCCTTTACGAGCGCATCCGCGCCGCAGTCCGGATCAAAGGTTTCCGCAATGGGGATGCCCGTTACCGACTCGATTCCGGCGGGGAAATCCCCGGAACCGTTTCCGACCCAGGGCGAATCGGCACGGGTCATCAACGATCTGCTCGCCAATCTCGATTCCAAAGGGTTTTTCAAGGAAGGTAAACAGGAGGCGCAACGGGAGTATGCCCGGATCCTGTGGCAACGGCTGCAACCCAACCGCCGGGAACTGGATTTCCTGGCCGGCCTTCTGCGAGGCCTCGGCCCCGACCGGTCCCCGGTAAGCTGAGTGCCCTGTCCTCCCCGCCTTTTCCTAGTTTATTGGCATGTATCATCTCGATAGCGCAGGTCTCCGAGTTTCCATTCTGGACCCGATCGCCGAACGGAAGCATATCGGATCGCGCTATTGCGCGGGCGGCCTTATCTGGCAGGTCACCGATGCGGCCAAGGGGCCTTTGCTTTCGGGGCCGCAATTCCCCATACCTGATCCCAGGCCTTTCGACGGACAGGGGGCTCCCGAGGCTTTCGAGATCGCGCTGGGCGCGGCCCAGGCCAAGGTGGGGGAGGAGGTCTGGGTGATCGGCGTCGGCCGGGTGAAGCGGGACAGCCCGGTGAAACCGTTCCACGTGCGCGACAACTTCACCGTGATGGAACTGGCTCCCTGGAAAGTGGTGCAGGCGGGCGCCATGATCACCATGACCTCGCGCCAATCGTTCAAGGATTGGGATCTGAACCTGGAGCGCCGCGTGCTGCTCAAGGGCCGCACTTTGATCTCCACCACCGTGATCAAGAACCAGGGCAAAGCCGATGCGCCCATTCGCTGGTTCGCCCATCCTTTTTTCCCCCATGCCGGCATGGCCTGCGGCAGGCTTTCCGTCGAGTGCGATTTCCCGTCCTGGGTCCCGGTCATGGGGGGCTTCCGTTTCGACTCCAAAGGATCCCTGGAACGGGTTCCCGAATACGATTGGAACAGGGGCTGCTACCAGTTGC